>JAAYRI010000162.1 GCA_012518875.1 Peptococcaceae bacterium
GCTTTCCACTTTCCACTTTCCACCCGACCCCAAAGTAATACCCCAAAGACTATTATTTTCTAGAGACATGCATATTACCTTCCAGGTAAAAACGAAAGGGCAGTGTCTCCCCCACATTGATACCGATGCGGGTTGTGGTGACAATGCCTTCCTGGGGGGGAGGGCCTTCCAGGAGCACCAGAGGCCTTACAGTCAGGTCTGCACCGTTATGTTGGGGGAGAATGCCCAGGGCCTGCACCAGCTTGGCCGGCCCACTGCACAAGTCTACAATTTTTTTCCGCTTGCGATTAGCCCGCATAATGGGCAGGCCCGTCAAAGGTTCCAGGGCCCTAATAAGTACCCCCTCCCCCACCCCTTTCCGGGCAGTAATGGTGTTAAAACAGTGATACATGCCGTAGATAAAATAAACATAGGCGTGGCCCGGCGGCCCAAACATTACCCTGTTGCGCGGCGTCATACCCCGGGCGGCATGGCAAGCCGGATCACCCTGGATGTAAGCCTCCGTTTCCACAATTCTTCCGGCTATGGGACCGGCCGGTGTATAGTTGACAATAATTTTGCCCAATAGTTCCCTGGCCACTGTTACAGTGTCCCTGGCGTAAAAAGAACGGGGAAGGACCCTTTCCCCGCAGGTAAATTCTTGCAATGAAAATTGTTTTTCTACCATACCTTGAACTAGTCCTTTATCATTTATGTCTTTTGCGCAGAAATTTAATCAATTTTTTAGCCGGCATTGTGTTCACTATATCATCCGGCGCCAACCAGGCCCGGCGGGCTACAGATACACCATAGCACATTTCATCCATCCTCTTCAGATCATGGGCATCTGTGTTAATGGCTATTTTAATCCCTTTTTCCTTTGCTCGGCGTGCATTTATATCATTTAAATCCAGCCGATCCGGTGAGGAGTTTATTTCTAATATAGTATCACAATCGGCAGATGCCTCCAACACCCGCTCTAGATCAAGGTCATAGCCATCCCTTCTGGACAGCAGACGTCCGGTAGGGTGTCCAATTATATCCACATTTTTATTTTCGATGGCGGAAACAATCCGGGCTGTCATTGTTTCCCGGTCCTGTTTAAAGGCACTGTGCACAGAGGCGATAACCAGATCAGTATCCTTCAGAATCCCATCCGGACAATCTATCTCGCCCCCGGGAAGAATATCGGCCTCAATACCGGTAAGGATGGTGAACCCATCCATTTTCTCGTTCAGGGATTTTATTTCCTTGTGCTGCTTTTCTAGTTCATCAAGGGAGAGTCCACCGGCAATTTTCAGTGACTGGGAGTGATCTGTAATGGCGATGTATTCATAGCCTTTTTCCTGGGCCCTTTTGGCAACCTCTCCAATGGTGCAAAGTCCATCACTCCACACCGTGTGGATATGCAGGTCCCCTTTAATATCTTCTAGTTCCACCAGTGGGGGCAGGGAGTTTTGCGCTGCTGCTTCCACCTCCCCCCGATCCTCCCTTAGTTCCGGTTGAATATAAGGTAGGCCCAGCCCTTTGTAAATTTCCCGCTCATTACTGAAGGCAATGGTCCCATCCTCCAGTTCTGTCATTTCCATCCCTTTTGTGGTCATAAAATCCTTCAGCTTATCCAGATGGGCCTGGCTACCAGTATTGAAAAACAGGTTGTGGACAAAATGCTCCTCAGGCACCACTGCTAAATCCACCTCAATGCCCCATTTTGTCTGTAGTATTAAATGCTCCCTGCTTCTTTCTAAGACCTCTTTCACCCGTGGGTGTTTTTCTAGAATATCGAATACCAGCTCGGGGTTAGATGTTGCAACAACCAGATCAATATCCCCCACCGTTTCCTTCCGGCGTCGTACACTGCCGCCCACTTCCACATTTATTACATCTGGTAGTGTCAACAGATAGTCTTTCAGTTCACCTGCCAGCAACTGAGCTGTAGCCAGTAATATGCGGCCGTGGCGTTTTTTGCGTGTCCTGATATTTCTAATAATGTCCTGCTCCCCTTTGGCCCCCATGCCCGGCAGGTTTCTTAACCGCCGGGCCTTGGCTGCCTCATCCAACTCGGTTATGGTAGTGACACCGAGCCTTTCATAAAACAGTGCCGCCCGTTTGGGCCCAATGCCTGGTAGAGACATTATTTCTACAATACCCGGGGGAATTTCGCACCTTAGTTTTTCCAACTTATTTAGGTGCCCTGTGGTGAGAATTTCATCTATTTTGGCCGCAATGATTTTACCAATGCCTGGAACCCTCGTCCATTCTCCTCTTTGTCCAATCTTTTCTAGCGGTTCCGCTAAGCCGGACAAAACCCGGGCCGCATTTCTATAGGCGCGTATCTTAAAAAAATTTTCTCCCTTAAACTCCAGCAAGTCGGCCAGTTCATAAAAAATCCAGGCCACTTCCTCATTTCTCATATCTGTTTACAGCCCCATTCTTACTAGTAATATTCCCAAACCATTCTATTGCTTATCCCGGGTAAAAAAACAACTCATGAAATATTTTTCATGAGTCTTTTTTATCATCATTGCCTTCGGGCTCTAACAACCTGACCAGGTTATCGTGTTTTTCCTGGAGCTTTACTAGTTCGTCTGCTATATTTAGTGCAGCTAGTACAGCCGTCTGGGCTTTTGATAACCTGGTATTCCGAGTCGCCAGCTGGATCATCTTGCGGTTAACATATTGGGCCAGCGCCAACATTTCTTCCTGGCTGCTGTTGCCTTTCAAGGTATAATACTCACCAAATATCTCTACGTCAACCCTGATTACCTCTTCAGCCATAAGAAACCTCCAGGTGCATGGTGCCTAAATTCATATATATTTCGCTATCCTTCATCCTTTTTCCTGCGTCAGCAAAACATTTAGCCCTTAACTACGTAATTCAGCCCCAAATTTCTTGGCCAGTGCCTCAGCAACGGCACTGGTTTTTTCTACGGCTTCAGCATCAGTCAGGGTCCGATCAGAGGCTTGAAAACGCAATGAAAAGGCCATGCTCTGCATCCCTTCCGGCACCTGCTCGCCACGGTAGATATCAAACAGGGAAACAGCACTGAGCAGTTTTCCCCCCGCTTTTTTTATTGTGGCCAAGATATGATCGGCAAGGATATCTTTTTTAACAAGCATGGCCAGATCCCTTTCAATAGCAGGATATTTTGGCAGGGGTATAAAGCCCGCCGGCTGGCCGGAGAGGGCCAACAGCCGGTCAAAGTCCAGCTCAAATGCAGTAACTTTCACCGGTAAATCATAGTTTTCCAGTACATCCGGGTGCAATTCACCCAATATCCCTAACCTTGTGCCGCCCGCCTCCAAAACAGCAGACCGACCGGGATGGAAACTGGGATTGGTGGGTTCCGGCCGGAATTTAACCGGCACTGTGCGCAAAACGGTGAAGAGATTTTCCAGCACACCTTTTAAGTGGTAGTAATCATAAGCTGTTGGGGATAAATTCCAGCTACCGGGTGTACAACCCATAGCGGCGGCAGCAAGGGTCGTCTTTTCTTCCGGCAGTATATCTGGACCTCCGTTAACAAAAACACGGCCGATTTCAAAAATAGCACCATTTTGCACCCGACGGTTATGGTTCCTGACCAGCACCTCCAGTAAACAGGGCAACAGCATGGTACGCATCACCCCATGTTCCTCGCTGAGAGGGTTTTGCAGTTTTAATGTGTTTCTATGGGGGCTGTCCGTGGACAGATTCATAAGATCAAAAACCCGCGGGTGGACAAAACTATAGGTCATCACCTCAAAAAAACCACTGGCGGCCAGCTCGTTGCCGGCATGGGCAGTATAGATCTGCTCCCTGGTTTTTGTCCCGCCGGAGACACCGCCGGAAGGGAGTGTCACAGGTGCCTTGTCATAGCCATACATCCTGGCTACCTCTTCAATTAGGTCTACCTCCAAGCTTACATCAGAGCGATGGGTAGGGACAGTCACCAGGAGGTCCTCACCCCCATCCCGCACCTTAAACTGCAGGCTGGTGAGGATGTCCCGGGCTATTTCAGCGGCTATGTCCACCCCCAGTACATATGAAGCACGGGAAGGCCTGAATTGGATCACCCGTTCCTTTATTTTTTCCGGTAGCTTGTCTACCCTACCGGCAACAACATCGCCACAGCCCATTTCTACAATCAACTGTGCTGCCCTGTCGGCAGCCCGGGCGCAGCCACCGATGTCAATACCTTTTTCAAAACGCAGGGAGGCTTCAGAGCGAAGGCCCAGAGCCTTTGAGGTCCTGCGCACACTTATGGGGTTAAAAAATGCCGACTCCAGGAGAATAGAATTAGTTTTCTCCGTCACCTCAGTGGCCTGGCCACCCATAACCCCGGCAATGGCTACCGGCCCCGAGGGGTCCGTGATGGCCAGCATACCGGGTGTGAGGGCCCTTTCCACACCATCCAGGGTAACAATTTTTTCCCCTGCCCTGACCCGACGCACAATAATATGGCCATCCTGCAAAAGATTATAATCAAAAGCATGCATGGGCTGACCCAGCTCCAGCATGACATAGTTGGTCACATCTACTATGTTATTAATCGGTCTCATTCCTGCCGCACGTAGCCGCTGCTGCATCCACAAGGGTGAACGGGCGACCTGAACGTTTTTAATCAGCCTGCCCACAAAACGGTGACACAAATCAGGGTCCGCGATATCCACGTTGACCTGTTCATCAATTTTTTCCACCAGCTCCCTGGGCGTGGGTTGCGGCGGGCTAAATGGCCTGCCCAGCAAGGCGGCTATCTCCCGGGCCACGCCGATGATGGAAAGGCAGTCACCCCGGTTGGGTGTCAGGTCTAGCTCTAGGATGTAATCATCCAACCCCAGTATTTCCTTGGCATCCTTGCCGATGGCGGTAGTAGGCGGTAGAACCATGATTCCCTCTGCCTGTTCGGTAGACATAGTTTTGGGATCAATGCCCAGCTCCTGTCCGGAACACATCATACCACGAGACTCCACACCCCTGAGTTTGGCCCTTTTTATTACCAGACCACTGGCCAGTTTGGCTCCCTCTACAGCTACTGGGATAATATCCCCCACATTAACGTTAGTCGCCGCAGTAATGATTTGCAACTTTTCCGTCCCTACGTCCACGGATGTGATCACTAGTTTATCGGCATTGGGGTGCCTATTTATAGCCTCTATTTTCCCCGTGAGCACCTTGCTGACACCAGCACCAATTTCCCTGACGCCCTCCACGGTAACACCGGCCAAGGTCAGCCGATCTGCCAGTTCCTGTGGTGATATGTCTATTTCAACAAATTCCTGCAGCCATTTATATGAAACCAACACTTTTTTAACCTCCTGCTCATGGATATAATTTCACATAGTTAACAAGGTTTATATCATATATTCAATCAAATTTAAAACTGCTGCAAAAAGCGCAGATCATTTTCAAACAGGAGTCGCATGTCATCAATACCATATTTTAACATGGTGATTCTTTCAATACCCATGCCAAAAGCAAAGCCGGTCACATCTTCGGAGTTATACCCGGAGACTTCCAACACCCGTGGATGCACCATGCCGGCACCAAGAATCTCCAGCCAGCCCGTATGCGAACACACCCGGCAACCCTTACCACCACATATGACACAAGACACATCAACCTCCGCACTGGGCTCCGTAAAAGGGAAATAGCTGGGGCGAAAGCGTGTTTTAGTTTTTTTGCCAAACATTTCTCTAGCAAAGTAGGCCAGGGTACCTTTAAGGTCACTGAAGGTGATCCGGTGATCAACAGCCAGCCCCTCCACCTGATTGAACATCGGTGAGTGAGTGGCATCATCATCCCGCCTATATACCTTGCCCGGGGCAATAATCTTTACAGGCAGCCCTGGTGCAGTTTTTTCCATTGTACGCACCTGTACCGGTGAGGTCTGGGTCCTGAGCAGGACTTCATTACTGATAAAAAAGGTATCCTGCATATCCCTGGCCGGGTGATCCTTGGGCAGGTTCAAGGCTTCAAAGTTGTAATAATCTGTTTCAATTTCCGGGCCTTCTGCAATGGTGTACCCCAGACCGAGAAAAATGTTTTCAATCTCTTCGAGTACAATATTCAAAGGATGCCTGCCGCCGCGCCATACCGCCGTACCAGGCAAGGTCACATCTATTCTTTCATTATGTAGCATCTGTTCCTTAATTAGTTTTTTCAGTGCCGCTGACTTTGCTGTCAGCTCCTTTTCTATAGCAGCCCTAATCTCATTCGCCACTTTGCCCACATGGGGCCTCTCTTCAGCACTTAAACCACCCATACCCCTTAATATCCGGGTTAGCTCCCCCTTTTTTCCCAAAAATCTAATCCTAATCTCATCGAGCGCTTCGGGGCTGCCGGCCTCTGCCATCTCCTCCCGTGCCCGTGCACCAAGTTCATGCAGCTTGTCCTTCATCTAGAAACCTCCCGGTCGTATTTTAATAAAAATGCCAATATAACAAAAAACCGCCCCTCTACAGGGACGGATAAACAGCCTTCCGCGGTACCACCCTCTAGTTTATACTCAATTAAGCATAAACCACACACCAGGGTCAACACAACCCAAAAAACAACCTTCCTGATAACGGGGAAGATCCGGCAACACCTACTGGTTGGTTACGTTCAGCTGCAGCTCCGGGGTGAACTTCGCTAGCCCTAGTTTCAGGAGGATTCACAATCAAAGGATCCTCCCTCCCTGGGAAACGCCGGCCCAACTACTTTTCCCCTTCATTGCTATTGTAATTAGATCAAATATATTTTTATGATTTATAATAATGCAAATGAAAAAAAAGAAAATGCTGACAAAACAATAAATTCTAGTGAACCGCCAGCCTTCTGTATAATATGTAGGCCCTTACAGATCCTGTTGCCTCAAATAGCCTCCAAAAAAATTCGGCGGTCAATGACATTTAACCACAGCCTTTCCTCAATTTTTTGGGAGCCTTTTCGGCTTTGATTATATCACAAGGGAAAATTGAAGACAAGAAAGTTTGCGGAAAAACAGCTTGACCTCCTTTATTACAGTACCTGCTAAAAGGTCTTTAATGCTAGCGGACACCGCGTTGTCTCAGTGTTTCATAAAGCATGATACTAACAGAATTTGCCACATTTAAAGATTCTGCCCCACCCGGCATCGGTATGCGCACCAGCTCATCAACATTTTCCTTTAATGCTTTCCTGGTTCCAACAGCTTCACTACCAACAACAAGTGCACAGGAAACCTTTAGATCAATTTCAAATAAAACCTTCTTCGCTCGTGGATCTCCAGCTACAGTCTTAATGCCCCGGTGGTGCAAAAAGGAAATAACCTCATCTGCAGCAGCGCCTTGTATTACCGGTAGATGAAAAACAGAACCCATCGTGGCCCGCAGAGATTTAGGATTATATATATCAGCGGTGTCTTTTAAAAGAATAACCCCGTCTGCCGCCGCAGCATCTGCTGATCGCACTATGGCACCCAGGTTGCCTGGATCTTGTACACCGTCTACCACTACCAGCAAAGCCGGATCCCTAATCTCTGCCAAATCTGCTAGCGAATAACTACGTTGGGGTGCCACTGCAATTACTCCCTGCGGTGTAGTGGTATCAGCCAGTTCGGTGAACACATCCTCGGCTACCTCCATTAAAATGACATGCCCGGCAGCAGCAGTTGTCAGCAGGTTTTGGGCCCGCGGGTTTTGCATAGACCTTTTGCAGTAAATTAGCATTTCCACCGGCCAGTCAGAGCCAAGTATTTCCTCTACAAAGCGTATACCTTCCACTAAAAATTTTTTTTCTTTCTCCCTAAAACGTGCATTTGCCAGACGACGAACATATTTTATCTGGGCATTACTCATACCTTTCATGGGCAAAGTCCCCCTTCGGGCAGTCCATCCGACTTTTTATGGGTCCAGCCACACTGGTTTTACGACTATAATATTGACTGGTGTTCGCCCCCCAAATAATTAAAAAGCATGGTTGTTCACCATGCTGCAAGGAGTCAGGCCCTTATCCTGACAAGATACATTGCCAGGGCCTATTACAAGTAAATAGTTAGGAATTTGACCCCCCTATTTTTTTAAAGTTTTTCTTTGGCCACTTCCACCAGCCGACCAAAGGCCTGGCCATCATTCACTGCCATATCGGCTAATAGTTTACGGTTTATATCCACACCTGCCAGTCTCAGGCCGTTCATTAACCTGCTGTAAGAGATTCCATTCATTCTTGCTGCGGCATTAATTCTGGTTATCCACAACTTCCTAAAGTCACGTTTCCTGACCCGGCGGTCACGGTAGGCATAAACTAGAGATTTCATTACCTGCTGATTTGCTACACGGTATAACTTGCTCTTGCCTCCCCGGTATCCTTTGGCCAGCTTGAGTATTTTTCTGCGTCTATTTCTAGAAACCACACTGCTTTTCGCCCGTGGCATGTTAATTCCTCCTTTATGTGACAGGTTAATCTAGGGCAATAGTTTTTTAAGGCGGCGGGCATCGGGCGCACTGACAACCACAGCTTTGCGCAAATCTCTTTTTCTTTTAGCCCCTTTTTTTCCTAGCAAATGGCTGCGAAAGGCGTGGGAACCTTTATATTTTCCGCTTGCTGTTTTTTTAAAACGCTTAGCTGCCCCGCGGTGGGTTTTGATTTTTGGCAACTTAAAATGCAACTCCTTCCTAGACGTCCTGTTTCGGCGATAAGATCATGATCATGTTTCTGCCTTCAAGCCTGGGATGTCTTTCCACCTGGGAAATATCCTGTACGCGCTCCGCCAACCGCTTCAGCAGCTTTTGGCCCAGCTGGGTATGGACAATTTCCCGACCACGGAAAATAATCGTGGCTTTGACCTTGTCACCTTCTTTTAAAAATCTGATGGCATTTCTTGCCTTTACCTCAAAATCGTGATCTTCAATGTTTGGCCGTAGTTTTACTTCTTTAACACTGATCGTCTTTTGTTTCTTTCTAGCTTCCTTTTCACGTTTGCTCTGCTCGTATTTATACTTGCCAAAATCCATAATTTTGCAAACAGGTGGCCTGGCGGCAGGTGAAATTTCCACCAAATCAAGCTGTTTCTCCTCTGCCAGCCTTAGCGCTTCCCTCGAAGAAAAGATACCCAGTTGGTTTCCGTCAGTATTAACAACCCTTACTTCCCTTGCCCTGATCCCCTCATTAACACGGAAATCCTTCGTAATAACAGGTTCACCTCCCCAAAATATGAAAAACAAAAGCGGGTTCACCACCCGCAAAACACAGTAAAACCTGTCCCAGTTTACTTAAATTACCTAGCAAACAGCGTGACAACAGGCCGCGTCGTTAGGTGAGAAGCGGATGGCTTCTTCTTGACAGTATTTGTTATTTACCGATTGGTATTATAGCATGGCTGGGTCGGCAAAGTCAAGTATTTCCCAGGCAGCCGTTAGCCCCAACCAGCGGAAAAGCGATAGTGTCTCATTAGACAACAAGGGAAAATGTCCCGGGCAGCCGTTAACCCCAAGATCAAGGGAAATATCCCAGCCAACCAGTAAACGGCGATGATACTGATACTAGTAGGATTTGGTTCTTATTTCTTCCAAAAGTTTATCTTCGAATTCAACCAACGGCATGGAACCCTGATCTCCCTCAGATCTATGACGGACAGCCACCGTCCCCTGTTCCGCTTCCCGATCGCCAACAACGAGCATATATGGTATCTTTTGAGCCTGGGCTTCACGAATTTTATAGTTGATTTTTTCGTTCCGAGTATCATTCTCTACCCTGATGCCTTTTTCATCAAGGCTTTTTTCAATTTGCCGGGCATATTCTGCGTGACGGGCGGCAATAGGCATTACACACACCTGTATCGGCGCCAACCAGGCCGGGAAAGCCCCGGCAAAGTGTTCCGTAAGGATACCAATGAATCTCTCAATACTACCGAAAACCACCCGATGCAACATCACCGGCCGGTGCCTTTGGCCGTCCTCACCGATATAGGTGAGATCAAACTTCTCCGGCATGGTAAAGTCCAGTTGGATGGTACCACACTGCCAGGTACGCCCCAGGGAATCTTCCAGGTGAAAATCGATTTTTGGACCATAGAAAGCACCGTCACCCTCATTTACCTTGTAGGGCAACCCTTTGGCCTCCAGTGCCTCACGCAAGGCATCTGTAGCCAGTTCCCAGATCTCATCGGAACCAATGGAGTTATCCGGTCTGGTGGATAGTTCCAGGTGGTAGTCAAAACCAAAGAGCTTATAAAAATCATCTTCCATTTCAATTACACCGGTGATTTCATCCTTGACCTGGGAAGGAAGCATAAATATGTGGGCATCATCCTGGGTAAAACAGCGCGCCCGCATCAAACCGTGTAGGACACCGGAAAGCTCGTGCCGGTGCACCAGTCCCAATTCCGCCATGCGAATGGGCAGCTCCCGGTAACTGTGCAATTTATTTTTATAGATAAGGATGCTGCCGGGACAGTTCATCGGTTTTACCGCATAGTCACCCTCGTCAATTTTAGTGAAGTACATGTTTTCACGATAATGGTCCCAGTGACCGGACTGTTCCCACATTGCCCGGCTTAAAATAATGGGTGTGCGGATTTCCTGGTAGCCCTGTTTTTTATGCTCCTTACGCCAAAAATTTTCCAGCTCATTACGCAGGATCATCCCTTTGGGATGGAAAAATGGAAAACCAGGCCCCTCTTCCTGGATGCTAAATAAATCCAACTCTGCCCCCAGCTTCCGGTGATCCCGACGCTTGGCTTCTTCAAGGCGAAAAAGATATTCATCCAGCAGCGATTTTTTCGGAAAAGAGGTACCATAAATACGTTGCAGCATTTTATTTTTTTCACTGCCGCGCCAGTATGCCCCCGCCACGTTTAACAGCTTCACACTTTTTAAACGCCCTGTAGAAGGAACATGGGGCCCCATGCATAAATCGGTAAAATCGCCCTGCCGGTAAATAGAAATCTGTACATCCTCCGGCAAATCCTCAATCAATTCAATCTTGTAGGACTGGCCTAGTTTTTTAAACAAATCCAGTGCCTCAGATCGGGTAAGTTCAGTCCTTTCAAAGGGCAGATCCGCCTTAATGATGGTTTTCATTTCCTTTTCAATTTTGGCCAGATCCTCCGGCACAAAAGGTTCCCTGGTATCAAAATCATAATAATACCCGTTTGCAATAGCCGGGCCTATAGCCAGTTGGACATCGGGAAAAAGTTTTTGCACAGCCTGAGCCATCACATGGGCTGTACTGTGCCGGTATACCTCCCTGCCCTCTTCATCGTCAAAGGTAAGAATTTCTACCGTTGCATCCTGTTTGAGAGGAAGCCCCAGATCGGCCAGGTGACCGTCTACCTTTGCTGCCAGTGCCTCCCGGCCCAGGCGGGGACTGATATCCTTCGCTATATTCCATGGGGCAGTACCGAACGGATACTCCTTGGTACTGCCATCGGGCAATGTTATTGCAATTTGGTTGGCCTCACCCAATTAAAACACCTCTTTACTTACTTAGTTTGCTAAAGCTCGTTAATCTAATAATTTTGGTGATAATACTGATATTTTTACTCATTCACATAAAACCAAAAAGTCCCTGACTGTTAACAGTCAGGGACGGGATTCCCGTGGTTCCACCCTGGTTAGAAATACATCTTTCCCACTTTATGGCAGGATAACGGCTGCCTCCCGGCACAGCTTACTGCACAATTTCAGCTGAGCGGCTCCAAGGTGGTTTTCAGCACCATCATTACCATAAAGACACTTTCAGCCATGGTGTCTCTCTCTTTTAGGCTGATGGGGCCTACTCGTCCTAATCATCACCAATTACTATCATTTATCAGCTGTAATTATATTAAGATACAGTGTTTTTGTCAACAAAACAGTCATTTTTCTGTTCGGCCAAATAATTACCCCACCTTTTACACATCATATAATGTAGTATGACGGAGGTACAGGGGTAGGCAGGTTGATCAACGCTGATTTTTTTAATGTGCAGGGGTGCATAATTTACATCCTGGGCATTCCTTCACCCGATTGGTAAACACATCCCTAATTGTATCCAGCGGCGGCATACCCGGACTGTTTTTATGCTGATAATGGAGGGTGATTTCCAGTGGCGCAATGGAGATCAGGGCGCTGACCAACAGATCCTCATAGTTTATTTCATTATCCACTAAATCAATGATATAACCCTCCAGGTAGTCGCTTTTAACGGGGCGTTTGTCACCATCAAAAAGTTTAAAAACACAATCATCCCTAATTAAGACATGAACAGAATCAATTTTGGGTTCCTGGATGTCAACAAAATACTTGAGAAGCCGGATAAATTCCTGGTATTCCCTTTCAATTAAAAAGTCATCCACCGCCCTGTCTGCCGCTTCCTTAAGTTCGCTGGTATACTCCTTTAACCTGAACCTGATAAATCCTTCAATGACAATGCGGTTATGATTGCGCAGGAAATCTAGTACCTTATGCAGTATCCAGCCTTTACGCCGCAGCCAGTATAAGGTATTTCTATAGTTGTGGCCATCCTTGTTAATGTGCTGCAAGGCATAACGATAGATTAGATCCTTTTCATCCGTACTGTAGTAGTAATAGTTTTCTCTGATGATATCCTTTAATAAAATATTCTCCCAGTGGTTTAAAATAATATCTGAAATAGTGTCGGCAAGGTAATGTTTAAAGGTGTTTTCTGCTTCCTCGAGGGTCCCACTGGAAACACCGTTGTAGGAAACACGGAAAGCCAAAAAGGTAAATTTGCCGGCGGGATTCTCCTCTAGATCCACCTTAAGGCCATCATTTTCGAACAGCTCCAATTCCCGGTCCATTTTAACCTTGAGCAAATCTATCAGCTGTGTTGAACCAATGGAGATAGTCTGGGTCACTGGACCGTCCCTCCTTATTCTGTTCCACTTCTTCTTCAGTATAGACAAAAATTATTGGCGCTATGCCAGACAAATTATTATAAATATTATGCCTTTATTTTCTGCACAAGAATGCCTGCCTTACGCATAAAAATTTTCAATTGGGCTATAAATAAATTCTAAGGCCAATTTATCAGAATATTTGAAATCTTATGGTATAATTTTATTAATACTACTATCAAACCATGCCATTTTTACTAAATTAAAACGCAACACCCCTTCATCAACAAAATTCTCTTTGATTTTGCATTTTAAAATTAAAGGGGGGATATGACATGACACGTCTGGGGGTTATTAAAGAAAGTGGATACTCCTATGGAAAAAAAAGAGCCACGATATACAGACTCAATGACGGCATTAGAATTATCGGCTTTAAAAGGGGCAGCAGTTTCGATTTAAGAGTGCTGACCATCGGCTTTAACCCCAAAAGAATCGGCCTGGGAGAAGGAGCACTAAAACTCTTGCGGCCTTTATATGAGGTCATATACGTCAATGAAATTAATGAGAGTGTCCTGCCCTTTTGGGTAAAAATGAAAAAACGGGGTTTGGTAAACAAACTGGGAACCATCAGGTGGGAGCCCAATTATGAGTATATGATTTCCTGATTCAATCAAAAAGGCCTTCCAGTGTCGGAAGGCCGGTTTTATTCTACTGGTGGGCGCTACTGGAATTGAACCAGTGACCCCTACCGTGTCAAGGTAGTGCTCTCCCCCTGAGCTAAGCGCCCAATATACTCCAGGTGGAAACTTGCCATAAAAACCCCACCCGATAATATATGTTACCACCCATACCCGCTAAAAGTCAAGTCTCCTAGCAGGGATAGGATAGTTAAAAATCTAATGCATTTGATACCACCGGTTGTCGGCAAGGGTCTGGTTCAATTGAATAGCAGGTCCCACACCTGCCTGTGCCAGCCGGGGCGTTTTAGTTCCTCGGCAA
>JAAYRI010000163.1 GCA_012518875.1 Peptococcaceae bacterium
CAAAATGGCCGCTTTCTTTACACCTTTGAGTTTTGTAGTGGACTGCATAACTATCCCTCTAATCTCTGATCCACACCTTTATAATTTCCGCTATTTTGTCGGGCGTTTCTTTATACTGATCTATCAGTCGTTGCTGCTTGTCGGCCTTAAGTTTTTGTTCCTGATCCAGTTCCAGCTCCATATCCTGAACCGGAATTGTGGTCACAATTTCTCCTTCCACATCATCATAAACTCGGCGGCGTCTCCACAAGAACAGTGCCACTAATGCAGCCAACAGGACAACCAAAAGGGCCCCCCCGGCGATAGCATATTTGTACAACAGCTCTTTTTGCGCCAGGTCTTCCAGGTGGGCCATTTCTGCCTCCACTTTTTTAAGATACGAATCATCAAAGGCCATACTGGTTACAAGGATTTGGTCCCCTCTATCTTGGTTGTAACCGATAGCCGCTCCCACAACCTCCTGGATCTCCTGCACATAAAAGGGGGCTGCCACATCATTTACCACCACCGAAGCTGATAAACGCCTGACACTACCGGGAGCATCTATCACTGACTCCTCTCGGGTACTAACCTGATAATTAATGGTACTTTCTTCCTTGGTATAATTTGAGGAACCGGTATTCTGGACAAAGGGGGTTGTAGTTACATTAGAGTCAGTGCCCACCACCCCACCACCGCCAATGCCAGTTCCACTTTCGGTAGCATTATATTCACTAACTTTCAAGTCATCCGGATTGGAAGCAATAGTGCTATTGGTTTGCCTTTGATCGAAGTCCAAATCTGCTGTGACCATGGCTACGGCATTGCCCTGGCCAACAATCTTGGCCAGCATTTGCTGCACTCTTTTTTCTAGTTCTTTTTCATATTCCCGTTTAGCGTGCATCTGATCCAGGGCTACCCTGGTGAGCACTGCTCCAGGATCCCTTGGCTCAAAGCAATCACTTAGTATGTTGCCTTCCGTATCTATAATATGAACATTATCCGGTTCCAGGCCGGACACGCTCCCCACAAACAGATCACAGATACCTTGAATCTGTTCCGGTTTTAGGAGTTTTCCCTGCTCCAGTTTTAAGGCCACAGAGGCGGAAGGAGTACCCTGTTCACTGATAAAAACACTTTTTTCCGGTAGCACCAAATGCACCCGGGCCTGTTCCACACCATCCAGTTGGGCCACCGTCCTACTCAATTCACCCTGTAGGGCACGCTGGTAACCGACCTGTTGCTCAAAATCAGTCTGGCCAAACTTGCTCTGATCAAATAGTTCAAAACCAATTGAGCTGCTGCCTAATGCACCACTGCCGGCCAGTTGGTTTCGCACCTCATAAACCTGGGACTCCGGCACCATTATGGTTTTACCCTGGTCGGATATTTCATAGGGAACCTTCATAGTTTTTAGATTATCTGCAATTATTCCCGCCTCTTTGGACTCCAGTCCGGTGAATAGCGGGGCGTAGGCAGGCCGCATGACCAGTCGTCCAAGAGAAAACAGGCTGGCTATGACCCCCAGGATTACAATAGCGGAGATGATTTTCTGAGTTTGGTTTAAGGCCCCCCATCTCTCCTTTAACCTGGCTGGTAATTCGGTTGGACTCAATTAAACACCACCTTAAAACCACGGAGTCATTTTAAACCTGCATTCGAGAAATTTCCTGGTAGGCTTCAACCATCTTATTCCTTACCTCTACAGCAAGCTGCATCGTTAGCTTGGCTTCTGTCATCGCTATAATTGCCTGGTGCATGTCCTCAGTTTCGCCGCTAAGCAGCCCAACAGTTAACTGATCCGCCTTGATCTGAGTATTATTTAGTTGTTTTAAAGCATTATTCAAGGCTACAGCAAAGGAATCTACCCTGCTATCCTGCTTCACTCCCCCATTTTGTACCGGCTGGGGAAGATGGAGCGGTAATCCCACAGGTAAAACCTGCATGCTAATCCTCCTTTAACTAGCGCCCAATTTCCAAGGCCTTTAAAGCTATGTCCTTGGCGGCATTTAAAGCTGTTACGTTTGCTTCATAAGACCTGGTGGCAGAAATCATGTTTACCATTTCGTTAACAATATTTATGTTTGGATAAGCTACATAGCCTTGCTCATCCGCCATAGGATCGGATGGTTCATAGGCCAGCCTGGGCAAGCGGGGGTCCTCCAAAATCTGTGCTACCCGCACACCCACACCTTTATAACTTGTCGGCGGGGCACCACCGGCATGGGCTCGTTCCAGCATTTGCTCAAAAACGGGGATTTTTCGGCGGTAAGGCGGGTGGGCCGGATCATTGAGCCGGCCTGTGGTATTCATATTAGCAATATTGTTGGCAATCAGGTCCAGGCGCAGCTTTTCCGCTGTAAGCCCGGAAGCGCTAATGCCAAAGGAGCTAAAAAGACTCATTTAACCTCTCCCCCCTGTGATCACATGTCGTAAAAGAGAAAAACGCTCGCTCAGCTCCCGGCCCAGCAACTGGTATTGAATCCCGTTGGCCGCCAGGTTGGTCATCTCCTCATCAATATCAACATTATTTCCATCAGTGCGCATAAAGGTTGATTCATCCTTGCATAGCAGGGGTTGTAGTTCTTGTAGCTGTGTGGCTCTGGCAAAATGTCTGGGGTGCGTAGCTTTTAGATTATGAACGTCTCCCTCCAGAGCCTTCTTTAGCAGGCTTTCAAAAGCGACGGTGGATTTTTTGAAATTGGGCGTATTTACATTAGCTATGTTATTGGCGATGGTCCTTTGTCTTAAAGCACCTGCATCCAGTCCCTTTTGCAAAAAAATCATAACCGGGTTAGAAAACATGTCCAATTTACTATGTCCCCCCTTGCGGAATAAGTCACATAAAAAAACCAACCCAGGTGAAGTCGGCCCAATGATGCTACCCTGAACTTTGCATACCAATTTCTTGGGAACTGGTAGTACATGCCTGCCCTGAATACCCTCATCTTCTACCTCAATAAAATGCTCGGCGTCTTTATTTTTAAAAAGTATTCCCATTATGGAAAATATTGCTCAGGAAATTATTGCTCAGGAAAACATTACTAGTAATTCGGCGAAATAATTTTTATTCCTGCAAAAATCCTTGTTTTTTTTAAAAAAACATGCTATTTCACAAAGGTCGACATATATTACATGTTTATGACAATTCCCGACCTTATTTACACCTAAGGGCTTTTTTAACAGTAAGGGGGATCTTGCCTAGAGGAATCAAATATTCGGCCCCGCCTTTTTCATAGGCAGCCCTGGGCATACCAAAAATCACTGATGTGGCTTCATCTTGAGCCATTGTCCTGGCCCCTGCCTGCCGCATGGCCAGCATACCTTCAGCCCCGTCATTGCCCATACCCGTAAGCATAATTCCAATAGCATTAGCGCCCACATGTTTTGCCAACGATTGGAACAATACCTCCACAGAGGGGCAATGACCACAAACCTTTTCACCCGGCCGGCAATCAACCAGGTAAATACCGCCGGAACGGTGTACCCTCATATGACGATCACCCGGTGCAATCAGGGCCCGACCGGGAAACACCCTGTCCCCCGTTCTTGCTTCCCTGACTTCCAGAGCACAGGTGTTATTTAAACTCTCGGCAAAATGCCGGGTAAATCCCACCGGCATATGTTGTACCACCACTATACCTGGTATTGTAGCAGGAAAACTCTGCAGCAGCTTGCGGATGGCTTCTGTTCCCCCGGTGGAAGCCCCAATGGCAATTACCTTATCCGTTGATTCGGCCAGAGACCTACTGCCCGTGCCTGTGGGGATTGGTGCCCTTCGATTGGCCTTCCAGGCGCCAACATTTGCTGTGGCGGCTATTTTCACTTTCTGCCGCAAATCACCCAGCATGGCATTCAGGCCCCGGGAAATGTCTATACCTGGCTTGGTAACCACATCAACTGCACCAGCCTCCAGTGCCGCCAGAGTGGTAGCAGCCCCTTTTCTAGTTAAAGCGCTTACTACAATCACCGGTAGAGGATACTGGGGCATCAAACGACGTAAAAACTCAACCCCATCCATCCTTGGCATTTCCACATCCAGGGTAAGCACATCCGGCCGCAACTGGATAATCTTATCCCGGGCTGCAAAAGGATCGGCAGCTACCCCAACCACCTCAATTTCCGGATCAAGGGCCAGTCCCCGGGATAAAATTTCCCTGACCAGGGCTGAGTCATCAACAACCAGCACTTTAATTTTTTTCAATATGATCATCCTTGGTAATTTTATGGGGCTTCTAGTTGGTTTAATTACACCTTTTGGTAGACAGAAGGCTTAATGTATTTATACAGTCCGGATTCCCGGTCGATGGTCTCCGAGTGGCCGATAATCAAATATCCGCCAGGTTCAGTATAGCGGTGAAACCTGGCAATGAGTTCTTTTTGCGTAGCCCTATCAAAATAAATCATTACATTACGACAAAAAATTACCTGAAAAAGCCCTTTGAACTGGAACCTTCTGCTCATGAGATTAAGGCGACGAAATAGCACCATATCTTTTAAGTTTTGTTTAACAGCCCAGTTACCATCTTTTAAGGGGGAAAAGTGGCGCTGTCGGTAGGTCATGGGCACCGGCGCCATTTTGGCGGCCGGATATATCCCTCTGACAGCAGCCCTGAGTGCAGTAACCGATATATCAGTAGCGAGAATAGCAACATCTATGCCGGCCGGGTAGGCACGAAAGTATTCACTTAAAACCATGGCCAATGTATAGGGTTCCTCACCGGTAGAACACCCGGCGGACCAGATACGCACCTTACGCCAGGCACCTTTATACTCCTTTTTCAAGTTGGGCAATATCCTGGTTTTTAAAAAGTCAAAATGGTCTTTTTCACGAAAAAAATAGGTATGATTGGTGGATATTTTATCCACCAGGGTAAGAAGTGCCCGGCCACTGGTATCCTGGATTACATGCTCATAATACCGGCCAAAACTGCTAAACCCCCCTGCAAGCAACACCTTCTGCAGGCGGGCGATTATCAAGTTTCTTTTCTTTTCTCCCAGGTTAATGCCAAAATTTTTGTAGACCAGATTGCGAATTAGTTGAAACTCCTGGTCGGTAAGCTGCATTCCATTCACCACCATTATCTAAAAGTGAAAGGGTTGGGGGACATCAACCCTGGGGCGAATGTCCCCTTTGCCCACTAAAGGTGACCAATGGGCCACTAGAAACCACCAAATTCCGTGTCATTCAAGGAAATAACATCCTCCGGCTTAACATCTGTTGCTGTTGCTGTTGCTGCCTCCAGAACACCAATGGGAACCTGTTTACTATCAGCTTGCTTATGGGCCGGATGCCGGTGCCCGCCGTCGGATGGGCGGTGGGCCATACCATGCCGTTCACCTTGCTGTTGCTTCCTTAGCTTGAATTTTCCCAACATCTCTGTAACCATTGCAGACTGGCTGGACATCTCTTCACTGGCAGCGGCCAGTTCCTCGGAGCCTGCTGAGTTTTGCTGGGTAACTTGATCTACCTGATTCAGGCCTTCATTGATTTGTGAAATACCCCCGGCCTGCTCTTTAGAAGCAGATGCTATTTCACCGATTAAATCAGTCACCTTGGCCGTCCCCTGGACAATTTCTTCCAGGGCTTTGGAGGTTTCGGCAGCAATTTTGGCCCCCATTTCCGTCTTTTCGATTGAGCTTTCAATCATTTCTGCAGTTTCTTTAGCCGCATTGGCACTGCGCTGGGCCAGATTTCTTACCTCTTCGGCTACAACTGTAAAACCTTTACCGTGTTTGCCGGCCCGGGCCGCCTCTACTGCTGCGTTCAAAGCCAGGATATTGGTCTGGAAAGCAATATCATCGATAACTTTAATAATTTTAGAAATGTTAGAAGACGATTCATTGATTTCACCCATCGCCTGAACCATTTCCGCCATCTGCCTGTTGCCTTTCTCGGCCACATCCCTGGCCTTGGTAGCCAATTGGTTAGCCTGCATGGCGTTTTCAGCATTCTGCCTGGTCTGGGAATTTATTTCATTCATGGAGGAGGTAAGCTGCTCCATCGTGCTGGCAGACTCTGCTGCCCCCTGGGATAGGGCCTGGCTGGAGTCGGAAACCTGTAAGGCACCTGTATTTACCTGCTCCACAGCAATGATAATTTGCCCCATTACCTCATTTATTTCTTCCAACGTCCCGTTCAGAGCATTTTTAATCATGGCGTGATCGCCCTGGTAGTCGCCAGTGACAGCAACATCTAGGTTTCCTGCGGCCATTTCCTGCAGGCATGCTGCAGTTTCGTTGATGGGGTGGACTACCGCATCCAGGGTTTTATTTAGGCCATCAATGGCTTTCCTGTAGTCGCCTACATGCCTGGTTACGTCTGCCCGCACATCAAGCTTGCCTTCTACTGCAGCCTCAGCCAGGTTATTGGTATCATCTACCAGCCCCTGAATGGCCTCCATCATCTGGATGTAGGCGGGAGTCAGTTGGTCATTCTCACTTCTTTGCCCGATTTGCCTCAGTCCAGCCAGGTCACTAAGAACACCATTGCTGATATTTTTCGACACGCGCCCAATATCCCTGAGCTGCTCTATCA
>JAAYRI010000164.1 GCA_012518875.1 Peptococcaceae bacterium
CCCCGCATTTGTTTCCATTACCACTATTTATCGCCATGAAGCTACATTATCCTCCCTACTGCAATTCATACGTCCAAACATGTGGATAACCAGGCTACTATGGGAAACAGTGTCAACAGGATCGATCGTGCCTGTCTATCTTTCCAGGACAAACCGTTTTCCGGCTAGATTGCTGTCTCGGGTAAATTTTTCAACAGGCCCGGCCTGTTTTTTTTCTAGCTTTGCCCGCGGCTTTCTTCTAGCCTTCTTTCTTTTTAAGACATCCCAGGCCGCACGAAAAGCAAGTATAAAGTCTTCCTTTACGTCCTCTTCTATAGGCTCCCCAAAAACCTGCAAGTCACGCAAATCCAAAATAAACCGTTCCAACTCTACCGCTGTCGGTTTTTCATCCCGCTCCCACCAGCCGTTGTTCCTGAATCCATCTATACCCACCAACAAGTAGTTCGGCGTTGTTTCCAGCGTTTCTGCAATTTTTAATAGGATAGAATAGCTTGGTTCCCTTTTGCCGCTTTCATAAAAGGATATAGTTGACTCGCCCAGGCCGCACAGTTTGGCAAACTCCGCCTGGGTCAGGTTCCTTGCCTCCCGCAACTTGCGCACCCTTAAACCGAAACCAATTCCCATGAATGACTACCTCTCTTTGCAAATAGATGATTTACATTATTATACTTTGTCTCAGTCAGGCAAACAAGCATTTCTCTAGTTGTTTTGCAAAAAAATTACCAATTTTGCTAAAAATATTAGTTACCTATTGCTTTTATCCGGGCAAGTATGCATTTGCCGGCTGCAGATGGCTTTCTTTTTCCAGTGGATATGGTTTTAACCTTGTAACCTGCGAAACACCAAGTAGGAATAGATCACGGGAACAATTAGAGCAATGCCCAGGGCAATGCCTAGTATGATCACCCCTGTTGTCCCACCTAGAACAGCAGCCACCAGCCCGAGGGAGCCTGCTAGCACCCATATTTTTCCGCCGAAGCGGTGTGTTTTTTGCCAAACCCGCTTGTCACCGAGGGTCCAGGGCGTTTTTATGCCAATGAAGTAATTGTGCCGGAACTGTCCCATATAATTACCCATAACAATAAATAACAGCCCAATACTGCCAATCGCTGCTTTGTCCACAGGAATTTGTCGACCATAGGAACTTAATATCACCAAAGAATACAAGCTGATCATAAACACCACCAGCACGGCCTTTAACACATTGTAAGCTCCGGCAAATTTTGCGTAATTTTGCCGCTGGGGGTCAATTGTGGGCAGCAGTACCATCAACATATAAATCCCGGCCGTGATGATGGGAATACCGAATGCTCCCCAAAAGCGGGTTGAATAACCATCCACTTCACCCTGGACATTCCAATGAATGGGCACTTGCTCCGGCAGATGTGGGTACACCAAAAACCCGCAGATCATACCGCCAAGGATCAGCAGTATCACCGGCCAGTCACTGGCCAAAACCTGGCGAAAACCGGAATGGTTTTCTTTCATCCGCGACACTTCCCCTTTCGGCCCGTTATTTCAGCCAACCAGCTTATTATTTCCTGAAAAACTGTTGTGTTTAAGGAATAATAAATAAATTGCCCCTGACGTTCGTCTAGAACCAGACGGGCTTGTTTAAGACTGTTCAGATGATGGGAGATGCTGGGCTTAGAAATGGTAAAATGCCCGGCAATTTCACCGGCAGTCATGTCCTGCTGCCGTAGCAGTATTAATATTTTCCGCCTTGTTGGATCGGCCAGAGCCTTGAAAGCCAGGCTGACCACATTCCCCCACCCCCATATCTTGTATATTTAGTTAAGTATCTAATTATTATTGTACAACTACCCACAGCGCCATGTCAATTAAGGCATATCAATCGCCCATTCATGGAAGAAATCTTCAGGTCTATAATGCAGCTCTTCGCGCCATTTATGATTGGGAACATAACTCGGTGACAAAGCCCAGGCCCAAACAGAGCTGTGTCCC
>JAAYRI010000165.1 GCA_012518875.1 Peptococcaceae bacterium
ACTAATCCTCAGGTTCACTCGCTCTTTGAATGAGGGCTCGATGTTGTCCGCTTTTGTCAGCCCTGCAGGTTTTAATCATTGGTGGGGGATATTCCCCGGGCGCCTGGCCACCAATCACTAACCACCAACGGCCAACCACTAATAAGCCCGGCCCCATAATTCGGGGACATTCCTCCAACTGCAAAGCCAATCCCCAAACGGAGGTGTGTCCCCATTCCCCTGTCCTAGTTTCTCAGATCCGAACAACCGACTTACAACACGCTTCAAACAGAAGCCCACTTCCTGTCCAACCATCCCCAGCCTTCCGCTTTCAGCTTTCAGCCTTCTACTTTCCACTTTCGGCTTTCCACCTTCCAAATGACCCCAAAGGAATACCTCAAGGATGTGGCCTTCTTTTATCAGCAGGCTGCTCCATAAAAAAACCCGCCATTTCGCAGCGGGTTTTTTTATTTAGTAATTTTTGCTTCTAACTTCAAAAAAGGCCTGGGGGTGAGCACACGTAGGGCATAGCTCCGGTGCTTCTTTGCCGGTATGGATGTGGCCGCAATTCCGGCATTTCCATTCGACCTCTTGTTCCTTTTTGAAAACAGTACCCTTATCCAGGTTGTCAAGAAGGGCTAGGAAACGTTTTTCATGTTCTTTTTCTACTGTGGCTACTGATGCAAAAAAGTCGGCTATTTCACTAAAACCTTCTTCACGGGCTTCTTTTTCAAATTCTTTGTACATGGAAGTCCACTCATAGTTTTCACCCTCGGCAGCAGCTTTTAGGTTATCTGCAGTTGAGCCAATCCCATCAAGGAATTTAAAGGCCCTCTTGGCATGTTCCTTTTCATTGTCCGCTGTCTCCTGGAAAATAGCAGATATCTGTTCATATCCCTCTTTTTTAGCCGCGCTGGCAAAATAACTATACTTGTTACGTGCTTCCGATTCGCCAGAAAAAGCAGCCTTTAAATTAGCCTCGGTTTTGCTTCCCTTTAGCTCCAAAAACAATCACTCCTTAATTTAATTATACCTGTCTTAACTCTATGTTTTTTCAAAAAAATCAGTGCTGGGAGTTAGTTTTACCTTTTTGCGCATTATTTCGCATAACTGTGTTTCTTCTTTTTGGA
Source organism: Peptococcaceae bacterium (assembly GCA_012518875.1). Classification (GTDB taxonomy): domain Bacteria; phylum Bacillota; class Desulfotomaculia; order Desulfotomaculales; family Pelotomaculaceae; genus Syntrophopropionicum. The sequence goes on from JAAYRI010000165.1 coordinate 1,110, forward strand.
TATGCTGCCTCAATAATTGTATGATTTTGTAGCCGCTTTTAAGCAGGGTTTCCTTATCTATTGGTAATGGTTTCTTTTCCGGTGGCCGTTCCAGGTTTTTGGGCATTTCATCTACACGGGAAAATTTTGACTTGGCTATAATCCGGCCCAGTTTATCCCCGCTTTGAATCTGCAGGGCCAAATTTTTTTCCCCCAAGGAAGCGATGAACCCTGCAAAGGCAGAGTAGAGCAGTTCGTGCTCTTTGTAAAGGCCCATCATAAAGCTTTTGTCACCACACAAACGTAAGGCTTCTGGGTATATATCCTCTTCCTCTTTTTTAAAGTGGGGAATAATCACCATATTAATGATGTCCACTGTCTCTTTTAATTCCCAAATAATATTCACACCGGCCGTATCCTGTTCAATATCCTTTAGGTTCCCTTCCAGTTTGATTAACATGTGCTCCAAGGCTGCGTGTTCATCATGAAATCCATCCAGCCAACACATGTTAAAACACCTGACAAATTACCTGCAAGTTATCAGGTTGACTGCATTGTTTATGTAACATACAAAACATCTCCACCCATCATACCCCATTTTTTTATAGTATATGTTAATACTCATTATTTAAAGTTCTCTTATCTAAATATTAAGAATTTATTATGTTCAACGAATCCAATGTTTCCTCTACAACCAACCGCTGGTGGGGGCTAATGAAGGGTATCCCTAGATCCATGCTCCCGGCCCATAAATATTCGGTGTGTTCGTTGCTGAGAAAAATCCTCGGTCTAATATCCTTTTCCAGTTTATAGGTGTATAGTAGGCCATATCTTTCTACCCCATCAGGGAACATCACTACATAGTTTTTTAATAAACGGGGGTTCCCTACCAAATGCAGTCCTGTTTCTTCAACAACTTCCCTCTTTAAATCGGTAGAGGGATCGCCGGACTGATAATGGCCGCCGGGCAATCCCCAAAGCCCCTCTACACCTTGCCCCTGATAGTTGGAATAGCGCAGCAGCAAAACCTGTGACCTGCTCACTATGACCACATGCTGTATAACGGCCATCAATTTATGTTTAAAACCCATCATTATACCCGCCTATTCCAAATACAAATAATACCTTGCTATTCTCTTTGGGGATAACATTTTCCTTCACCAAAAAGCCTAAAGGAGGATTAGAAATTCTAATCCTCCTTTAGGTAATCATGAAACCATTTTAATATTAAATTAACCTATGGGTTGTTCTAAGTTCACCTGACTCGTAGCGTTAATTGCAGCCTCAGTGTTATTAGCCAAAGCAGCCTGTCCAAGTGCTACCAGTCTCTTAGTTATGTTACCTCCAACATAACCGTTTACCCTACTCGGCAAGCTTCCTTTGTCAATCTGTTCATAGTTAGTAAAGCCGAGTTCATTGGCAACTTCAAATTTCATTTGGTCAAGCGCATTACTAACCCCAGGGATTACAGTTGAATTAGTATTACGTGGCATTTATTCAACCCCCTTTCTTTTTTTATTGCTATGCGAATCTGTTATTATGATTACCTTAAAAAATAGAATTATGTTAGGTAATTACTCGTAACAGATACAGATAATACTGATACATAATATCTTTAATTTATAAAATCCTGTCAATTCAATTTGCATATATCATCTACATTGACAATATTTTTTTAAAATTAGTTCATTTCAATATATTTTAGACCATTTGTATACCCTTGTTCATATTTCATGCACTACTATAATAGCTTTTATAGTTATGACCCGTAATATTAACCTTAACAGCAATATTTTGCAATGGTAGCAATGTTATATAATGCTATGGAATAAATGTACATACCCCCGGCAAATGGCCAAAAAAACCTGGATAGTTATAATATAAATAATGTGCAAGAATGTTTGCTAATTTTTTCAAAAAAAACATAATTAGCCGGTCAACCACAAAAAATGTTTTCCCCAGCGCCATGGTGTATAATATGTATGATATTTCCTAACCAATGTGGAATAAAGGAGTTGCTTCAGGTTATTGCATGAACTAAAAAAAATCCTTACTTCAAAAAGAGAACTGGGCTTGATACTGCTGCTTTTCCTCATAGATTTTATCAGGGGGGCTTTTTTTCTGACCTTCCTGCCTCTTTATGCCGTAAATTTTCTAGGTATTTCAGTAGCAGCAACAGGGCTAGCCGTATCGGCCCACTTTCTAGGGGAAACCCTATGCAAGGGAGCAGCAGGCTGGCAGTTGGACCGCAGGGGTTATCCAGTTTTAATACTGGGCCTGTTGATTGGTTTGGTGACATTATTAATAATGAAACATAGCAGTTCCCCGGCAGTGTTGGTGTTTGGTTCCGCCGCTCTTGGACTGGCTGTTTCTCCAGTCTGGCTGGCTGTGGTCAGTGTTGTGGCCCCGGTGCAGTACAAAGAACGGGCCACCCGCATGGGGTTAGTTTTTGCCGTGTGGTTGCTGGGTGGCGGTAGCGGCCCTGTAGTCATAAATTTTTTTATTGCCGCTGGTTTCAATGAAGCCTTCTGGCTGCTGATTATCCTCTGGGTGTGCGCTCTGCTAGTAACGATGCTGATGTTGCCGGTGAAAGAACGTAAAAAGGTAGAAAGCCCCAATTTTTCCTTTTGGAAAGAGGTTTCACGACTGGCCCAAAATCAGGCCTTTAAGAAAATATTGTTGCCGGGTATGTTTTTGCAGACCATGACCGGTGGCATCTTACTACCCCTTCTTCCTCTATACGCTACGAACAAGCTGGGGCTCAGCCCCAACCAGTACGCCTTGCTGCTGCTTATTGGCGGTGGGGCGGCTGCTATTTCTTTTTTACCAATGGGCCGCCTGGCCGATTTTTTGCGGCTTAAGGTCCTCCTGGGCAGTGGTTTTGCCATGAGCGCCATATCTCTCGTCCTTTTTTCCCTGGCCCACGACCTGGCCAGCGCTTGCCTATTGGCTGCACTGGTGGGGTTTTCGTATGCGGTGGTCCTACCGGCATGGAACAATCTACTGGCAAAGGTAATTCCACCCGAGCGGCAGGCCACAGGCTGGGGTGTCTTTTCCACCATTGAGGGCCTGGGCATTGCTGCAGGGCCCACCTTCGGTGGGTTACTGGCCCATACCTACGGGATTCCAGCAGCTTTATTTTTGAGCGCTGTACTGTTAGCCATAATGTCCTGCTTCTATTTCCTCTACCCGGTAGAAAGAGTGCTGATCAGTGCTTGATAAAAAATTTTAGGGGAAGAATTAAAAAAGAGGTTCTTTTTATGGATGCACATTTGTTTTTGAAAATTGCATTTTTGTGTGTTTTTATTTATTCCCTGGCGCCCACCCTTTTAGTCCGGCTGGCTGGATTTGGTGCCCTAACACGGGGGCCAAAGGGCTCCGGCAAAGTAGCCTTAACCTTTGATGATGGCCCAGATCCCAGTTATACCCCACAAATTCTAAGAATCCTTAAACAGTATCAGGTCAAAGCAAGTTTTTTTGTGGTTGGTGAAAAGGTTCACCGCTATCCCGATTTGGTCAGGCAAATAAGGCAGGAAGGGCACACCATCGGCAATCATGGTTTTCGGCATCAGGCCATCTGGTTTCTTGGTCCTCGTGCTACCCGAGGAGAAATTAGTGCAACCAACAGGGCCATAAAAGAGCTTACCGGCCAAAATACAATATTTTGCCGCCCAGCCTGGGGCTTGTTCAACCTGTTTTCGGTGTGGTACTGCTGGTTCAAAAAACAAAAAATAATTCTCTGGACCTATATGAGTTGGGACTGGACCAAAAGAGCTACAGCAGCCAGTATCTGCCGCAAGGTATTGGGCCGGCTCAAAGACGGGGTGATCATCATTCTTCATGACAGTGACTCAGCACCGGGAGCAGCCAAAGGCAGTCCAGCCCAGGTTATAGCTGCCTTACCCCGTATTTTAGAAGGAATTAGCAAAAAGGGGCTGCAGGTGTCCTCTCTGGAAGAGATGATTATTGCCAAAAAAAAGCCCTTTAGACAAAGGCTGCTGCGACGGATCTGGCTCCCAACGGATAAGCTGATCCGCCGGTTAACAGGCATAATTGATGTACCGGGCAGCAAAATATGGCGCGTAGCACTGCGCCGCTACCGGGGCAAGATATGGGCCATGCCTGATGGCAGTGTTCTAAAATCTGGCGACCCCTATCTAGAACTGCACATCAATAATGAACGATTACTGGCCCTGATGGACGAAAACACCTCCGTACAGAGGACAGCGGTCATAACCCTGCGAGAGGTCCTAAGGGAACTACCGATCCTGGCGGAATATCTGCAGCGTGAGGAAAAACTAGCCCGGGTAAACCATGTTATTGCCATTACTCTTCTGCACCGGGGCACGAGAAAGATCGGCTTTATAGTAGCTGATCTAAAACCGGGTTTTTTTAAAACATTCACCAACCTGTATGAAAAATGGCTGCTGGGTATCTTCCACCCGGGGGGTTTTGAAAAACAGCAGAGCTACCGTGAAAAATTGACGCCCAAGTACATTATTATGACCAGAGAAAAACTAATGGCTCGGCTGCCTGAAAGCACTGTGCCGGCAAAAAGGACAGAGAAATCTGCCGGATGATAAAAGCGGGAAAGTGGAAAGCTGAAAGTTGGAAAGGTGAAAGCAGAAAGATTGGATAGGAGTATGCCATTGTTTGAGCAGCGACGTAAGCTGGTGGATCGGACTCGGGGAATCAGGACATGGGAATGGGGATGCAGTCTTTGGGGTATTCCTTTGGGGTCAGTTGGAAGGTGGAAAGTGGAAAGGTTGGACATGTATGCCACCTTTTGGGCCGTTGTAGGTAGGGAGTCAGGTCCGAGAAACTGGGCAGAGGAACGGGGAAATAGCCCTGTTTGTGGCCAGGCTCTGACGCAAGGAAATGTCCCCTAACCATCTGCAGGGCTGACAAAAGCGGGTGACATAGAGCCCTCATTCAAAGAGCGAGTGAACCTGAGGAAAAGCGAGGGCACTGTTTGAGCCGAAAGCGGCGAGTTGGGCCCGAGCCCGAGGGGGAATGAGCTCGGACAATTCTAGAGGGCGCGCAGAGCCGCGTTGTCGGTCCTGGAGATAATAAGACCCGTAGAACCAGTACAGGTGAAAAAGACTTTGGGGTATTCCTTTGGGGATAGTTGGAAAGCGGAAAGCGGAAAGCTGAAGGTTGGATAGGAGGTGTGGCCACTGTCCGAGCCATTGCAAGTCGGGGATCAGATTTGAGGGACTAGGACAGGGGAATGGGGACACAGCCCTACTTGGGGCCGGGCTTAATAGTGGTTGGCCGTTGGTGGTTAGTGATTGGTGGCCAGGTGGCGCCCGGGGAATATCCCCCACCAATGATTAAAGCCTGCAGGGCTGACAAAAGCGGGTGACATCGAGCCCCTCATTCAAAGAGCAAGTGAACCTGAGGAAAAGCGAGGGCACTGTTTGAGCCGCGCTAGCGGCGAGTTGGCCCGAGCCCGAGGGTGAATGAACTCGATAAGGGGCGAGCGGAGCTGCGTTGTCAGTCCTGCAGGTAAGCAAGCAAGAAACTCAAACAGAAGAATGAACGAGCTATTTTAGTAGTTTTCTCCAGGGTTCTTCAGCGGCCCGATCCAGCTGGCGGGACTCCCATAGCACATGGGCGCGGATAAGGGGATCCTTGATTAACTCCTCCCAAGCCAGCCTGGCCCGAGCTAAAAAGCGCCTGTCCAACAGACTAATATCTCCCGCCTGCACCAGGGGACAAACAGGTACCCCAGCACCATCCAGGCGCAGTTCCAGTTTTCCCTCCCCAGTCAGATAAGGCATCACCGGAAATGTCCTGCAGGCAAAGGGACGCCGCTCCCGGGGGCAAAAACCCTGGCAAAGCACAAAATAAACCGGCCGGTGCCATTCCGGGCAAAATTCATAATCAGCAGGAGCATGCTCCTGCCAGGTGAGCCAGTCCTCTGTCCGATCAAACATTACCTCTTCGCCCGGTAACAGATACATCCCCACCCCTTTTTCCCACTCTGTGCAGCAAATACCGCCACACAGGCGGCCGCAATTCACGGCCAGGGGTGTTACCTCATTCAGCAATTTATACACCCGCACCCAATCAACCAATTTCCAACAACCCCCTGCCCCGATGATTGTTTATCGACCCCTAGCCAACATTACCCGGTTTATCCTCCACAGTAACAGCTATTGTCTGCTGTTGGCGCTGGCGCACCAGGATCATATGTGCTTCCTGTCCAATGGGTGTAGCTTTAATAGCTGCCACCAAATCTTCAGCATTGCTCACCTTTTTTCCGTTGCATTCGATAATTACATCCCATTCCTGCAAGCCGGCCTTATCGGCAGGGCTACCCGCCACAACACCGGCCACTACTGCCCCATCAGCCTTATTTAAACCAAGATACCCGGCTAATTCACTGTCCAGGGTACGGACCTGTATGCCCACCCAGGGCCTTTCCCTGGTGACATTGTTTTTTAAATCATCCAGGACCTGTTGGACGGTACTGGTGGGAATGGCAAAACCGATTCCCTGGGCTTCCGCACTAATAGCCGTGTTGATTCCCACTACCTCACCCTTGAGATTCAAAAGAGGACCGCCACTGTTACCGGGATTAATAGAAGCATCGGTCTGGAGAAGGTTTTCATAATGCCTATCCCCCACATTGATCGGGCGCCCTTTGGCGCTGATCACACCAGTAGTTACTGTATGATCAAGCCCGTAGGGGTTGCCGATGGCAATAACCCAATTCCCCACCCTGATTTGATCAGAATTGCCCATGGTCAGGAAAGGCAGATCCACACCAGCCTCTATTTTTAGCAAAGCCAGATCCAGGTTACTATCCGCCCCTACCACCCGGGCCGGCAAGTCTTTATCAATGCCGGTTATAGTGACAGCTATTTTATTGGCCCCAGCAATAACATGTTCATTCGTTAAAATGTAACCGTCCTGGGAAATGGTAAAGCCTGATCCCAGGCCCTCATTTTCCCGCGGTGTGGAAGGAATACCAAAAAACTGGCGGAAAAATGGATCATCCAGAAGAGGGTTAGTCGCACTGCGGGTGGTGATACTGGTAGATATTTTTACCACAGCCGGGCTAGCCTGGGACACTACATCCGCCACAGTTTCCGGTCCCAATCCGGGTAAGGGATCTGATTGAACAACACCACCACCATTTTTTAGGCTGGGATTATCACTAGAAGAACACCCCCCCTGCAGGGTTAACCCAATGAAGACGACTAAACAAATTACCAGCATGGAAATCCGCCTTGTGTTAACAAACATATCATCTACCCCTTTTTCTCTGCCTGCTATTTGTTGCAGCATACTGCATTTCAGTATTATACCACCACCCCATGCAAACAATAAAAATGAATCCATAAGAGCCTGGTTTTTTCTGATATACTGTTTATATCTTTTTTAGCAAGAAAAAGCTATAATTAATTTAACTATCTTGTTATGCAACTGGTATCTAAAGGAGGTGCATCCGTGATCCGTGTAGATTTGGCAAAAAAATTGGCGAAATACATCCCCTGGGAGCCAAAGGTAGGCGACCTGACTATAGTTTACGGTGAATTGGGGGAAGAAATTATTGAGCCCATTATACTAAGGCACGTCCAGGAGAAAAAAATTCTGCTATCCCTACGTGAGGTAGGCGATCTGGTCTGGTTGCCACGGCTTTCTATGCTCCTTTATGAACTTAAAATAAGGGCGACAAGGGGTTTCAGCTTAAAATATGAAAAGGATTCGAACCAGTGGTTCTACAGGGATGATGAAATAGAAACCCATGCCGACACCCCGGAGAATACTGCCGCCCTGGCCCTGCTCCACAAACTTAAGGACCACGCCCCTGCTAAACCTTAACCCCCGTTCTAAATATATTATTCCATGGGTTCTAACCCAGCACCCAGCAAGGCATATAACGCAAATAATTCACATGACCAGATTGTTTTTCTGGGATCATTCCCTCCCTTGGAAGGAAATACAGGAATAACTGTGGAAGGTACTTATAGGCGTATGGGATTAGCCTATCCCTTGTATTTTGGTCTGTGGACAGGCTTTTGACCGGGCCTATTATATTTTTAACTGTTGAATTCTATTTCTTCTTTAGCATAGATATAAAATAATAAAATCATTTTTATGGAGGATGGTTATGGGAATTAGTGGCAAGGTGTTAATTGCCCAAAGTGGGGGCCCTACTGCAGTAATTAACCAGACGCTGGTGGGGATAGTTTTAGAAGCCAAAAAATATGCCCAGGTCACCAGGGTATACGGGGCCCTCAGAGGCGTTGAGGGCATAGTTAATGAGGATTTTCTCGATCTGACCCAGGAGACTTCACATAATTTGGAACAGGTGGCCTTAACCCCGTCTTCGGCCTTGTTGTCAACCAGGGTAAAACCGGACAGCAAATATTGTCATGATATTTTCAGGGTCCTGGAGGCCCATGATATTCGCTACTTCTTTTACATAGGCGGTAATGATTCCGCGGACACAGCACGAATAGTAAACGAGGAAGCCACGCGGGCTAATTATGACCTGCGGGTAATCCATGTACCGAAAACTATCGATAATGACCTGATGCTCAATGACCATACCCCCGGGTTTGGTTCGGCAGCCCGGTTTGTGACCCAGGCTTTTATGGGCATAAACCTGGATGTGCGGGCCTTAAACGGGGTATATATTGGTGTGGTCATGGGGCGACATGCTGGTTTTTTAACTGCCTCGGCGGCTATTGCCAGAAAACATGAAGCTGATGGCCCCCACCTGATCTATTTGCCGGAAAGGGTCTTCAGCAGGCAGCAGTTTATACAAGATGTAAAAGAAATTTATGACCAGTATGGGATCTGCATCGTGGCCGTTTCCGAAGGAATCAAAGATGCCTCTGGGGTACCCATTGTTACCAAGCTGAATAAAACCAACGAAAAGGATGCTCACGGCAATATCCTACTGTCCGGTACCCGCTCCCTGGGTGATCTACTGGCAGATCTGATCAAAGCAAAATTGGATATTCCCCGTGTACGCAGCGACACCTTTGGCTACCTGCAACGCTCCTTCTTTGGCTGCGTATCGGATATTGACCAGCATGAAGCCCGTGAAGTAGGAGAGCGGGCAGTCCAAATGGCCATGTGGAATGATGTGGACGGTTCTGTGACCATCAGGCGCACCGGTAACTATTCAGTTGATTATCATCTGGGTCGTTTTGAAGATATTGCCGCCTACACCAGGGTAATGCCAGATGAATTTATCAACGAGGTAGGAAATAATGTTACTGATGCCTTTAAGTTTTATGTCAGGCCCCTGTTGGGCTCGGGCTTGCCCCAACCTTCATGGGTACGAGCTCCCCAGGTGGCTAAAATTCTCAATAATGGGAAAAACATGTGAGGCTACCAATTAAACATCACTTCTTTCAAGCCCACTGCCGCCAGAAGGCGGCAGTGTTTTTTTTGGCAATCACTGTGGGTGGTCATAATTATAATTACCCTCTAGCCACAAATTAGTCGCATAGTGTAGCAGCAACAGGACAACTGGTTAGGTCGGCTAATTCCTTTGGCAATATTATTGAAATTAAGGGAAAATTGGATATAATTGAAGGTGGCCTGACACCATTCGACATAGAAAAAATTAACACGACCCTGGTAAAAGGTTACGATATGATTGGTTAACAAGGGATTAATAATCCACCAACATAAAAGGTGGGAGGTTTCACAGCCAAAAATGCCACTGTTTAGAAGAATTGAGTTTTCCCTCATCCTGGTGTTTATCTGCGCCATACTGATTATCGGCCTGGCCTCGATTGCACATGTTTCCAACAGCAGCAGCAACACTGTAAACAAAATTGCTGCCATACAAAGTGAAAACGCATTGGCTACCACCGACGCCATTTTCAAGCAATACCAGCAGGAATCCAAGATTGCGGCCAAAAACCTGGCCGAAAACAAGGAAATTATTCAGGCATTTATTGAAGGTAATACAGACCCGTTGCCCATTATTGCCGGCCAGATAGTGAGATCCATTGGGTTGCATGTAAATTTTATCACCTTTGTAGATCGGGAGGGTTATGTAATCGCCCGGGTACATAGTGACAAGACAGGTGACTCACTTATATCCCAACAAAACATTGCCCAGGCCCTGGACGGACAGGTGGCAACCAGCATCGAGTTTGGCACAGTAATCGGACTGAGCACCCGCACAGGGGTGCCGATCAGGAGTGCCCAGGGGGAAATTATTGGTGCGGTAACAACCGGTTATGCCCTGGCTGACCCCGCTTTTGTGAAAAAAACAAAGGATATCACCGGAAATGAGATCACTGTTTTCATCGGGGATATACGGGTGAACACCACAATGGTGCAAGACACCCATCGTGCCGTGGGTACAAAAATGGATCCGTTAATTGCCCGGGCCGTTTTAGAAGATAAGGATATTTATGTAGGTCAATCGGAATTTCTTGGTGATCCTTATTTCGAAGCCTATAAACCTATTTTGGATACTGCAGGCCATACTGTTGGTGCTTTTGCTACAAGTATACCAATGGCACAAATCAAACTTCTGCAACAAAGGGCCGTGATGCAGGCGCTGGTTATCGAGCTGGCCCTGATATCCCTGGTCGTTGCCGTACTGCTATTTTATGTGCGGCGCAAAATTACGGGACCCCTGGCTTATATGGCAAAAAAAGCTGCCGAAGTAACCCGGGGGAACCTGGAAATTGATATTTCCCTCAAATCAAAAAACGAGCTGGGTATGCTGGCGGACGCCCTGCGGGTGATGGTCGGTAAGCTAAATAACTACATAAGAGAGCTGCGCCACAGGGGGGATAACCTGCGGGCAGCGCTGCGCCAGGCGGAAAAGGCCGAACAGGCAAAAATGCAGTTCCTGGCCAACATCAGTCATGAAATCCGCACCCCTCTAAACGCCATCACCGGCATGGTCCATCTGGTTCAGGAAACAGACCTTACCCCAAAACAGAAAGACTATATTACCAAGATTCAGCAATCCTCCACCTTTCTAAAGCAGATCATCAACGACATCCTTGATTTTTCTAAAATTAAATCCGGCAAAATGGCCATCGAAAATATCAATTTTGAGCTGGAAAAAACCATTGAAAACAGCGTGGGAATTATTAGCAGACAAGCCCATGAAAAAGGGCTGGAATTTATCTGCCGCATTGCACCGGAAACGCCCTGCCATCTAAAAGGTGATCCCCTACGACTGTCGGAGATCATTATCAACCTGGCTCGCAACGCCGTAAAATTTACAGAAAAGGGACAAGTGACTATAGATGTTCAGCCTGTGGGCAGGATGGCCGAGCGGGTGAAGCTGCAGTTTTCAGTAAGCGACACCGGCATTGGTATGACTGCTGAACAACAGGAACACCTATTTGAGGCATTTGTGCAGGCCGATAATTCCACAACACGAAAATTTGGCGGCACCGGATTGGGCCTCTCAATATGCAAAAGCCTGGTCCAGTTGATGGGAGGAACCCTGGAGGTAACCAGTGCACCGGGATCGGGAAGCACCTTTATATTTTCGGCCTGGTTTGATACTATTGAGGATAAAAATGACACACTGAAAAAGACACCCAATAGCCTGGGTGAAAAGAGAATTTTAGTAGTTGATGATAATGAAGCAGCCCGCAATACATTTCTTGAATATCTTGCCGCCATGCAGTTTCGGGCCACAGCAGTGTCCTGCGGCGAAAAGGCTATTTTACAGGCCCAGGAAGCAGAAAGGCAAGAAATCCCCTTTGATGTTATCTTTGTTGATCAGCAAATGGGTGGCGGTATTGATGGAATGGAAACAGCTACAAGGCTCAAGAAATCTTCCTACCTGGCCGATATACCCTATGTGGTGCTTTTGATGGATTCCGGCGGGGTGGATACCGGCCACAGCCTGCCGGCTTATGTTGATGATATGCTGGTAAAACCGATCACCCAGTCCATGATCTATGACAGCCTGGTGAAGCTATTTGCACCCGGCGAAATAGACAGAGGCAGCACAAACTCCCCCGCTGAGGAAAAACAATACCATTTGTCTGGGTTTAAAGCCTTATTGGTGGAAGACAATGACATCAACCAGCAAATTGCTGCAGAACTAATGGAAAGCAGGGGCCTGCAGGTAGATGTGGCCCAAAATGGGCGTGAGGCTGTGCAGATTTTTACAAAATCACCGGCTGGGACCTATCAGGTAATCCTGATGGACTTGCAAATGCCCGAAATGGACGGTTTTACAGCGGCAAGACATATTAGAGCAAAGGATCAGAATATCCCGATCATAGCCATGACAGCAAGGGCAATGGAGGATGAAAAAGAAAAATGTTTCGATGCCGGGATGAATGATCATCTGCCCAAACCGATTGATGTGGATAATTTTTTCGCCACCCTGGGCAAATGGCTGCATTTCCACCCCGAAGGTATCAGACAGGCCCTGCTGGAGCTGGTGCCCGGCATTGCCGGCCTGAACACCAAACAGGGATTGCACCGTGTTGCAGGCAACAGGGAGCTATATGGGGAGCTGCTCCTGGATTTTGCCACTGAACAGAAAAAGCTTCTGGTGGAAATCCATCAGGCTATCCGGGATCAGGATCCGGCCCGGGCTGAAGAGTTAAACCATACCCTAAAGGGGCTGGCTGGTAATATCGGTGCTACTGAGGTAATGCCCCTAATCATTGACCTAGAAAACTGGCTGAAAAGAAGGCCGGTAGAAATCTCTGTGCCTCCTGTACTGGTAGAACTGGGGAAATGCCTGGAAGCTATCGCTGAAAACATTGAAAACACGCCACAGTTGAGAGAAAAAAATGAAGAACCCATTAAGGTAAACACTGGTTATAATGCTGAAAAAATAAGCTGTTTGTTGCACCTACTGCAGGAAAGCGATATGGAGGCTCTAGAGCAGTTTAATCTGGTCAAGGATGTACTCCAGGGGCAGATGAAGACAGTAACCTTTGCTTCCCTGGGACACTATATCGGCCGTTTTGAGTTTCTGGCGGCAGCGGAAATATTAGAGAGGGAATTTAAGGGGAAAACAGGTGATGGTAATGTTCCAGAACAAGGATAAGCCGGTCTTATTGGTTGTGGATGATGCCATTAACAGTATCAGGCTGGTTAATGAAATACTAAAGGATGATTACAGAATCAAGGTAGCCACAAACGGTGCTATAGCCCTTACAGTAGCCCAAAACACCCGGCCGGACATTATCCTGCTGGATGTGGTTATGCCGGTAATGAACGGTTATGAAACCTGCCGCCGACTCAAGGAAAACAAGGAATTCAAAGACATTCCTATTATTTTTTTGACAGCCAAAACAGATGAGGAGGATGAAGAAAAGGGGTTTGCCCTCGGCGCTGCAGACTATATCTCTAAACCCGTTAGCCCCCCGATATTGGCTGCCCGGGTCAAAATGCATCTGGAGCTGAAGAGATCAAGGGATATTTTAAAAGACCAAAACCAATTTCTTGATCAGGAAATCAAGAGGCGCACCAGGGATATTTCTATTATCCAGGAGGCCTCCATCATAGCCATGGCTGCCCTTGCGGAAACCAGGGACAACGAAACGGGCCGGCACCTACAGCGGGTCAAGCTTTATATCAAGGAACTGGCTAGATACTTGAGTCAAATGGACAAATTTAAGCACACCCTGACAGATGAAAAAGTAAAACTTATTGTCCAATCTTCGCCACTGCACGACATCGGCAAGGTAGGCATACCCGACCGGATCTTGCTCAAACCAGGGCCTTTATCCCCGGAAGAATATGAAACCATGAAAAAACACACCGTCCTGGGCCGGGATGCAATTTTGTGTGCGGAAAAATTGATCGGTGGTGCCGAAACATTCCTGTCCTGCGCCCGGGAAATAGCCTATTCACATCATGAAAAATGGGATGGTACGGGATATCCAGAAGGTTTATCAGGTGAGAACATTCCCTTGTCCGCCAGGTTAATGGCAGTGGCAGATGCATACGACGCTCTAACCTCCCGGCGCGTCTACAAAGAAGCCATTTCCCATGAAAAAGCCCTGCAGATCATCAAGAAAGATACCGGCAAACATTTTGATCCTGATATAGTATGTGCATTTTTAGCCGTGCAGGAAAGGTTTGAACACATTGCAAAAACATATGCAGAAAATATGCATGACATGGGGTGGGATGCATAATGCATCTCTAGTGAATAAGGAGAACATGATGAAACTATTTTTCAACCTGTTTAAAACTGTCTTCATACCGGCTGTGCTAATCGCAGTATTGGTTAGCTGGATTAATGCCGCCGAGGCTAATGAACAGGTGATCGACCTGGATAAAACCTTTAGCGAGCACGGAGCGGTAATGTTGTTCATTGAGCAGGGAACAGGCCGTATCCTTTACGCCAATGAGGCTGCTGTGAAATTTTACGGCTATACCAAAGAGCAACTCACATCTATGCCCATCTCTCAGATTAATATGGTTGACCCCAGTCTTGTTGCAGAGAAAACACAGGCTGCCGCTCGTGAAGAAAGAAATCTCTTCATGTTCCAACACCGTCTGGCCAGCGGGGAACTGCGCTGGGTGGAAGTGCACGCCTACCCGGCTGCATATCAGGGCCGCCAGGCCCTCTTTTCCGTGATCCATGACATCACCCCAGAAGTTCTGTTGCAAAAAAGGCACCAACAGGTGGTAACAGTTGCTATTGTTACCTGTGGCGGATTTATAGCCATTTTACTCCTCCTTCTTTGGGATTTACGCAAAAAAGCAAGGTCACTGACCAAAGCCAATGGAAAATTGGCTTATTACAATGCGTTGAGGAAGACCTTTATGGATGCGGATACCGACCTTATTTATCTAAAGGACGAGCAACTAAGGTACGTATTTGCCAACAAAGCCCTGCAGGATTTCTTTCAACTGCCGGAAGATAAAGTCGTAGGATATGATGATGCCTCTTTGCTGAAGGGTGAATTTGCTGAGATGTGCGCCCAGGCGGATTGGGATGCCTTAAAAAACCATCAGTTGATCACCAGCATAACATCAACAGGTGACAGGTTTTTTAGGACCACAAAGTTCCCTGTTCCTTTGCCCAATGGTGCCTACGGTGTAGGCGCCTATATTAGCGACATCACAGAAGAACATAAATGGCAGCAATCACGGGAACAACACCTTAAACACC
>JAAYRI010000019.1 GCA_012518875.1 Peptococcaceae bacterium
CCGGCAGTAGATTGCTCCGTTATTTCAATTTCGGGAATGGTTTTTTGACTTCCCCTAGATGGCCATAATCTCATCGGGGTCAACTCCCCTTACCAATAATTCCGCTATTTTCTGCGGGCCGGCTGCACTGATATCATCTGGCACTCCCTGACCATAGGCCAGATAGGCCACCGGGCGCCCCAGGGTATGCACAAGGTTAAGTATTGCACCATGCGTTTCGGTTTCGTCAATCTTGGTAAAAACCAACTTGGAATAATTAGCAATCATGAATTTATGGGCAATCCTGTGCAGATCCCTGTTCCTGGTGGTCAGGTTCAACACCAGGAAGATGTCTTGTGGTGCGGCCACTGCATCTAGGAAACCCTTCAGCTCCAATATCTGTCCTACATTTCCTGCTGAACGACCAGCAGTATCAATGAGTATATAGTCCTTATCGCAATGCCTTGTTACCACCTCAGTCAACTGACCGGGTGTCATCACTACCTCCACCGGAACATCCAGCAAATTCCCATAGGCTTGGAGCTGCTCCACAGCGCCAATCCTGTAGGTGTTGACAGTTACTATGGCCACCTTTTTGTCGTCCAGGCTAAACCTGGTGGCAAGTTTAGCCAGGGTTGTAGTCTTCCCCACCCCTGCCGGGCCAATGAAAGTCTTTATCCTGGTCTGTTTTGCCGGACAATAAGCTGGTTCCAGCAAGGTTGTAATTTGTTTAAACACATCCATGTGGAAATTTTGCCCCTCAGTATCCTGTAAATGTTGCTCTTTTTCCCCCAGAGGCAGGATACGGTCCACAATGTTTTCCTGCACCTCCATATCCAAAAGTGCTTTACGCCACATTAGAACCCCACCGCTAGCCTCTGCCTCCATATGTTTGGCCACCATAAGGTCAAAACGACCCTTGTTACCGGTATGGGAAAAAATTCTGTCTTTAATTTGTAAGTTCTTGGCCAGCGGTTCAACAAGTGTTTTTTCTTGTTGCTCATTAGAGGGGTATTCTTTCAGCATGTCTTTTTGTTCCTCTTGTCTACCGGTTAGCAGAGCGACAGCATTGCCGATAAGTGTGTTAATTTGTTTTTTGCCATTTTCAGTCCCCCCGGTTCCGGTAGGCTGGTGGATCTGAGGGGCACCAGTTCCTGGCAAAGCCTTGTTTATTTTAAAATCCTCGTTGTCGTCCAGCACAGCAGTAACCTCAAACAACCGCGGTGAAAATAAACCGAGCAACCCTTTTGTTGACGTAACTTTATAGCTGCTGACAATTACCGCCTCCGGCCCCAGGTCTTGTTTTATTAGGCGAATGGCCTCCTGCATTTCCCGTACTACGTAGCGTTTGATTTTCACTCCAGCATCACCGTCCCTATGACCTCAATTTCAATATTGGGATCAATCTCGTTAAGCGAAAGCACAGCCAGATTGGGCAGGTTTTTTTCTATTAACCTCCGCAAAGGTAATCTTACCCGGGAAGAACAAATTAGTACGGGAGGCAGGTTTTGCAAACTCATATTTTCTGCCGATTCTTTTAATGTATTAAAAACCTGCCTGGCCACCTGAGGTTCGAGAACAGGGTAGGCGCCAATCTGGGTCTGTTCAATAGAGTCAGTTAATAACTGCTCCAATTTCGGGTGCAGGGTGAACACGGCAATTTTACCGTC
>JAAYRI010000166.1 GCA_012518875.1 Peptococcaceae bacterium
GCCCCTGATAATCTGGCAGAATGACATTGGGTTTTATGCTTTTGTGGTGGCCCAGGAGTATTCGCTCCGATACCAGGGCGATACCGGTAAATCTGCCCCCCTGGTAGCCGATAGCCTCCGCTACCAGTAGATATTTGGCCCCGGCTATTCTAGAATATAAAAACTGCGCCATTTGTTTTAGCCTGATTCCCGGCGCCTCTGCGCCTATATCACAAACCGGATCATAATCCCGCCAGGGATTAAAAACCTGCCCCGCTGATTTGTATGCCTCCAGTTCTGCAATGAATTTATTTATCTTTTTGATCGCAATCCCACCTTCTCCTGTACAAACAATATACCGTCAACTAAAATCAATTTTATCATATTAACTGTATAATAAATGATCCTCCCCTTTCTCTTCTGTCCAAAGCACAGAAGTTTAACATTTATGACTATGACTGGTCATTTTGTAAAGGTTTAGTTAACCAGCCATGGTATACTTGGGTTAAAGCGAGGAGTTGTATTAATGGATTTTCACCAGTTGAGGGTCTTCGTTGAAGTTGCCCGGCAGAAGAGCTTTTCCCGGGCCGCAGAAAGAATTTTTCTCAGTCAGCCCACTGTAAGCAGCCACATAAAAGCGCTGGAAAACGAAATCGGCGTGCCCCTGCTGGACCGTAATCCCCGGGAACTGCAATTAACCGGTGCCGGGAAAATCCTCTTCCAATATGCGCAGCAGCTAATAGGCACATTAGAAGAAGTGATTTCCGCCGTTCAACAGGAATACCGGCTGGTCAAAGGTCACCTGGAAATAGCCGCCAGCAGCGTGCCGGGCACATATATCCTACCCGGTTTGATGAAGGGTTTTATGGATAAATATCCTGGGGCCACCTTTGCAGTGATGCTCCGCGACACACGTCAGGTTTATGAAAGTATCAGGGACTACACCTACAACCTGGGGTTTGTGGGAGAACAGGCCTGTTTTGATGAACTGGGTCAGATTAAGCTGACAAAAGACAAGCTGGTGCTGGTGGCAGCCCCGGGAACCCGTTTGCCCGGTGAAAAACCTCCCCAAAAGGAGCTTTTCAAAATTGATTTAGAATCCGATGCAAATCTGGAAAAATTTCTAGAGGTTCCTTTCATTATGCGGGAACCTGGCTCTGCTACCCGGGTAGTTTTTGAAAATGCTCTACGGCAGTTCTATGGCAAGAAAGAAGTTAACCTGAACATAGTGGCCTACCTGGAAAGCCAGGAAGCGATCAAGGAAGCTGTCAAAATAGGGCTGGGGGTAACAGTTATTTCCTACAAGGCTGTAAAAGGGGAGTTAGCTGCCGGGTTAATGAAAGGGTACACCCTGCCGGCCCTGCAGATGGAACGAGATTTTTATCTAATCTACCGTAAAAACCGCATATTTTCGCCCCTGGATAAAGCCTTCCTAACACATTGCACCAAACATTTCGCGCTTGATGCCAAACAGAAAAAGAACCCCTGCTAGCCTGCCGGTCAATGCCAGTCAGGTGATTGGGGTTCTGTTCTTAATTGAGGCATTCCATGTCCACATGAAACTGGTTCACTACCAGCCTTTACCCTCCTCCCCGGATCTTAATACCTCATCCAGGGCACGTGGGATTTCCTTGATAATATCATATACCTGGGTCGCGGCCGTAGGTTTAGCCAGAAAACCTGCGATACGATTAACCTTGGCCGCCTTAGCAGATGCGGACTCTATATCCATACCCGAAGCAATCAGGGCGGAGACAATCCCGGTCAAAGTATCCCCAGTACCCCCAATAGCTTCCAGCACCTCTTCACTAGGGCTATCTATCTGCGCAATTATGCCACTTTTGCTGGCGATGTAGTCGGTTGCCCCCTTAACAAGCAAATAATTGGCGGCATTATTATGTTGATAGGCCTTTTGAATCAGATCCGGCACCAGGTTTTCTTCATGTAATATAAAACCGCGGGTATAAAAAGGATGGGGCGCTTTTTCATCAGCCAGATAGGCAAGCTCACCGGCATCGGGGGTAAACAAATCAAAGGATGACGCATCCCCGCCCATTTTGGCCACATACATAAATCCGGCATCAGCAATTAATATTGGCGGCGCAGGCATAGCCTTAATCGCCGTCAGCATCTGCTTAAACAAACCCAAATCCGGCTGAAAGTAATGCAGCGCCAGGGTTTTCAGGGCAGTATCCGCGATATGATCCGTCAGATATTTATAAAGATTTTTACAACCTACCCCGTTGCCTATATCTCCAACCAAATAACAAAAAGGGTTCGGCTTGCCCATATAGCTTAAAGTCTCCGCTGCCGCTGCTATCATAGCCGGTGTCCCCCGGTTGATAGCAATGCTTTCATCTTCTATTAGAATGTGGTCTCCATCTAGATGAGCTGTGCCACAATGGAGCGGAAAATTTTGTTCCGGAATTGTGCCCACTATACCAAGCATAACTTTACCACCCGTTCATAAGCAATCTGTAAGGCATAGGCGCAGAGGGTGTAACCCACATCCCGGGGATGGGGGGCACTGTCCAAATGCTTATTCACCATCTGTTCCGCCAGGTAAGGAACATCGGGGCAGCCACCCCCGGAAACATTGACGATTAACTGGGTTTCCTTATCCACAGTGATTTTCATATTCGCGGCCCGGACCATAAGATATTTTCCATATTCCTTTTCGTGGAGAAGATCGACAGGTTCCAGCAAAACACTGGTAACAGGCACAACCTGGACCGGCTTTATGTTCACCTCTGAAAGCTCCCTGATGATGGATAATTCCTCAATGAGGGGAAATTCTATTACCAGGTCGCAGCCGCTGCGTATTTCCGGTGGCGGCCCCTTTACCTCGATGCTCCATCCCCCTGCCGTTAATATGTTTTCCGCCTTAATGACTTCAGTGGTATTTTCAAAAACTAGAATGCCTCGATCCTGTTTCGACTGACCAGATTTTGCCCTCTTCTTCCGAAAGATTTTTAACATTTCAGCTTTCCCTTCTGATAGTGATCCTGTAACCATCATCCTCCGGTTGAACATCAGCAACTGTCCAGCCCTGTGTTTCAGAAGCACGGCTTACATTCTCTTTGGCTGTGTCCGTGTCAACCATAATGATGATGTTGCCTTTTTGGGTTTTTTTAATTTCATTCAAGGTCATGATCACCGGTTGGGGACAAGAAAGCCCTCTGGCATCTATGATGTTACTCATATCCGCATACCTCCTATGATTTTTCTCGCATAGTAAAGCCGATTAACAGACAAACCACCAACCCAATAACAAAGGCAATCTTTCCGGCGGGGGTGGCTCCGGCGGCAGAACTGGCCAGCCCAAAATTGTGAGCAAAGGCTGCTCCCGCTATCATGCCAACTACAAATACTGCCGCATCGCCGTCACCTTCACCGGACAAAAAGAGTTGGCGCCCGGGGCAGCCGCCGGCCAGAGCAAAAGCCAGCCCAGATAGCCCCATGCCGGCAAAATTCCAAATATGCATGGTATGGGCCACAGGCTGTCCCACAAAGCCGGGGTTAAACTGATTGAGTACCAGGTTAGTAACAAAAGCAGCAACAGCCAGGCCGAGGATGCCCGTAAATAGATGGGTCTGTCTGAATAAAACCAGGTCCCGAATAGCACCCATTGTGCAAAATCTACTTTTCTGGGCTATAAAACCTATTACCAGACCGATAGCAAGGGATATGATTAGAGAGGCATGCATGGAACCCGGGCCTTCTACACTGTAGAAGAGGACTCCACTCTGGGCTTCTCCGGGGATAATTGGATTAAGAAGCATTAAAACCAGAAAACCAGCAGCAATTATAGGGAAAATCCACCCCGCTGCCTTATATGTCTTATGGCTGGGTCCTAAATTATAACCGTTTTTGAGAAACTGCGTACCCACCCAGATTCCAGCAACAAGTCCCAGCAGACCCAGGACAGCATTCCCGTCACCGCCGGCCAGGCGCAACAGGGCCCGCCAGGGGCAGCCAAGGAACAAAAGAGCGCCAATCATGGCGAAAGCACCGAGGACAAATCTAACTATTGGCGCAGAACCCAGCCGGGGCCTGAATTCTTTAAACATGTATGCAGCGCCAAAAGAACCCAAAATAAAGCCGATGATTTCCGGGCGCAAATACTGCACCACAGGCGCCCTGTGTAAACCCAGCGCCCCCGTAATATCACGCAAAAAGCAGGCCACACAGATACCCATGTTCGCGGGATTACCCCAAAACTGCAGCAAGGAAGCCATTATGCCAATTGCAATCCCAACAATGATTATTCCCCACCTGGTTGCAAATACATTCCTCATTGATTAATGGTCACCACCTGTACATAATTTGTCAAAAGTGTGCACATTAATCAGTATAATGCTATTTATTGGGCAGTGGAAATAGTTCTTTTCTATGCAGGCATGGGGCCTAATAGGTTTTTGCAATGGGCCATAGGCAGAAATAAAAATAGGACTCCATTATATGTCCTATAGGAATGATCACTTTTCATGATTTTCGCGTTTTATCCGTTTATCCAGCCGACAAATTACCTTGAAGCCACCTTCGTATCTAAAAAAACGAACGACAAACCGGATACCGCAGGCAAATAAGGCAACTCCCAGCCCAGAATAAAAAAAGGCAATGAACCAATGAGGGACAAGTTCTAATTTCCTAATTAAAATCCCTCCACCCATCATCACGATCACAAAAAGGTAGGATTTGAGATCGAAAAACAGCCAAAACAGCAAACGTTCTTGATCATACATGCGGATTCTATATTCATGTTTGTAAACCAGCTTGGAGAAGATTTGAAGATAAAAAACCAGAAAAACGACTAGTGCACCAAAAATAATTAATGAAAGGTTTTTTGAGAGGGGAATCAGTAGAAACCCTGTCTTCATGACCATAATTCCGGCCAAAGACCATACTACACCGGCAATTAATAAAAGGTATTTACTTTTGACCGTGCCAAAGCTCATAAAGCACCCTTCTAATAACAGACATGGGACCACACACCACACATCTGCCGCTGCCAATAGACAACATTCCCCAACAGGAAAAAGCACACCACCAGACTTCCTGGTCTACATTATACACCAATCATATTTGCCCTGCGATTTGTTTTTCTACTTAAGTTTGCCGGGCTATATATTAAGACCTAACATGGGGTTAGTTAAATTTTTTTCCGCTTACACCCACATCCGTGGAAACAATAGTGCCACCTACAAAACAAACCTCTTTGTTGCAGATAGCCAGGGCTGCCCGGCGGTGAGAAACAATCAGGCAGGTTTTACCTGGTAAAGACTTGATGTTGCCCAGCAGCCTTTGTTCGGTGTCTTCATCAAGAGCAGAACTGGCCTCATCCAGCAACAATATAGGGGCATCACTCAGGATAGCCCTGGCGATAGCCAGACGTTGGATTTGGCCTGCGGACAAACCGTGCCCTTTTTCGCCAATTACTGTGTCCAATCCCTGGGGCAGCCGGTTAATAAATTCTTCCGCACAGCTTAGACGAACAGCCCGCCGGATGGCAGCCTCCCCGGCGTTGGGTTTGATAAAAGCGATGTTGTCTTTGATGGTACCCGAAAGCAATAAACTATCCTGAGGCACATAGGCAAAGAGTTTTCTTACCTGTCGGTCAATTTTTATGCTGCGGCCATCTTTCATTTGCAGGTAGATTTCGCCCTGATTCGGTTGATAGACACCCAGCAACAGTTTGAGGAAGGTACTTTTGCCAATACCTGAAGTGCCGGAAAGGAACATAAAATCCCCTCTGCGGATAGTCAGGGAAACCTGCTTGAGCACAGTATCCCCATCGGTATCCCGGCTGTAGCCAAAGCTAACCTGCCGAAACTCCAGCGACCCGAAGCCATCCTCCAGACCGACGGTATCCGTCTGTTCCTGCTCAAACTCTTTTTCGTCCGCCAACTGTTCCAGCTCCAGCACCCTTTCGGCGGACGCCAGTAAGGCATAATATTTGGGCACCAGGCCCGACAGCCCTACAAAAGGTGTCTGTACCTGTCCCACCAGCTGCAGCATAGCGGTCAGGGTACCAAAGCTGATCACCTGTGTATACAGCTTATAGGCCCCCCACAACAGGGCATAGAGATAACCGGCCTGAAATATAAAACCAAAACCACTGTTGGCAGCCATACCGGCGGTGATCCGTTTTCTTTTGGCCTGATAATTTCGCTGTTGCAGGCAGGCGGCCTGATCCACCACCTGTTCTTACACCGCGAATATTTTTACCACCAGCAGGTTTTCCAGGCTCTCCTGCATAAAGGAGCGTACCCGGCCATCGGTTTCCTGCACCCTTTTATGCAATTGTTTCATCAGACCCCGGAACGCTCTAATCACCAGGAGGATAAAGCAGCCGGCCAGAGCAAAAATTAGGGCAAAGGTCGGATCGATGGCCACCAGTACGGCAAAGGCACCCGCCAGCCTGGTGAGCATCGCGGCCAGACTGGGGACAATGGTGGTGATACCGTCGGCCACAATGGCGATATCATTGGTTAGATGATTAAGCAGTTCACCGCTGTGATAAGCGGATACGGCAGCATAGTCTTTACGGAGCAGCTGATCAAAAAGGCGACTTTTATATTTCATTTCCAGCCCGGCTTTGGTGATCCCCTCCAACC
>JAAYRI010000020.1 GCA_012518875.1 Peptococcaceae bacterium
AGAGTATAGTTGGCCTTCAGGTAAGCAGTCTGGTAGGAAACCAATGCATAGGCGGCTGAGTGGGACTTATTAAAGCCATATCCGGCGAAATATTCCATCAAGTCAAAGATCTGTCCGGCAATACTTTTATCAATACCATTGCTGACAGCGCCTTCTATAAATTGCGCGCGCAGCCCGGCTATAATTTCCGGTTTTTTCTTGCCCATGGCACGGCGCAGCAGGTCTGCTTCTCCAAGGGAAAAACCTGCCAGTTCACTTGATATGCGCATCACCTGTTCCTGATATAGAATCACGCCATAGGTGTCTTTTAGTATGGGCTCCAGTTTGGGATGGAGGTAGCTTGTTTTTTTTATCCCATGCTTGTTTTTGACAAAATCCTCCACCATGCCACTACCAAGGGGTCCGGGACGGTACAAAGCCACCAGGGCTATGATATCTTCAAAAACCTCTGGCTTCAATTCCTTGAGGATACCGCGCATACCACTACTTTCCAACTGAAAAACCCCGGCGGTTTCACCTTTGGTCAGCATTTCGTAGGTCAATTGATCATCTATGGGTATACTGTCTATATCAAAGGTATCACCTGTATCCCCGGTGATCAATCTGATTGCTTCGCTAATTACTGTCAGGGTTCTCAGGCCCAGCATGTCCATCTTTAAAAGCCCCAGCTCTTCTACTGTTCCCATAGAGTACTGGGTTGTTACCGGACCATCGGAAGCTTTATACAGAGGGATGTAGTGGGTGAGGGGTTCCGGGGTAATGACGATACCGGCAGCATGTGTGGAAGCATGTCTGGGCATTCCTTCCAGGGCTGCAGCAGTGTCAATTAGCTTTTTAATCTCTCCCCTTTGATCATAAAGTGCCTTTAATTCAGGTGCATCATTTAGGGCTTTCTCAATGGTCATATTTAGTTCGCCCGGTACCAGCTTGGCCACCTTATCCACATCACTGTAAGGCATGCCCAGGGCCCTACCCACATCTCTGATGGCAGCCCGAGCCGCCATGGTACCAAAAGTTATAATCTGGGCCACATGATCCAGGCCATATTTTTGCACCACATAGTCAATAACCTCACCCCGCCGCTCATAGCAGAAATCGATGTCGATATCCGGCATGGAAACTCGCTCCGGATTGAGAAACCTTTCGAACAGCAGGCCATAATTTAGCGGATCAATGTTGGTTATACCCAGGCTGTAGGCAACCAGGCTGCCGGCAGCGGAACCCCGTCCAGGACCTACCGGGATCCCTTTTGATCGAGCAAAGTGAATAAAATCCCAGACGATGAGAAAATAGGCCGAATAGCCCATCTGCTTGATCACGCCTAGTTCAAATTCCATCCGTTTTTTGATATCGCCGCCAACACCGCCATATATCCTCTGGATCCCTTGATAACAAAGCTCCTCCAGGTATGTATCCGCATTATATCCCTCCGGCACCGAATAATGGGGCAGGAGGTAACGCCCGAACTCCATTTTGACCTGGCAGCGCTCGGCAATGTCCAGTGTGTTGTCCAAAGCCCGGGGAAAATCACCAAACAGGGACCGCATTTCCTCAGCACTTTTCAGGTACAGTTCCTCTGACTGAAATTTCATCCTATCCGGGTCATCCACACACCTGCCGGTTTGGATAGCCATCAACACATCCTGGTTGGCGGCATCTTCCCGTCTGACATAGTGGACATCGTTTGTGGCCACAAGTGGGATGTCCATATCTCTATGCATTTTCAGCAATTCTCGGTTGACTATCCGCTGTTCTGGAAAACCGTGATCCTGCACCTCTAGGTAAAAGTTACCCGGCCCAAAAATTTCCCGGTACTCACCTGCCGCCTCTTTAGCCTTTTCCTGGTCCCCGTCCAGTATCTTTGATGCTACCTCCCCGGCAATACAGCCGCTTAAGGCTATTAAACCTTTGCTGTTGCCAGCCAACGTCTTTTTATCCACCCTGGGTTTGTAGTAGAATCCTCTGGTAAATCCCTGTGAAACTACATTTAGCAGATTTTGATAGCCCTCCTCATTCTCTGCCAGTAAGACCAGGTGATTGAGATTATCATCAATTCGCGGGGTGCGATCCGTCATAGTACGGGGTGCCACATAGACTTCACAGCCGAGAATGGGCTTGATCCCGGCATTATTACAAGTCTTATAAAATTCCACCACACCGTGCATGGCACCGTGATCTGTTATAGCCAATGCCGGCATCTGCAGTTCACCGGCTCTTTTTACTACCTTTTTAATACGTGCTGCACCGTCCAAAAGGCTGTACTCAGTATGAACATGCAAATGGACAAACAAACAATTAGTACCCCCTCCCAATACCAGACAGCATGATCATGTTTACCACCAAAATTTTTTCACACTATGTCCACCCATTTGCCGCCGGTTATAGTCTCCAACTGATCCATCGTAACCGGCAAAGCCGAACGAGGTGTACCGGCAGCAGCATAAACCACTGGAAAACGGTGCATGGAATCATCCAACAGGATAGGCACCTCTTCCTCTAGGGCCAGCGGGCAAACGCCGCCAACGGGATAGCCGGTAACTCGCTGGACCGTTTTTGGATTAGCCATTTTTACTTTGGAAACGTCAAGTAGTCGCTTTAGTTTGTTGCTTTTGATTTTCTTATCCCCACTGGCCACCACCAAAACAGGATCCTCATCGGCCATAAATACTAGAGTCTTGGCGATTTGGCCCACTTCTACACCTAATGCCGCTGCTGCCAGCTCACAGGTGCTGGTACTCTCATCAAATTGCAATATTTCTAAATCCATATCAAATTGATCCAGATATTTCCGGACCCTTTCGATAGCACTCATAATCAATCCGCTCCTTTAACCCTGCACTGAATCAAGTTAACTAGCCGGCCTGGAAACCAATCCCTCAACTGGTTGCTAACCCTTTCTGCTACTGGTAGACCACACAACATAGATATTTCACGATTACTGCAGCCCTGGAAAACCCTGTTGTCTTAACGCCTCATACAACACAACCGCCACAGAATTAGACAGGTTTAATGATCTTGCTTCACTAACCATCGGTACCCGGATTTGGATCCCGGGATATCCTTCCAAAATCTGCTGGGGCAAACCCCTTGTTTCCTTACCAAAAACTAGAAAACTATCCGGCACATAGGAAACTCCCGTGTGAATAATTGTGGCTTTAGTTGTCGCAAAATAAAATTTTTTTTCTTTATAACGGCCGGCAAAATCGGCAAAACTATCATAATAGTTTATATCTACCAGATGCCAGTAATCCAGGCCGGCCCTTTTGAGATACTTATCCGCCGTTGAAAAACCCAGGGGTTTTATTAAATGAAGGGATGCTCCGGTAACAGCACAGGTCCGGGCTATGTTTCCAGTATTGGCAGGTATTTCGGGTTCAACCAGCACTATATGCAAAAAATTCACTTCCCCGATTGATAAAGGCTACAATAGTCTTTTAAACAACACCTATGGCAGGCTGGCTTTCGGGCCAGACAAACCTCCCGGCCATGATAAATTAATCTGTGGTGAAGGGGCATCCTTTCATCCGGCGGCACACATGCTATCAGATCCGCCTCTACCTTTGCCGGCTCACGCTCTTTGGACAATCCCAGCCTATGGGCCAGACGAAAAACATGTGTATCCACCGGCAAGGCGTTACCACCATAAGCCACACCAATAATTACACCAGCTGTTTTTCGGCCTACACCAGGCAAAGCCTCCAACTCACTTCTGGTCATGGGCACACGGCCGCCATGCTGTTTCATTATTTCCCTGGCCGACCCGATAATAAATCTGCTTTTATTGCGATACAAACCGCAGCTTTTAATTTCTCTCTCTAGTTCATCCTGGGTCAATTGGGCAAAGTCCTGAGGCTGATTATACTTTTTGAATAGATCGGCAGTAATTTTGTTCACCTGCTTGTCCGTACACTGGGCCGACAAAATGGCTGCTACCAATAGTTCAAAGGGTGTATTAAAAACTAGTGCCGTGCCAACTTTCGGATAATTTTTTTTCAATAATTTAACAA
>JAAYRI010000167.1 GCA_012518875.1 Peptococcaceae bacterium
CCGGAGCCAAAAATATCCCGTCCCAGCAGGCCGTTTTCACGGGCCTTCTGAAGAGCAAGATCCAATCTTTCAATAGCCAGCGGATATTCCGCCCTTACATATACATAGCCCTGTTCGGCACCGATAGCCCGGCCGCATATGGCCATGCCCTCAATAATGCTGTGGGGATCACCCTCCAAAACGGATCTATCCATGAATGCGCCCGGGTCGCCTTCATCACCGTTACAGACCACATATTTTGGTGTCCCTTTTGCCGCGGCTGTAAATGTCCACTTCATGCCCGTTGAAAAACCAGCGCCCCCCCTACCGCGTAGACCTGATTTTTTAATCTCTTTAATAATATCCTCAGGTTTCATTTCTGTAAGTGCTTTTCCCAACGCTACGTAGCCGTCGTTGGCAATATAGTCCTCAATAGAAGTGGGATCAATGTAGAAGTTATTGCGGAGCACAACCTTTTTTTGCTTGGCGAATAGATCTATATCATCTACCTTGGGGGTAGGCTCTTTTGACCCGGGTGCCCTGTACATCAGTCGCCGAATTTTGTTACCTTTCATTATATGTTCTTCTACAATTGCTTCAGCATCCTTTGGTTTTAACCGACGGTAAAAGGTTGCATCAGGATAGATGATGGCCACAGGCCCCATATCACAAGGCCCCATACAACCAGTTAGAACAATTTGTACTTGGTCAGCTATACCATTTTTGTTGAGAGCTTTTTTCATAGCTTCAACTACATCAAGGCACTTGGAAGATATACATCCAGCACCACCACACATCATTATGTGGGCCTTCTCAGTTTTGGACGGAACCCCCTGGCGAATTTTAAGGGCTTCCCGTCTGCTCTCCCTTATCTTTGCTAGTTCTTCCAAAGACTTCACTATATTACACCTCCGTTTAAATCCCCAGCGATTTCCAAAAGTGTCCCTGCGTATTGCAATCTAGGAAAATTACTTGATCTAATTGATACTATTCATACTGTTCAAGCAGCTCGGGTATAAGTTCCGGCTCCAGGCGACCATGGACGTCTTTGCCATCTATTATCATTGCCGGCGCCAGACCGCATGCACCAATACAGCGCACAATTTCCAGGGTGAACCGGCTGTCGGGAGTAGTCTGACCAGGTCTCAGATCAAGCAGATCCCTGAGTGTTTTTGTTACCATTTTCGTTCCCTTTACATAGCAAGCCGTACCTGCACACACACTTATTTTATGTCTTCCCCTGGGAATTAGGGAAAAGAAGGCGTAGAAGGTGATCACCCCATAAACATCCTGAAGGGATACCCCTAGCCCTTCCGCTACCTGCACCTGGACCCACTTGGGCAAATATCCTACTAGATTTTGAGCCTTGGTTAAAACCTGGATTAACCCGCTAGGTTTATCTCTATACGGATCAATTATCTTGTCTAGTTGTTTAGCTAACTCCTCATTGCTAGTATTGCAAGAACATTCAACCACAAATCTGAACCTCCCTTACTTAATTCCTAAACCCTACAGTACCTAAAACGATGTTCAATAATACAGATTTTTTTGTTTATTTACCCCCCCTCTAAATAAAAAATTTCCCTGCAAGATAAGCCTCCTTAAAATAGGTACACAACAATTATACACCAAAAAATCCTTTGTCAATTTGCAAAAGGCATAATGGAAAAAAATTTTTCAAAATTGTCTGTAAAAATAGCTTTTGCCTTCCGGATTACAACTGTTTAGGACATTTATGCCAGTGGGGGCCAAAAAAAAGGCTACAGATTAATTGATCGATTGCATAGACTTGTTGATCGCCGTAAGTGTTTGTTCTATGTCAACATCCTGATGGGCTGTGGAAACAAAGGCTGCCTCATACTGGGAGGGGGCAATATAAATACCGTTATTTAACATGGCCTGGAAAAAGGATTTGAAAAGAGCTATGTTTGATGTGCAGGCAGTGGCATAGTCTTTTACCTTTTCTCCTGTGAAGAAAGCACTAAACATAGATCCTACCCTGTTAACGGTTAATTCAATTCCCGCTTTTGCAGCAGATTTTGCCAGCTCGTTTGATAGCACCAGTGTCTTAAGATCTAAATTTGTGTATAAGCCCTTTTGTTTTAAAATCTCTAATGTAGCTATGCCTGCCGTAACCGCCAGGGGGTTTCCCGATAAGGTCCCTGCCTGATAAACAGGCCCGGCCGGGGAAACATATTCCATTATTTCTTTTTTCCCACCATAGGCCCCGATGGGTAGGCCACCGCCAATTATCTTGCCCAAACAGGTAAGATCAGGGATCACACCATATAGTTCCTGGGCTCCACCGTAGGATACCCTGAACCCCGTCATGACCTCGTCGAAAATTAATAAGCTATTATAGCTTTTTGTGACCTCCCTGAGAGCTGTAAGAAATTCTGGGTCAGCGGGCACGACACCCATGTTACCCGCCACAGGTTCAACAATAACTGCGGCTATATCTTCGCCGATCTCTTTAAATATTTCCTCAATTTTTTCCACATTGTTGTAGTCAGCTGCGATTGTGTTAACAGCTGTTTCCCCCGGCACTCCCGGACTTGTAGGCACCCCTAGTGTTAGCGCTCCTGAACCCGCTTTAATTAATAGGGAATCGGCATGTCCATGATAACAACCGGCAAATTTGACTATTTTGTTTCTTCCGGTATAGGCCCGGGCCAGCCGCAAGGCGCTCATTGTGGCCTCAGTGCCGGAATTCACCAGCCTGAGCATATCGATTGACGGCACAGCTTCAATAACCATGGAGGCTAAAACCGTTTCCAATTCTGTGGGTGCCCCAAAACTGGTGCCGGTATTTTTTAAACACTTTTGCAGTGCCTCAATGACACGGGGATGACGGTGCCCCACAATCAGGGGACCCCAGGAACCTACATAGTCAATGTACTCGTTACCATCTTCATCATATATTTTCGCCCCTTCACCTTTCTTGATGAAAACAGGGTTTAACCCTACTGACTTAAAAGCCCTTACCGGGCTATTAACACCACCCGGTATCATTTTTGATGCTTCATTATACAAAAATATGGATCTGGTAAAACCCCTATGCAATTGGTTTTTCCCCCTCAATATAATTTATTTCATTCAAAATATCTCATGCTGGTTTTTTTCAATTCAGCAGTACTGAACAGCAAATTGTACCTATCTATTCCCACAACCCGGGCAATTTTTTCGGCAATTTTTATACATTCCTCCCTGGACCTGCCGTGTACCATGGTGAAAAGGTTATATGGCCAGCCAGTTTGCCGTGGACGCTGGTAACAATGGGTAACCTCCTTGAATTCAGCCATAGTGGTACCAACCCGAGATATTTTATTGTCAGGTACATCCCAAACAACCATGGCATTGGCCGTAAACCCGAGTTCCTGGTGACGTACAGCTGCACCCAACCGCCTAATCACACCTTTTTTTATTAAATACTCAACACGATTCATTAATTTGCTTTCGGAAATCTTCAACCTACCGGCTATAACACGATAGGGATATTTTTTCAAGGGCAATCCATTTTGCAATTCTTTAATGATCCGCCTATCCAAATCTAAGAGCATATCGTCACCTCGATCAAAGCTCAAAGTTTACTCTGATTTTAAAAAGTTCTTGGGCCGGAAGAATCAAAATATTATGGATGCCTGTATCTACTTTTATCTGGGCTATGCAGGTATTAAGTTCTTCTATAGATGGGGCTGTAAATGTAAACCACATATTAAATTTATGTTCCCTCAGATAATTATGGGTCACACCGGGATATGAATTAACCACTTCAGCAACTTCCTCTATCCTTTTTTCATCAACCTGCATAGCACAGAGTGTACTGCAGTAACCCAGCATCTTGGAATCAAAGATGCCGCCAAGGCGGCGTATCAACCCGTTGTCAATCATTTTTTTTAACCTGGCCAGTACCTCCTCTGTTCCTAAACCAAGCATCTCACCAATTTCCCGATATGGTTCCGGCGACAGGGGGAAATTTGTTTGAATTAGATTAAGCAGGTTTTTATCCATTTGATCTATTTTCATTGTTCAGTAACCCTTTCGCCCATGATATAGACACCATGGCTCCTCAGCCATGTAATCATTATGGTAATAATAGGCCCGGGCTCGGCAACCACCGCAGATTTTCTTATAATCGCATACACCACAACCACCGCTATATTTTTCAGTGCGCAGTTTTTTAAAAATTTCGGCATCACGCCAGATTTCTATAAAAGAGGTTTCACGCACATTGCCGGCAGATATGTTCAAATAGGCACAAGGCTGGACGACTCCCACCGGGCTAATAATACAATATGATAATCCGGCCAGACAGCCCTTACTGAAACGGGTCTTTATACCCATTTGTGCTGCTATGCGCATAAATTGGGGTGCACAGGTAGGCTTAAGTTCTATTTTCGTATCTGTCTGTTTTTTCATAATCCGGTGCAATAATTCCTCATACTGCTCCGCCCGCAGAGATTCCTCTTCTATATCCACGGCACGGCCCGTGGGTACCAGAAAAAATATGTGATGAGCAATAGCACCAATGTCTACGGCAAAATCTGTTAG
Source organism: Peptococcaceae bacterium (assembly GCA_012518875.1). Taxonomy (GTDB): domain Bacteria; phylum Bacillota; class Desulfotomaculia; order Desulfotomaculales; family Pelotomaculaceae; genus Syntrophopropionicum. The sequence continues at coordinate 4,531 of JAAYRI010000167.1, forward strand.
TTTTTCCACCTCATCCATATTCCAATCCATGACAGTTGTATGGATCTGAAAAGGTAGGCCAGCCTCACGGCATGCCATCATGCCTTTTGTTGCTCCCTGCCAGGCACCAGGTGTGGCCCTGAACTGATCATGTTTTTCCGGGTTGGTACTATCCAGACTTATACCCATAGCCATGGCTCCGGATTCCTTTAGTTTGAGGGCTGTTTTTTCAGTGATGAGTACACCGTTTGTGCCAAAGACGGGCCTTAGCCCCTTTTCCCTGGCGTGGCTAACAAGTACAAATATATCATCTCGCATCAGCGGCTCACCACCGCTAAAAATCATGATCTTAAAACCAGCAGTAGCTATCTGGTCAATCAACGCCTTTCCCTCGGCAGTATTTAGCTCGTCCGCTGCCTTAACACCCGCATCACGGTAGCAGTGCTTGCAGTACATATTGCAGGCGTTAGTTGTGTTCCAGGAAACAATCAAATTAATCCCCCCTTCTGATGTTAGGGAACATCCCCCCGATCATATAGGAACACCCCTGGGGGGTGGTTACTATCCCTAATCCCCTTTATGTCTCATCCCGTAGCCACCTGGCAGCTTCCCGGGCATGATAGGTGATTACAATATCGGCGCCAGCACGCTTAATACCAGTCAAAACCTCCATCACGATACGTTTTTCATCAACCCAGCCTTTCTGGGCCGCTGCCTTGACCATACTATATTCACCGCTAACATTGTAGGTGGCAACAGGGCAACCAAATTGATCCTTTATCTGTCTAATCACATCCATATAGGCCAGGGCCGGTTTGACCATCACAATGTCAGCCCCCTCTTCAAGATCATACTGCACCTCATAAATGGCCTCTTTTGCGTTGGCAGGATCCATCTGGTATGATCTGCGATCCCCAAATTTGGGGGCGGAATCAGCCGCCTCTCGAAAGGGTCCATAAAAGGCTGAGCAATATTTCGCCGAATAGGCCATGATCCCTGTGTTGATGTAACCATTTTTGTCCAGTGCCGAGCGAATGGCACCTACCCGGCCGTCCATCATATCGGAAGGAGCAACCATATCAGCCCCTGCAGCGGCGTGGGATACTGCAGTCCTGGCCAGCAGCTCCAGGGTAGGGTCGTTTACCACATAATTTTCCCGGATCAGGCCACAGTGGCCGTGATCCGTATACTCACAAAGGCAAAGATCAGTGACTACTGTTAGTTCCGGGTATTCTTTTTTTATTGCCCGCAATGCCTGTTGGATAATGCCGTTTTCAGCATATGCTTCCGAACCGGTCGGATCCTTTTTAGCCGGAAGGCCAAAGGGAAGTATAGCTGGAATTCCTAAACTGACAATTTCCTCTAGTTCTCTCAGCAGCATGTCTATGGAATAGCGGTAAATGCCTGGCATGGCACCAATGGGAACAGCCTGACCAGCACCATGACAAACGAATACCGGATAAACAAGATCATTCACAGACAGACTGTTTTCACGTACCATACGACGTATATTCCTGGTAATCCGGAGACGTCTGGGTCGCTGCATGGGAAATGGCATATTACTAACCCCCAATCTCTTCGTCAGTTAGGTAGCAGGCGGGGTCAGATTCCCAAAAATCACCTGTCACAGCCTCAGCCCTGGCCCTAAAATTGCCATTGCATACATCCAACCACCTGCAACGGGCGCAACGGCCCTTTAGCAGGGGTTTGCGGTTTTTTAGGCCGGCTAGTATCGGCTGGGATGTGTCCGTCCAAATATCACCAAATTTTCCTTCCCTAACATTACCCAGGGTATGGTTCTGGGTAAACTGATCCGGGTGTACATTACCATACCAGTCCACAGCGCTGATCGCTATACCGGACCGGTTGCCTCCATTTAACCTGAGTAATTTTAAAACCTGTTGGGCTCTTTCCGGATCCTTTTCTTTTAGCTTCAGATAGATATAAATACCGTCGGAGTGGTTGTCCACCGTCAATATTTCCTTAGGGATACCCCGCCTGTGAAAGTCCAAGGTACGTTCCATAATAACGTCCAATGCCCGGCGGGCTTCTTCCCTTGTAACATCCTCATCTATCATTTTACTACCCCTACCAGAGTAAACCAGATGGTAAAAACAAACTCTAGGAATGCCTTCTTTTTCCACCAGATCAAAAATGGCATCTAACTCACAGTAGTTATGTTTGTTTATGGTAAAACGCAACCCTACTCTTTGATCAATTTCTCTACAGTTTCTAATCCCGGCCAGAGCGGCTTTAAAGGCCCCTTCCCGGCCCCGGAACCGATCATTATTTTCCCCGATCCCATCCAGACTGACACCAATGTAGCCTATTCCTAATTTTTTTAAGGAAGCAACCAATTCAGGGCTCAATAGGGTTCCGTTGGTAGAAATGGTAGGCCTGATCCCCTTGTTTTTAGCATAGGAGATGAGGGTCTGTAGATCCTTTCTTAAAAGTGGTTCCCCGCCGGAAAATAAGATCACCGGCACCTTAAATTCTGCCAGGTGATCAATAAAACGCAGCGCCTCCCGGGTGTCCAGTTCTCCCTCATAGGTTTTTGATTCCGAGTTGGAATAGCAGTGGATGCAGTTTAGATTGCAGGTGCGGGTAACATTCCAGACCACCACAGGGCCATATCCGGCAGAAGCGCCATGCACCTGATCCCTTGCTCCCTGACTGTAGCGCAGTGAATCCCCATAGTGTTCTGTATCACATAACAGCTTGGTCACACTGATCATTTTATTTCACACCTTCAATGGATAATTATTGTTTGGTAAAATATTGTAATATGACTTTGACCAGACCTTCAATCGTGTATTCTTCCGCCACTAAATCCACCTTGACACCCATGTCCCTGGCGGTACCAGCTGTAATAGGCCCAATACAAGCTACAGCCACACCGGTAAGCAGGGTATTGACATTGGGTACATTGAGCATGGTGATAAAGTTGCGCACAGTAGAGGAACTGGTAAAGGTAATCACATTTATTTTCCCTTCCTCCAGCATTTCAACCACCTTGCTACCCTGGCCTTCCCCAGTTACAGTGCGGTAAGCTGTTACTTCATCTACAACTGCACCCAGCTCAGTTAAGGTATCCGGCAATATTTTTCTGGCTATGTCCGCCCGTGGTAATAGCACTCGATCTCCTTTTTTAACCTTATCTTGTAATACCTTTATTATTTCCTCAGCACGAAACTCCCCGGGCACATAGTCAACAACAAGACCGTACCCTTCCATCGCTTCTTTTGTTTTAGGGCCAATGGCGCAAAGTATGGCCCCGTACAATTCACGAGGGTCTTTATGAAGAAAACGCAATCGCCGGAAAAATGAATATACCCCATTAACACTGGTAAAAATGACCCATTTATACCTGCTAAGACTGTTTATAGCCCGATCCAAAGGGGCAAAATCCCTGGGTTCCGCCAGGCTGATAGTGGGAAACTCGAGGGCCTCAGCACCCTGGGCCTCCAGGGCTGCGGATAAAATGCTAGCCTGCTCCCGGGCACGTGTTACTAGTATCCTGCGGCCGAAAAGGGGCCTGTTTTCATACCAGTTTAGTTTTTCCCGCAGTGAAACAACTTCCCCGATAATGATCAGGGCCGGATTTGTCAATCCTGCATTCACTGCCTGCTCACTAATGTCTGCTAATGTGCCGATTAGCGTACGCTGTTTAGGTGTGGTGCCCCATCTAACTACTGCTGCCGGGGTCTGAGGAGATCGGCCATTTTCTATCAATTGTTTGGTAATATGGGGCAAATTGGCCATACCCATTAAAAAAACCAGGGTACCGGCACCGGTAGATATTTTGGGCCAATCTATACTTGGATCCCCCTTCAAAGGATCCTCATTGCCTGTGATCATCGCCAGGGTTGAGGTGTAATCACGATGGGTGACTGGGATCCCTGCATATGCAGCTGCAGCAATAGCTGAAGTAACCCCCGGAACGATTTCGAAAGGAACACCTGCTTCCGCCAGGGACTCTGCTTCTTCGCCGCCCCGGCCGAAAAGAAAAGGATCCCCTCCCTTCAGTCTGGTGATGATCTTACCGTTTAAAGCCTTCTCTATTAACAGCCGGTTTATATCCATTTGCCCCAATGTATGGCACCCGGGTGACTTACCGGCATAAATCAGCTCTGTCCCAGGGCCGGCAAAGGAAAGAATTTTTTTGTCAACCAGGCGATCGTATATGATCACGTCTGATTTTTGGATACATTCCAGTCCCTTTACAGTGATCAGCTTTGGATCCCCCGGCCCCGCTCCTACAAGATATACAACTCCTTTAACCATCACACTTGTTCCCCTGCCTTATTTTGCCCAATATTTCCCCCGCGCCCGACTCTAACAATTTTTCTGCCAGCTTAACACCAAGCAGTTCGGCCTCCGTGGTATCCCCAATCATAGACGCGCGAACCATATCGGTACCGTCAAGACTGAAAACTGCACCTTCCAGGCGCATACAACCTCCTTCAACTGCAGCATGGGCGCCGATAGGTACCTGACAACCGCCTTCCAGCTTTTTCAAAAAGGCCCTTTCTGCTTCTATTGCCAGGCGTGATTCGGTGTGGTCAATATTTTTAACCAACGCCAGCATTTTATCATTGTCTGCGGCTACCTCGACTCCCACTGATCCCTGGCCCACGGCGGGCAGGATGATTTCAAAAGGGATCACCTGGGATATCCTGTGATCAAGGCCCATGCGGTGCACACCAGCATATGCCAGAATAGCGGCATCATATTTTTTTTGATCGAGTTTCCTAATGCGCGTCTGCACATTTCCCCGCAAGCTTGCTATTTTTAAATCCCGGCGGTAACGCCGGATCTGGGCTGAGCGGCGTAGGCTGCTGGTGCCAATTACCGCCCCCGAGGGTAGTTCCACCAGGGAACTGCCGTTGGGGGCAACCAATACATCACCTGGATATTCCCTTTCACAAACAGCCCCTACAACAAGCCCATCCGGCAATACTGTAGGCAGATCCTTCATGCTGTGAACAGCCATATCTATTTCCCCACGCAGCATTGCATGCTCCAATTCTTTGGTAAACAGGCCTTTATCTCCTATTTTAGCCAGGGCCACATCAAGAATTTTATCTCCTTGGGTACGAATGGCCTTAATTCGGTAATTGTATTGCGGTCGCAATCTTTTTAATCGCCTGGCTACCCAGCGGGCTTGCCACATGGCCAGCCTACTTTCTCTTGTCCCCACAATAATTTCATGTCTCAATGAAAATTCCCCTAATATGATTTGTTTTTCTACCCTTTAATCATTTAATACCTGTCGTCCCCCGCCTTACTTCGGCAATCTTTTGGCTTTTGGCCCGGTACATCCAGATCGAATAAATTTTGCATGATTTCAGTATACAAGTGTCCTTCTACAGTGAGGGCATATTTTTTGAGTTGGGTAATGGGCACATGTAGCATCTGGTTAACAATCGAATTAGCAAGGGATGATACGACCTTTTGATCATGTGCCGATATTTCACCCAGACGATTCAATGCCCGCTGCAGTTCCTTTCGCTTTATTTTTTCCCCCCAACCTTTGAGGCTGATAATAGTAGGGATAGCGAATTGCGTGCTGTGCCATTTCATGAATTTTTCCAGTTCTTCTTCAATGATCGATTCTGCCCTATTGGCTGCGTTTCTACGTTGAGCCAGATTGTGATCAACCACTGTTTTCAGGTCGTCGATGTCATAAAGAGTTACTCCTTTTAATTTGCCCACCTCAGTTTCAATATCGCGAGGCACGGCTATATCGACCATAAATATTTTTTTACCTTTTCTTTTTTCCACAACACGCCGCATTTCATCTGTTTTAACAACTGTATGAGACGCTGCCGTACAACTGATCACTATGTCAGCGCTTTCCATATGCTTATAAAGCTCACCAAATTTGACTGCCTTGCCGTTAAACTGGGCCGCAAGGGCTACCGCCCGGTCAAAGGAGCGATTGGAAACTATCACACCTGGAATGCCGCTATCAACAAGATGTCTGGCAGTAAGCTCACTCATTTTACCGGCGCCAATAATCAACACCTGATGTTTATTTAAATTGCCTAGGTAATGTTTGGCCAACTCCACCGCAGCATAACTGATGGAAACCGCATTGCGGTCAATACCTGTTTCCGTACGCACCCTTTTGCCCACAGTCAGCGCCAACTGAAAAAGGGTATTGATCACGCGATTTGTCGCCTCGTACTCGACAGCATCCATGTATGCCTTCCTTAATTGGCCGATAATTTGGGTTTCACCCAGCAGCATCGAGTCCAGCCCCGATGCAACACGAAATGTGTGGCGAATCATATCGTACAAGGTATGACAGTAAGTAAAATTTTTTATTTCCGATATATCCACACCCGACCAGCGGGACATAAAATCCCAGATAGCATTGATACCTTCATCCATTTCCAAGGCCGCAGCATAGATTTCAGTCCTATTGCAGGTGGATAAAATAACACAACCTTCAATAACGGGATAGGATTTTAACCGCCTGAGAGCCCCTTTGAGAGTATGGGCAGGAAAAGAAAGTTTTTCCCTAACCTCAACCGGCGCCGTCTTGTGGTTAAGACCTACTACCGTTATAAGCACTTAGTAACATCTCCTTTACCGGATCAAAACCGCCTTTTTTTAGCATGTTCAGGATTTCATCACTAACCAGATCCTCCAGCTTCTTTTTCTTTCTCTCGGGGTCAGAGATGTCCCTGATTACCTTTTTTCTCAAGGCTCCAAGCATTTCCAGGAAATCCCCATACTGGGGTCCATAAACCAGCTCCAATTCCTCTCTTATTTTCCTGGCCAGCAGTGGGCTTTTTCCACAGGTAGAAATCCCTATGGAAAGGGCACCCCTTCTGACAACGGCTGGAACATAAAAATTACACTTTGCCGGATCATCCACAATATTAACTATCAGGTTACGACTGGCACAATCACTAGCGATTTGCTTATTAATCTCCTCTTTACCGGTGGCACCAAAAACAAGAAACATGTCCTCAAGATCCGAGATTTTGTAGCTCCCTCGTCTGTAGATAAGTGAACCCTCCGCAACCATTGATAATAGTGAAGGAATTATTTCCGGGCTAACCACGTAAACCTGCGCCCCACACTCCAGCAATGAACGCACCTTACGTTCAGCAATTTTTCCACCGCCTACAACCAGGCATTTTCTATTATTTAAATCCAGAGAAACCATATAATGTGTAACCATGTCCACCACCTGTAGAATTTAATCCCTACTGTTGTTTTCAAAACTTTCTGGAGCATACAAAATCTGCCGCCATACAAAGGGTCTGGCGGATAGGAATATCAGGCAGCCTGTGCAGTTCTGCTTTTGCTTTCATGATGTATTTTTGCGCCACATCAAAGGAATACTCTATTGCCCCGGAGTCCTTGATGATTTCTAAGGCCTCATCAACCTCTTCATTGCTTTTTTCTACCTTGGTGATCAATTCAACAAGACGTCTCCTATCCCGGTAACACTGCAGGGCGTATATTACCGGCAGCGTTATTATCCCCTGCCGTAAGTCCCCACCTATTGGTTTGCCAAGTTGACGCTGTTCGGCAACCATATCCAGGATATCATCAGTGATTTGGAAAGCCATCCCAATATTGTAACCATACCTTCTTAGTGGCAAAAAAATGCTTTTGTCGGCACCACAGGTAACGGCTCCCAGTTGGGCACTGGCAGCAATTAAAAGTGCAGTTTTGCATTTGATACGGTACAAATAGCTTCTTAGACTTTGGTTAATGTCGAATGAAGAAGATATTTGAATAATTTCTCCCTGGGACATCTGTACACTTAAATCTGACAGGACTGCAAATATTAGTGGTGTATCTTCATAGCGGGATATCTGGATTAGTGACTTAGCGAAAAGAAAAGAACCTATATGAGTGGATACCCTATTTCCCCACAGAGCTTTAACAGTAGGCTTGCCTCTGCGGGTCATGGAGGCATCTACCACATCATCGTGCACCAGAGATGCCATATGAATAAGTTCAAGGGTAGCTGCCAAGGGGACAACCTTTTCCACATCGAAGTTGCAGAATTTGGCCCCATATAATGTCAGTGCCGGCCGCAACCTCTTACCGCCTGCATTTAGCAGGTGTATAGACGTTTCCGTCAATATTTGATATCTTGCTTGAACTATTTTCCTTAATTCTTTTTCAACAGCTAGCAGTTCATCCTTTATATCAACGAAAAGATCCAGCATTTTTCCACCTGCTTATTAAAAGTATCCCCAGAAATTATGACAAGCTCATATTAATATGAAATACTAATTAATTTCTCGAAGCCTTGGTGATAATCCTTTTTAACACATTATATATTTCAAAAACATAGTACCAAAAGGTTAAACTGTACCTAAAATAGGCTGTATTAAATACAAAAACAATGGTATTATTACAGGATCATATCATAGTGCTAGTAAAAGGTGATGGGCGCTTAAAACCGCAATTTAAAGCGATCCGCCAGCCTTGTCAAACAACTTGCTTTTTTGTTGAAATTCTAATATAATGTGGTATTGTTACTAGGGGTTTAGGTGGTGTGGGGGTGGATGGTGCCTGGTGGTGCTCCTGGTCTTCAAAACCAGTCGCGGGGCAGTGCTCCTGTCCTGGGTGGGTTCGATTCCCACGCACTCCCGCCAGTAATATAAGGCCTCCGGGGTTCCGGGGGTTTTTTGTTTTATGTGTTGGATGGTGATTCATCCAATGTTTTTGTTTTTGGGTTTTGTCGGATCTCTTTGTTTATTTAAGCAGCAGGCAGGCAGTGTAATAGACGATATCCTCGGTAAAAGAATATTCAAGTCCCGCCTGTTTGCATAGGTCCCCCACATTAATCCCATAGGCAGATAGGGCATGCATCCGCCTCTCCGGCTTCCTGCAGGGCCTTTTGGGAAAGGTACAGGACTCGCAGGCAGTGCAGCCTCCGGTCGTAAGTGGTAATACTACACACCCTTCAGCCCGAATCCTGTCTGCAAGGGCATGAAGCCGCGAATTATGTTCCTGCCGCAAACTGCACAGCTTTTCCCATTTGCCGTCATGAGGGGGAATTTTGCCCACCGTTTGCACCACTATACCAGCCCTATATCCCAATACCCTCTCCTGACATTCCTCAATAGAACCACACCCGGGGGGACATACCCATGTGGTTCCATAATTTTGGCACTGTTCCCAGTTGCAGTACTTGCGTATTTCAGGCCGGCAACAAAGTTTAAGCCCCGGCAAAAAAACCGCATGGGAAAAACCCAGCTTTAGGGCTGCAACAATATACCTTTCAAAAGGAGCCATACACCCGCCCCCCCCATCATAGGTCCAGCACCAGTTTAAATTCATTTCTAATAATAATTGCTCTTTTCTAATCATAACTCCTGCTATTTCGACCTAAAAAAATTCAGTAAGGTTGGTGGCCTGGGCATAAAGGTTCTGCTGATGCCCAGCCGTGGTAGCGGAAGGTCTGTCCCCTGCCTCCTGACCGGAGGCAATGTTGTATAAAAAGAAACGCCTGGCCAGGTATTTCCACCCTGAGAGCCGGCGTTTTTTTGGATGTGCTTATAGGTGGGTATCAGCTTTAAAACTCATTAGTCCCCCATATCCTTGATAATCTCCTTAAACTCACTACCAATTTCCTGCAGGGATTCTTCCTGGGCTAGTGCCCCCTGTTGTTCAATCTGCTGGAGCCGCACAAAAAGCTTTTTGTCCGTTGTAACAAAAACATTGTTGTTCGGATCTAGTTCCTTTACAGTATCATGTACCTGTTCCCTTATAGACTGAAGACGGAACCGATCGAGGCCACTTACCTTTATGGCCAAAGATAATTCCTTGCCAATAGCCATGGCAGCTGCTTCTTCAACCCCCTTTACAGCCACAGCCTTCTGTTTGGCAACTGCGGCAATTTCATGGTTGATCACTATGTCTTCCCGGTTTACAGGTTGTTTTTTAGCGGAAGGATTTTGTATGCCGCAGCTAGTTGCCAGCAAAAGAAAAATCACCATGGTAATTAAAACAGTGTATCTCAGTTAGATCACCTTCTATCCTTTTGGTTTAAACAAGAGCGCTGCGATAAAGCCAAAAATAATGGCAGCAGATATTCCTGCACTGGTAACCTCAAATATCCCTGTAAGTATACCGATTATACCTGTTGTTTCTGCCTCCTTCAGGGCACCGTGCACCAGGGAATTACCAAAACTGGTTATGGGCACGGTAGCGCCTGCGCCGGCAAAATCTATCAGGGGTTCATACAACCCCAGACCGTCCAAAACAGCGCCAGCCACAACGAGTATACTCATAGTATGAGCCGGGGTGAATTTACCCACATCCAATAATAATTGCCCAACAACACAGATTAGACCCCCAACAACAAAAGCCCAAAAAAACACTTCCACCTGTCAAATCACCCCTAGTAGTTGTACTCTATTGCTACCGCATGAGCTATGCCGGGTATGCTCTCCTTCTGCTGATATGTTAAGGGTGAAAGGAGCGCCCCGGTAGCTACCAATAAAACCCTTTTCAATTCTCCCTTTTTCATTCTGTTCAATATATGTCCATAGGCAACAGCAGCAGAACAACCACAGCCACTACCCCCCGCCAAGACCTCAGGTTGATTTTCACCATAGATTAGCATGCCACAGTCTGTAAAAATATCCTCGGGTACATCCAGACCATGTTTTTTTAATAAATCCCCGGCGATGCGATGCCCCACGTGTCCCAAGTCACCAGTGGCTATTAAATCATAGTCCCCGGGTGATATACGCAAATCCCTTATATGGGCTGTTATAGTATCTACAGCAGCAGGGGCCATGGCGCTCCCCATATTAAAAGGGTCTGTTATCCCCATATCCACCACTCTGCCGATAGTAGAGGAAGTAACTATGGGACCGTCTCCCTCAGCGGCAAGAAGAGCTACCCCGGAACTAGTTACCGTCCATTGGGCAGTAGGGGGTTTTTGAGATCCATATTCCGTCGGGTACCGATATTGTTTCTCTGCCGTTGCGTTATGGCTGGAGGCAGCACAAAGGACATAGTTGCCGTATCCATTGTCTACTATCAGGCTGCCCAGGCTGAGGCTTTCCATAGAACTAGCACAGGCACCATACAAGCCGATAAAGGGCACATTTAAGGTTCTGGCAGTAAAACTACTGGTAATAATTTGATCCAGCAGGTCACCGCTAAGAAAAAACTGAATATCTTGTTTTTGCAGCCCTGCTTTTTTTATGGCTGTTTCACATGCTTCTTCCAGCATCTTTTTTTCTGCCTTTTCATAGCTATCCTGCCCCAGCCACAAGTCCCCATGTAGCAGATCGAAATCCCCTGCCAGGGGCCCTTCCGCCTCAAAGGGTCCACCAACGGTGGCCGTGGAAATTATTGTTGGCTTATTGGGGAAAACCCAGGTCTGGTGTCCTTGCAGCATGCTAGAATCCTCCCAACATTGACAGAGTTGTTTTAATTAAGGCAATTACAAAGGCGGCAAAAACGCCAAATACAATTACCGAACCTGCCAGCTTGAACATATTGCCACCCACACCAAGGACAAAACCTTCGCTGCGGTGTTCAATGGCCGCCGATGCTATGGAATTGGCAAACCCGGTCACAGGCACCGCTGTACCTGCCCCTGCCCATTGGGCAATATGATCATATATACCCAGAGCCGTCAAAACGACTGAAAGAAAAATCATAACAGCCACAGTGGGATTACCTGCCGTCTTTTCTGTAAAATTAAAATTCCAAAGAAAAAATTCCTGGACAAATTGACCGATCAGGCATATTGTGCCGCCTACCAAAAAGGCTTTTATGATATTTTTTAGCACCGGCCTACGGGGTTCTCTCACCTTGGCAAAAGAATGATATTCCTGCTGAACAGGAGTCATTTTCTTCTTTTTTTTATTGGACAATGGTGTTTCACTCCTTATCTTAGCAACAAAGGCTCCAAATCCCTGATTGCCTCTGATAACCTTTGGGAAGAGTCAGTATACATCTTTTTTGCTACGGCCTGTTTTGTTCCTAGCGCATATAGTTCACAGTCGGCCTGACATTTTTTCATAACGGCGTAAATTAATTCTTTTGTCTTCGGTTTAGGAACCTGGATGGAGTCATCAAACAAATCTAGATAAAGCTGACCCACTGAGTCTACCTGGGCGATAAAGACGTTTTCCGGCGCCACCCCCACTTTTTCCAGTTCTTTATGGAGCCACCGCCTATTTAACCCCATCGCTGTAAGGGGTTCATCCATTATTATTCCGTCCAGCATTACCGTCTGGGGCACACTTTCCCGAGCAACATTAAAACCCATAGTTTTAGGGGTGACAGCCTGTTTATCTTTTTTAAGGAGTGTGGATACTTCCCCGGTTGGTTCCAGTACGGCAAATTCCACATCAGCAAAATTAAATACATCTTTCTTTCGCAGCTGACCTAGCAAATCTTCAGGCGTTAGACGGGCCTCCAATAATTTATCCTCCAGCACCTTGCCATGGTTAATCAAAACGGTTTCCTTTCCCTGGACAATATCCCTTACCGCCTTATACCTCAGCGCTAATAGAAAAATCAATGCCGGGAAGCCGGTCCAAATCACCAGAGCAATCAGGCCATTGGTGGGGACAACAAGATTCAAAGAAATAGCGGCAGCAATTACCCCAATTACAATAGCTGTAACCAGGTCAAAAAAGGTTAACTGGGATGTTTGTCTTTTCCCTACCAAACGCACCAGTAGTAGGGTGAGTATAAACAAACCTGCAGAACGAGCTAATATGCTTAACCATTCAGGCATTATCATTACCCCTTTAAAGTATTGCTAGAAACCTTTATATTGGGGCTCCTCAAACTCCAAAACCCCAAGTCTCTTTTCTAGATCATTGATCACTATTGCCACCTTTTGCATATTGTGACGCAATATCTCTTTTTCGGTGGGGATTTTTTCCACCGAAACAAAGGTTTCTAGTGTAGCATGAATACCCTTAAGGCTGGCCAGGGTTTGTTTGACCTGCGCACTAACTGTCATAATTGCCTTACCTCCCCTCAAACAATATTCTTTATGTCTGAAAGGATTTATATACAGAAAAAACTAAAACCGGATCTAATGATCCGGTTTTCTTGTAGGTAAGGTCCTCAAGTGTAGTTAGAAACCTTTATATTGGGCTTCTTCACTTTCAATCTGGCCAACCCTTTGTTCAAGGGTATCTACAATGGTCTTGGCCTGCTGTGCCGTATCCGTAAAAAGTTGCTTGGCCTGTTGATTTTGTGTCTGCAAAGCAAAAGCCTCTAGATTACCCTGGGCACTTTTTAGGTTAGCTACTGTTTGTTTTAACTGAGATGAAACAGTCATACCTCTTTTCCCTCCTTAACAATAAATTATGGAGCTATCGTACCCCGGATATAAAATTTTATTCTTCTACTACCCCCTGCGCCGTTTTAAGGGTTGAATAAAAAAACAGCATGCAGTGATTTCCAGTTAACTGTCTACCTGAAATGCTTACCTTTTCCATCCTTCTTCACCGATGAGCGGCACAAAATGGACTGCGCCTAAACTGCGTTTCCTAATCTCACTATGGGCATCCTTGGTGATTAACTTTAGTTCCTGTGAATCCTTTGTTCCCTGAGGAATAATTAGTCTCCCCCCTGTTTTGAGCTGGGTAAGCAAAGAATTTGGGATCGTGGGAGCCCCGGCTGAAACAAGGATCCCATCAAAAGGTGCCTTCTCGGGCAAACCCCTGGTACCATCCCCAACAATTACTTCAATATTTCTATAGTTAAGTTTCTCCAACAGAGCCTCAGCCCGCTTTGCGTGTGCAGGAAGACGTTCAACAGTATAAACCATGGCTACCAATCTCGACAGAACAGCAGCCGCATACCCTGAACCGGTGCCAACCTCCAACACAATATCATTCTTACCTGGATTCAAAGCTTCGATCATGTAGGCGACGATATAGGGCTGACTGATAGTCTGCCCATCCCCTATGGAAAGAGGGCCGTCGCAATATGCATATTCACGCAGAGCCTCGGGTACAAAAAGATGCCTGGGCACAGCCAGCATGCTGTTTTGTACTGCCTTATTCCATATACCTCGAAAAATAAGCTGCTCTTTTACCATAGCCTCACGTTCTGAGTTTCTTTGATTGTAATCCTCTAGATCTACCAAATAAAATCATCTGCCCTTATTATTCAATATTAGGAATATCTTAACCTTAACTGCAGCCCTCAGCAAGTATAAAACCATCATAATATGGTAAATATACATAAAATATGCGTGGTACAACCATTTACCTGTATTAAATACCCTGCTACAATATAATTATAAGAGAATTCAACCTAACGAACGGTGGTTGAAAAAACAACGAGGCTGGTTGAAAAACCAGCCTTTCTCTAATATGATTGGCTAGGAACATTTAACTTGTATGGAGGAATTGCACGATGTTAAACCCTATAGCATTCAAAATCGGCACCATTCCTATTCATTGGTATGGTATTTTGATTGACACCGCCTTTATTCTTGGTGCAGCCCTTGCTTACCACCATGCCAAGAAAGCTAGATTGAGTACAGATCATCTATTAAATATTATTATTCTCATCATCCCGGCAGCCATGATTGGGGCCCGGCTTTATTATGTTATTTTTAACTGGCAAAGTTATGCCCACAACCCCCTGGAGGCATTTGCTATCTGGCATGGTGGACTGGCAATACATGGTGGTCTGATTGCCGGCGTTATTGTTGGTTACCTTTATATAAAAAAGCATCGCCTCAATTTCTGGGAGTATGCTGATGTTGTGGCCCCAAGTATCATCCTTGGCCAAGCCATTGGTAGATGGGGCAACTTCATAAACCAGGAGGCCTATGGTTACCCTGTAAGCAGTAAATTTATTAGCCATTTTCCAACCTTCATCCAAAAACAAATGTATATTGAAAATCAATTTCATCATCCAACGTTCCTGTACGAGTCACTTTGGAATCTGGCTGTATTCACATTTCTCATATATATTTTTAGACGTAGACAATTTAACGGGCAGGTTATGCTGCTGTATCTCGCGCTATATTCTGTCGGCAGGTTTTTTGTAGAATCGCTACGCATGGATAGTGAAATGCTGGGCCCCTTCAGGTTGGCCCAGGTAATAAGCATTTTGTTGATCGGCCTGGCAATATATCTCTATACAAGATTTTCTCCAAAAAACCTGCAAAACACGTAGAAGGCATGTGCAAATACTAATATTGCTTGTGATCTAAATACGTGTCTTGTGCATAATCGTTGAGGAAAGGGAATTGGCCACACCAATTCCATTACAGTTGCCGGGCAGGTCATGGGGTGTGAAAATACTATTTGACCGCAACAAGGGCATAAATATATTTTCTTTATATAATGTCCCTATTTCACAATAATAAGACGTGCCCGGCTGGACATTTTTAAAGTAATGGTTTTTTTCCCTCAGGTCAAAGTTATATGTCTGGTAGAGCTTACCCGACACCGTACTCAACCTAATCTGCATGTTCTTTTTCCTGCGCAGCGCGCTTTTTAAACCTGGTGACAACTCCCAGTATGCGTAGAGGATTTTTGGTCCTTGAAATAATAAGAAGAGTGTATTTTCGTAGTATTCCTCCGGGAGTATCCTGTTGAATTCCTTATTTCCCACTTGCTGTCTCCTTTCCCTTTTTATAGGTAATTAGACAGGGGCTATTAGAACTCCTTCTGGATAATGGAAATTAAAGAATAAAAAAGCGCCGTACCCGGTACGGCGCTTAAAGCAAATCTATGGTATTACCTTCGTCAAGGGATACTCGATGATATCCTGAGCTCCTGCCTTTTTCAATGCAGGTATCAAATCCCTAACCTGTTTTTCCTCTAGTATTACCTCAATAGCAACCCAATTGCTGCGCACAAGTTGTGAGATAGTTGGCTGTTTCATAGCCGGTAACACATCGAGGATGGCGTCTAGTTCTTCACCAGGCACATTCATTTTCAAGCCGACCTTAGATCTTGCTCGCAGTGCTCCCTGAAGTAATACCGATAGGCTCTGTAGCTTTTCCCTCTTCCAGGGGTCCTCCCAGGCAGCAGTATTGGCATGCAGTTTTGTTGTAGATTCAAGAATGGTTGTTAAAATACGCAGGTTATTAGCTTTGATGGAACTGCCTGTTTCCGTTATATCAGCGATGGCATCGACAAGATGGGGTACCTTTACCTCCGTTGCACCATAAGAAAACTCAACTAAGGCATTAACCCCATTGTTTTTCAGGTAATTTTCCGTTACCTTTACTAATTCTGTGGCAATCCTCTTACCGTTTAAGTCAGATACCTTTACAATATCACTGTCCCTGGCAACGGCAATTACAAGGCGTATTGGGTTTGGGGTGCTTTTAGCATAAACTAAATCCGCCACCTCAACCACATTGGCCTCGTTTTCCAAAATCCAGTCTAGCCCGCTTATACCCGCGTCAAGCACACCTTCATCTACATATCTAGGTATTTCCTGGGCCCTCATCAGAATTATATCCAGCTCCGGGTCATTTACCACGGGAAAATAGGAGCGTGAGCGCACATTAATAACGAAACCTGCCTGTTTAAAAAGATCAAAGGTAGCCTCCTGTAGGCTCCCTTTGGGCAAACCCAATCTTAATTTCAAACCCTTTTCCTCCTCTGTAATGTTACCGCAAATGATTACATTTAAAAAGTATACCTCCAGGAAATTCAGGTGTCAAGATCAGCATTATAGCTAGTTAGTGTCAAGTAAAAGTAGGCAGGTATCCCATCTTTCCTGTAGCAGAGTCAAGCAGACCATCGTGATCAACCTTTTACAACCTAGCCAAACATGACTTCATTTTAAAAAACACAATAAAACACTA
>JAAYRI010000168.1 GCA_012518875.1 Peptococcaceae bacterium
GTCGTGGTCACCCGGAGAGGTCCACCCACCCTATGTTCCTACCCAGCAGCCAGATCGGCAAGGATGGTGGCTAATTCACCTGGCAAAGGCGCGGTGAATTCCATATGAGCTGCTGTGCGGGGATGCTTAAAGCCGATGGTAGTGGCATGGAGAAACTGGCCGGAGAGGTGAAAATGAGGCTTGGCCGGACCATACCTGGGGTCGCCCACTATCGGGTGGCCAATAAAAGCCAGGTGGACCCTGATTTGATGGGTTCGGCCTGTTTCCAATTTTAGTTGCAAATAGGTGTAACCCCGATAACGGTCTCGTACCTGGTAAATTGTCACCGCAGGCCGGGAGCCTTTGTAGACAACAGCCATCTTTTGCCTGTTTCTAGGATCACGCCCGATGGGAGCATCTATCACACCCCGTGCATCCCTGACCTCACCATGTGCAAGAGCCAGGTAAATACGGGAAGCTGAGCGATCCTTAAGCTGCTGAGCCAGGCTGATGTGAGCAGCGTCATTCTTGGCCACCATCAACAGGCCGGATGTATCCTTGTCCAGACGGTGCACTATACCCGGGCGCATCTCCCCGTTAACCCGGGATAGCTCACCAGTGTAGTACAGCAGGGCGTTGACCAGGGTACCGGAGTAATGACCGGCGCCAGGATGGACGACCATCCCACGGGGCTTGTTGATCACCATCAGGTCACGATCCTCATAATATATTTCCAGGGGGATTTTTTCCGGCTTGACCACCACCTTTTCCTGTCCCGGGATTTTTAGCCTGACTAAATCCCCCTCCCTGATCTTGTAGCCGGCCTTAACCATATTACCATTTATTGTGGCCAGACCATCTGTAATCAGCTTTTGGATTTGGGAACGGCTGTAATCCACCGCCGCCTCTGTAAGGAAAAGATCCAGCCTTTTCCCAATGTCATTTTCTCCCACCCAATAATGTTGTACCTCCCCCACTAGCCCTCACTGCCCTCCCCCGATTTGCTGGTATCCTTCAGTAATTCCCAGGCCAACAGAAAGACCCCCATGATAATGGCTGTGTCAGCAAGGTTAAATACCGGCCAGATGCGGAAATCCAGAAAATCAACAACGGTGCCAAAGCGCACCCTGTCCACCAGATTGCCCAGGGACCCACCCAGCATTAGGGCCAGTCCCACCTTGAGCAGCCTTTTTTCCGCCGGCAGTCTCCAGTAAGCAATCAGCACCCCCAGAATCAATAGCACACCTGTAGTTATAAAAAGGGCGTGTTGATTGGGCAGGATGCCAAAGGCAGCGCCAGGGTTCATTATGTAGGTTAGATGAAAAATGGAGGGCAGCACAGGGATTGACTCTCCCTGGAACATGAGCATCCGGATCAGTGCTTTGGTCCCCTGATCTATCAATAGTACGGCCATGATTATTGTAAAAAACATTTTATCACCACAAGACATTCTACCACAATCTGTCATAGGTACCAAGACGAAAGGGTTGCGGGTTAGTGTCAAGTAAAAGTATGCAGGTATCCCATCTTTCCTGTAGCAGAGTCAAGCAGACCATCGTGATCAACCTTTTACAACCTAGCCAAACATGACTTCATTTTAAAAAACACAATAAAACACTA
>JAAYRI010000169.1 GCA_012518875.1 Peptococcaceae bacterium
ATAGTTTGGAGTGGGGTAAAGCAGAAATAGTAAAAACCCAACAGGATATGAAGACTCCATATTTTTTACTGGATGAGCAGGAGCTGGAGAGAAATATCGACAGTTTGCAAACTGCGCTCGCCGCCCATTGGAAAAATCATATCATCGGTTATTCATTTAAAACAAATTCTCTGCCCTGGCTGGTTGATTACTTTAAAAATAAAGGTTGTTATGCCGAGGTAGTTTCGGGAGACGAGTATCACCTGGCCCAGATCATGGGCTATGCAAAGGACAAAATCATTTATAATGGGCCCTGTAAGTCCAGAAAGACCTTTTTGGAAGCAATTGAAAACGGCTGTCTGGTTAATATTGACGCCAGAAGGGAATTGGAATGGTTGTGGGAACTGGCTGACGGGAACAACAAAAAATATGAAGTAGGCCTGCGCATAAATTTTGATCTGGAAAAATACTGTCCCAATGAAACGGCAATGGGGGCTGAGGGCAGTAGGTTTGGCTTTTGCTATGAGAATGGAGAACTAAAAAAAGCTATAGATTATATTGGCGCATTAAAGCATATACATATTGCCGGCATACACCTCCATTGTGGTTCCAGTTCCCGCAGCCTGAATATCTACCGAACAATTGCCGGCATTGCCGCCCAGGTTAAGAGGGCTTATGCCTTGGATTTAAAATATGTCAATGTGGGCGGAGGGTTTTGCGGCGGGTTAAAGGACAAGCCCCAGTTCAGGGACTATATCCCGGTTATTGCTGATGAACTAAGCAAAGAATTTGACCAAGAAAACACCACATTGGTAGTTGAACCCGGGGTTTCCCTGGTGGCATCGCCCTTTGAATTTGTCACCAGTATTATTGATGTAAAAAAGACTACTGCTAATAATTTTGCCGTGACTGATGGCAGCAGAATTAATGTGGATCCCTTGATGAAGAAGTCTGCCTATTTCTACGATATTATTTACAAACGGGATCATGGGGCGGAGAGGCATCTGTTAGACACCCAGGTTGTTGTCGGGTTTACCTGCATGGAAAATGACAGGTTGTTTGAGCTGGTGCAGCAGCCTCTGTTATCAGTTGGGGATCGGGTAGTATACCAGAAAATAGGGGCCTACACCCTGTGCTTGTCCCCCTTGTTTATACGGTACTACCCGGCTGTCTATTTAAGACGGGGTGATAATTTTTATCGCCTAAGATCCAGGCTGACAGCGGCGGATTACCTGCACATAAATGCAAAGTAAGGAGATAAGTGAAAGGGAAAAAGGCAAATGATGAAAATACTTCTAACATCCGTGGGCAGACGCAGCTACCTGGTTAGGTATTTTAAAGAGGCTGTAGGGAAAAATGGGGAGGTTCATGTTGCCAACAGTTGTGCCGCCAATCCTGCTTTTAAAATTGCCGATAAGTGCACTGTTACCCCCTTGATTTGTGACGATGGGTATATCCCATTTTTGCTAGATTACTGTGCCGAGAATCACATCAAGGCGGTTATTCCCTTGTTTGACCTGGATCTGCC
>JAAYRI010000021.1 GCA_012518875.1 Peptococcaceae bacterium
AACTAACAAACTACAGGAAAGACGTGATTATGGGAAGAGTTTTTTTAAATTCTTCCCATATTTTTTTCATTTTGCCTACGATAATTTTACTCTAAGACAACACATCTGTTTGCATTACCTGTGACTGTCCTACATGTCCAACAAAGAAAAATGTCTTTGCCAGTTGCTTTGCATCATTTTTTCTACAGCCGCCTGCACCGGCCCAACATGATCTGCCTGGAGGATAAACAGGTAATCCCGCACTGATCCCCGCGCAAACTTTAGCCCCATCCAGTGGGCACCGGACAGTTCCGTCCTGCGGCGCAGCGGGGTGAACCTCGCCAAGTATAGAGTTTCTTTTTGGCGGGGGCGGTGGTTGTAAAATATCACGCTCTGGCCCTTTTGATAATAGGAAATGAGTTCATCAGCCGTAACATATTTATCGCTCTTCGCAGATCCCAGTGAGACACTTTTGACCAGCAACCCATTGTCCGGGTCGCAAAATATAATCTCGGCCTCAGCGAGTGCGGCCAGTGCCTTTTGGTGCCAAATACGTCGCGAAAAGTCTCGGTCGCTGCCGGGCTTTAAAATTTCCCCATAAAAGCAGGCCCCGGGGATCAGACCAGCTTGTTCCAGGGCGGCCACACTTCTGCCACCGGCAACAATTGCCTCCAGGGCTGCCAATAGCTGATCATCGCAGCCCCGGAATGCCTTGTTATTCAAGTAGCTGATATGCTTACCGTCACCCCGGTCGTGTTCCTCCGGCTTGTACGTGCGATACCAGTTGACGCCAATTTTTAGGCCTGTCCCGGCTATTTGCCGCAGCAAACCCAGCTTGCCGAAGTCACCCACATCACCGGCATATCTATCCTGCATCATATCCTGCCCCCAACCCCCTAAAACAGCACAAAAAAGAGCGGCAGGGTAAACATGCCGCCCGTTTTTTTCGTTACCAAAACCTGTTTAGATAACTTCATCTTTCTGCCCTGAGTCTGATGAGGAGGATTTTCCCTCCTGCATTTCCGGTTTATCTGCAGACTGGTGGGTATCATCATTGACAAAGACTACCTGATCACAATTGGGGCAGGTAACCTCCACGATGTCTTCATCATCAAGAATGCCGGCGTCGAAACAAACTGTTTCCTCACACCCGGGGCATTCTACCTCCACAAATTTGTCGTAGTCATCCTCATCTTCATAAATCTCATCTTCCAGGTGAAAAAGATCTTCGTCAATGCTGTCCAGGTAGTCTTCCATCTCTTCCTGGGTTTCCTCCAGGCTGCCTACTGAGTCTGCAAACTCATCCAGCACCTCAATAATCCCCTGGAGCAGTTTTCCTTCCTTACTTTCCGCACCTATATCCAAACCGTTGGACAAACCATGCAAATAAGCTACCTTGGTTTTTAGTTCGTTCATCAGTTTCCAACCTCCCCCTGCGAAATAATGTGGCTAGTTTTGGCTTTTATAGCATGTCACAAAAAGGAGGTTTTTAAACAATGTCTAGATCGTGTTTTTCAGGTATCCAAAAGCCCTTTTCTAAGCCCGTTTAATGTAACTGCCTGACCGGGTGTCAATGAGCAGTTTGTCCCCTTCATTGATAAAAAGGGGCACCTGAACAACAGCCCCGGTTTCCAGGGTAGCGGGCTTGGAACCGCCGGAAGCGGTGTCGCCCTTAATACCCGGTGTGGTTTCCACAACCTCTAGTTCTACAGAATTGGGCAGGTCCACACCGATGGACTTACCCTGAAAGGTGAGCACATGAATACTCATGTTTTCCTTTAAGTATTTGGTGGCGTCGCCTAACTGTTCAGCGCTCATAGCCATTTGATCGTAGGTTTCCATATCCATGAAGTTATATTCTTTTCCGTCACTATAGAGATATTGCACCTCATGGCGTTCGATCCTGGCCCGAGGCATTTTCTCACCGGCATTAAAGGTCTTTTCAATTACTGCCCCTGTCCGGATATTACGCAGCTTTGAACGGACAAAAGCGGCTCCCTTACCCGGTTTTACGTGCTGAAAATCAATAATCTGGAAAACATCACCCTCCAGTTCTATAGTCTGACCAGTTCTAAATTCATTTGTTGAAATCAATGCCCCCAACTCCTGTATATAAAATTTTCTT
Source organism: Peptococcaceae bacterium (assembly GCA_012518875.1). Lineage (GTDB taxonomy): Bacteria > Bacillota > Desulfotomaculia > Desulfotomaculales > Pelotomaculaceae > Syntrophopropionicum. The sequence goes on from JAAYRI010000021.1 coordinate 2,105, forward strand.
ACCCCTGTACTGTTTATTAGGCCGCCTAAAGGACCAATAATTCTTTTGGCGTCCCCGTTAAAACCCTGCAGCCGCTATCCTCCACCAGTACGGTATCTTCAATCCGGACACCACCCCAGTCCTCTATGTAAATACCCGGC
>JAAYRI010000022.1 GCA_012518875.1 Peptococcaceae bacterium
CCGACGCATGACTCGGGGTCATGGCTGGTCGCTAATCATTACCATGTGGTGGACTTGCACCACCTACCTACTGCCGGCTTTTACCGGCGCTTTCGAACCGTCCCCTTGTGTCCCCTTGTGTCCCCTTTCCCCTTGTGTCCCCTTGGACCCCAATTTATACCCATACTGCTACCGCTTATCCTATTTTGATTAATTTTAGGTGCAGGTGTGAGGATGACACTGGTACCAAAACTGGGTGCTATCCCGTAATATACAGACAAACTTGGACACCCTTGATTGAAACACAAAAAAGATTCCGCATATTTCCACAGCTTTTATGCTGTCTGATATGCGGAATGAGGTGTAGGGGGTAACTAACTTATAAAAGGTAAATCTCCAAATGTATAATTCCTCTATCAAATTTATCGGCAGTCCGTATAAGACTTTAACCGTGTTTGGTCAGGTAATAGGCACAAAAGGGAACCAATCTGCCGTTGTCAAACACATGCAGGCTGCACCGGCGCAGGCGTTCCAGGTCTAGATTGCCCGCATCCTGGAAGGCCATGGAGGTGACGGTGAAACTGTGGGAGCGCACCCGGCGCAGAAAGCCTTCCAGGGTTTCCAGCTCCTCCTGTTGGACAGGCTCCTCCTGCCGGGGGCTGCCGGCAATGTCCTCAGTCCCAGCCTCGGGGCGCAGCCAGCGGCGAGCCACAAAGGCCCTATTTTGATCGGCTGTAGCCGGTTCGTCAGTAACACTAGTTGCTTTGCGCAATGGATGCAGAGTTTGATCATGCATGGCAATATAGTCACCGTGAAAACCGCACATAGGATGATCGCAACGGGAGGGCCGCAGGGTGTCCCGAGGGACCAGCGTCCCGGCCTGTTTTTCAATAGCATCGAGCAATTCATCCAGTGTGAACCGTTGGCTATCGGACGGTGGCGAGGGAATGCGGCCAAAATAACTGACTGGTTGATAGTGCACACCCCGTACCGCCGGGGCCTGGGAAATGGCAAAACGAAGGATATTCCCAATGTCCTGGGTGTTTATTTGGGGCACAATGGTGGGCACTAGTGTAACGCCCAGGTTATAACGCCCGCAGTTTTCTATAGCCTTTTGTTTTATTTCCAACAGATCCCGGCCTCGCAAAGCGCGATAGATTTCATCATTGGTGCCGTCAAACTGCATAAAGACAAAGGACAGGCCGGCCTCGGCCAATTGTTGAACATACCCCAGATCCTCTCCCAGCCGCACACCGTTGGTGTTCAGCTGCACATAACGGCAGCCGGCTTCTTTGGCGGCAGCAACAATTTGCGGTAAATCGTCCCGCACTGTAGGTTCGCCGCCGCTGAGCTGGACCAGGGTTTTGCCGGGCACAGCAAGTTCGTACAGGTTTTCCCGTACTGTGGCCAAAGGGATATCCTCACCGCTGCCGCCTTCAGCAAAGCAGAAGGAACAGCGCAGATTGCAGCGTCGGGTAACTTCCAGTAAGACACAGCAGGTGCCTTGCCGGTGTTCCGGGCACAGGCCGCAGGCATGGGGACAATTTTTATTTTCACCGGGGGCAATCATGGGCAGATCCCCGCGCCAGTCTGCTGCATCCCGCAGCCCATGCCAGATTATGACGGAAAAATCACCATGTACGGGGCAGGTTTTTTCCAGGTAAATCCGCCCGTCGCCATAGGTAGCATGTTCCGCCGGAATGCGGTCCAGGCAAACGGGACATACACTATATGTTTGTCTAACAACCTTTCGCATTATTCTGCCCTCCACTGTATTCGTAGGGATTCTAACCCTATACCAAATATCAAGACCACCCTATATCCAACTCCTCAATTCAAGTTCAAGAACTTTCCCGGCTTGAATTGCGTGGATAATAGGGGCACTTGCTTTCGATACACATATCGTTGTCCACATACTGACTGCAGACATATCTGCTTTTGCCGGTACCGGTAAAGCAGCCAAAGTGTTTTCTAGCTGTGGTGACGGCGATAGTAGAATCCCTTTTACAGCAGCGGGGCCCGCCGAACCTGCTGATCGCAGTCAGGGCCAAAGCCGTCATGTGGTTGGCCGCCCCTCTTTCTTCTATTGAATAGGGTGTCACCCGGTGAATAATGGAGTAAGCAATGCCTATACCGATGCAGGCGCCGCAGGTCCCGTGGGTCCCACAGATACCGCCGAATATTGCTTTACCCCGGGAGATGGCTTCCTTGATGGCGGCCTGATCTTTTTTACCAACGCTGTTACCATAAGCAGTGACCAAAACAGCCGGTACAATGCTGTGATATTCGGGCCCATGCATGTGTAGTGTGGGCAAAGCAAAGATGTCCAGCAACAGCTCCAGCGGATCCGTCAGCTCACTCTCATTGCATTTAAGCTCTACAATGTCTAAAATATCTTTACTGTGGCACTGGTCACAGACGTAATGTCCGGCCAGACAAAAGACGTGGGTTACCTTTTCTTGTCTGCAGTAAAAACAGGTAGCGCGCAGTGGCTTATCCGGGGTACAAAACAACTCCTGTCCGCAAACCATGCAGCCGGAAATATGATCTTCATCGGGGCAACAGCAAACTACATTTTGTTCAATAGACATTTTTTCTTCCTTTCGCCGGGTCCGTGGGACAGGGACATCGTCGGGGGGACACAGGGGGACGGTTCTTTTGTGTCACAGCCCCTTTGCTCCAGTCCCATTATGGACCTTCCTCACTACTACGGGCTACCCCGCCCCTGTGCTTCGCGTTGGTAACTTCATCCTCTAAGGGGCTTCCTTATTGGATTTTTCCCTTGGCATCGAAGCGACAGGTTCCCACTTCCGTACAGAAGCCCGAAATAAGGTCACGCCGCCTTTATACCGGACGCCGCCTGGACAGTACACAGGTTCCCTCCAGACTTATCCCGGGAGAACAGGTAACCCCCGGTTTTGACGCCATCATAAAGTGTTTCGATACTTCGTCAGCAGTTCGTTTGCACTCGTCTCCTTATTTCTCACCTGACAGGTAATCCCTGCATTTTCCCTAACGCTCACTACCAAGGCTCTTTACCCCAGTAGCTTAAGGTGATTTGGAACCTGCTCCTGCAAGCCGATTCCGAGGGGCCTACCCTCATCTCCTGTACAGCACCACACTTTCTAATTTATTTTAAAAGTGTGTTCGTGGTACACAACCGTCCCCGGCTTGAATATAGCGCTTGGCGGGCGGCCATAAGGCAGCAGACCGGTCCACTTGTATCGGTGCCAGGGTTAAATAGCCCTGGTGTACATTTTTCACAATTACTGAAATAGATAAGATGCTTTTAGAGATCAGATCCAGAACCTCCCTGCCAGCCCAGTGCGCTAACTGCACCTCAATACTCAGCCTGTCCGGGCCAAGGGCAGCCCCAATGGCAGCTTTAAAATTTATTACGCCGTCCACCGCAAACAAGGCCTCATCCAGCATGGACATACTCAGGTAGCCACCGCCACCCAGGGGCACACGCCCCCTGATACGGTCCCTCACCCTGGTGAGACGCTTCAACACCGTACCGCAGGGACAAGGGCCGGGAATAAAACTGGCTAAGTCCCCGGTGCGATAACGAATTAAGGGCATGCCTTGACGAGTAAGGGTGGTAAAAACCAGTTCCCCTTCCTCCCCATCAGGCAAATTTTCACCACTATCCGGGTTGATAATTTCGAAATACAGATCCGCCTCCCGTAGGTGCAGTCCCGTCCTGGCCCGGCATTCAATCCCACCGCCCAAGCCCATTTCCGTCATACCATAATGATTGTATACACGGCATTTCCAGGCTTTTTCTATAGCTGCGATTATAGCCCGAGGCAGGTTATCGGTACTGAGCAGCATGTTTTTCACATTCAAGCCATAGTTATTTTGGCCAGGTGGCCCAAAGCGGGCCAGGGCCAAAACCTGGGTCGGGATACCAACTAATGCATTTATTCCTTCCCTTTCCATCACTTCCAGGGTCTTTCGGGCATCCTGCACTATTCCATGAGGAACAGCATGGACACCCATGCGCTGCAAGCCTTCCGCCAGTAAGTGGCCCACACTCCCCGGCACCTCCCCCGGCAATAGAATCAACACCCTATCGCCTGGTTGCACCAGGGTAGACATGCCGCAGCGGAAAAAATCCCTCGTTAACTCCTGGTCCGTAGTAGTAAAAAAAACTCTTTTAGGCCGGCCGGTTGTTCCCGTACTACTGAGGGTCACCACCCGGTTGATCTCACTTTGGGATACGCAAAGCATACCCATAGAATTTGCCTTAATATCAGCAGCTGTAGTAAAGGGAATGTTGCGCAAATCCTTTAACGAGCCAATTTTGTCTAAAGCCAGACCGGCCAGCAAACGGCGATAAAAAGGGCTTTTTTCTGCGGCCAGAGCCAGGGTTGCCTTTAACTGATGCAGTTGATAGGATTCGATCATCATGCGGGTTAGCCGCCCAGCCATCCCCACCCGGCCGGATATCTTGCTATAAATCCAGGGGTCCAAAGGTGTTTTTGTTAACAAACAGGCCCCCACCTCCGTTAATTTTCTCTACCTCTATTTCTCCAGGCCCTTTTCTATTTAGCACTACCATCTGACATACCGATATCCCTGGATGCCAATATTTCTTTGACCTGGTCGTAAGTGGCACTAACAATGTTGCTACATTTGGGGTTAATAGTCTGGGTTTTCAAATCATCGCCAATAATATCCCGGCAATTTATACTCCCATACTCCGCCCCGATAGTGTTCTCAAACCACTCCACCAGCTCACCAATCATTAAAATAAAATTGTTATGAGCCTTTTCCTCCTCCTGCCCTCTTCCGGCGTATAAACTAAGCAGGCAAACCCCACCGGTCAAGGCGCCACAGGTCTTGCCGGAAAAACCCATCCCGCCGCCCAAACCATGCATGGCCCTGATCAGATCGGGGTTATAGGTACCCCGGGCTTCCAATCCTAATTGCAATAGTATCTGGCTGCAGTTATAATCCTGCTGGTGCAGCTCGAACATACGAAACATGACGTCACTCATGTGCTGAAACCCCTTTCGATAAAAAACTGCTAGCATAGCACAACCTGCTTCATTAGCACGGCTTCCTAGCGATTAACAGTAAATAACCCGGTCTGGATTTTTTGACGGTGTTCTGAATCGCTGATCCACATATGGACCCGCCTGTCACCTCTTCCCAGAATCGCCCTAGCGAACCATGCGCAAATACCAACTGGGCCGCCAATTCTACCAACAGGCGGGAATGATCTTCCCATAGCAATATCTGAAAACCAGCTGATGAAACCCTAGCCGTCAGGTCCGGCCCGGTCATAGCACCGGCCAAACAAACTGTCAGCGGCAGGCGGCGCAGGCCGGCCACCATCGCCTGGTTACGGACATACACATCCTGGATTACCAGCAACCCGCCGGGCTTAAGCACCCGGTGCATTTCCTCCAGGGCGCGGCCCGGCTCAGCCATCACAGATAGGGTACACTCGGCTAAAACACCGTCCATGACACTGGCGGCAAAAGGCAGTTGTTCACCCCGGGCTTCAATCAGAGGCAATGAGGACACCCTACGGCGGCCTTCCCCCAACAATAAAGGAGAAGGATCAACACCCACAGCATCATAATTATAATTGCATAGCAAATGTTCTACCGTTGCCCCGCTGCCGCAGCCCACATCCAAAATTTTGGATCCGGCAGTAAAACCACAGATACCGAGGGCGTAATCCGTTAAATAATACCCTCCCGGCCTGATTGCTTCACCGGTAACCTGCCGCACCACGCTCTTTTCATAAACCCGGCAGTAGTTGTTACCGGCACAAGAGGAAATTTCTGCTGTTCTCTTTTCTGTATTATTTTCCATAACCATGTGCATTTTTTTATCCTCCGCTTGGAACAAATGAGGGGGGGCGCAAGGGGGCTGTCCAAACTTGTTCTTTTATATCTATATCATCCCCTTGTGCTAATTACCGTTACAAAAACTACCTCTCGTTATGTGACACATGTGACACAAAGGGACGGTTCTCTTGTGTCGTTCAAACATAGAGGATATTAAAATAATGATCACCGATAAGAGAAAACCATCCCACTTGTGTCCAAACATGGAGGAAAACGACACAAGAGTCACGGTAGGAATACCGGTTACCCGGCACCCCCCGTACAGATCCCAGCGTGCGGAACTACCGCACTGGGCTCCTAACTTGGGTCAGACGCGGAGGCGCTGATTCGGATATGGGTGTACTGTGCGG
>JAAYRI010000170.1 GCA_012518875.1 Peptococcaceae bacterium
AGCAGGGATAGGATAGTTAAAAATCTAATGCATTTGATACCACCGGTTGTCGGCAAGGGTCTGGTTCAATTGAATAGCAGGTCCCACACCTGCCTGTGCCAGCCGGGGCGTTTTAGTTCCTCGGCAACGAGCAATTTGACCCGGCCCAGCTCCTGCCCCTGGAGCAAACATATACACTCCCCAAGATGCTGCCCCGTTTTAAGAGGAGCGGCCAGTGGATCCGGCACGATAATTTTTCTTTCCACGTTGGGTAGATCTTCCGGATCAAGGCGTATTTCCAGGTTGTTTTCTGCTACCAGTTCCACCATGTTTCTCACCCCATCACTCACCTTAACACTAATCATCGGTTCTCCAGCTTCCACCACAGTAATTGGCTTGATGACGTTAAAACCATAGTCAAACATGTTAATGCAATCCCGATAGCGATCATCACTATGCAGGGCCACGGCAATAAGCCTGCGGTTGTCTCTAGTGGCCGATGCTATAAGACAGTTGCCTGCCCGGCCCGTAGTACCCGTTTTCACCCCATCTGCTCCCTCGTACTGGCCAAAGAGCAGCCGGTTGCTGTTTCTAAGTTTCTCTTCCCTATCCGCCGGTTCGATCCAGTGGATTGCCGTTTCTCTGGTCTGAACCAGCTCGTTGATTTTACTATGGCCTAGAGCATAACGGGCCAGCAGAGCCAAATCATAGGCTGTGGTATAATGATTCGGGTGGTGGAAACCATTAGTATTTACAAATCTGGTATGGAAGAGGCCCAGAGCAGAAGCCTTGCTGTTCATCATCGTCACAAAGCTAGAGTGGCTTCCTCCCACATGACTGGCAATGGCCACAGTGGAGTCATTGGCCGAAATGACCAGCGCCGCTGTAAGTAGTTCTTCGAGAGTGATTTTTTCACCCTTACGCAAATCAATAATGGATCCCATAGACTCGGATGCTGCCTCAGAGTCTATGGTAACTACATCCTCCAGCCGGCCATTTTCCAGCGCTACCACAGCAGTCATGAGCTTGGTCAGGCTGGCCGGGGCTGCTCGTCTGGTATGGTTTTTAGAAAAATAAATCTGCCCATCGGCCACATCAATCAGCACTGCTGCATCGGCGGTCACCCGTGGGGAACCGGCGAAGGCCTCTCCGGAAAAGGCCACTGCAATGATAAATGTAAGGAAAAGTACCATTGGTATCATTCCTGGTTTTCCAACCACCTGGTTTATCCTCCCTTATCAAGATACCAGCAATTTTTTAGAATCTTGTATAAGGATATTATCCCAAGACATTATTAAGCTATTCCGTAAAAAACAAATTAGCCCGCAGCTGCCTGCAGGCTTTACCACAAACCTATTCGGATTTTCAATTTATCACACATCCCTGCAAAAGGATTGTCCTGGCATATTGTTACCTGGATTTCCTGCTCTGGCGCCAGAAGTAAAGCACAACAGCAACAATACCCAGAACAATCACGACATCCAGTCTGTGGAACCACGGCTTAATGGCATCCCAGTTTTGGCCAAGTTTTAGCCCCACATAGACAAGCAGGATACTCCAGGGTAGTGAACCAAGAAATGTGTAAATAACAAACCTTTTAAAGTTCATACCGGAAATACCCGCCGGTAATGAAATAAAGGTCCTGATCACAGGCATCAAACGGGTGAAAAAAACTGTTGCTTCACCATAACGTTTAAACCACCTGTCGGCCATCTCCAGGTGCTTCATAGAAAAGCCAAAATAGCGGCCATACCTTATTAGTAAAGGCCGCCCGCCCCATAAACCGAGGTAGTAAGAAAGTACGGAACCGACAGTTCCACCAACTGTCCCCGCCATTACTGCCCCATAAAAATTTAACTGGCCTGTAGAGACCAGATAACCGCCAAAGGGTAGAATAAGTTCGCTGGGCAAAGGAATATTGGCGCTCTCAATAGCCATGCCAATGCCCACCCCCCAATACCCCAATGCTGCTATGTAGTTAGTTACAAACCTGGCAACCGCTTCTATTAACTCGGTCAAATTAAAACCGTCCCTTTCCAGGTGGCACTGTATCCCCACCCACAAATATAACCCTTAGAATAAGATGTCGTTTAGCCATAATGCCGGACAAAACAAATTTAAGTCTGATCCGGATAGGTGGAGTAGCGCCTGTCACCTGGTACCAAATTCAGGGACCGGCAGATTTGCCTGAATCTGGATGAAATAGTAGAAGGGGCAATGCCGTACCTGCCTGCCAGATCCCGCTGCCGCAGATGCCCCTCTTTTTCCAGCCAGTCCAAAGCGTAGATCACTGTTGCATACCAAACCGCAGTCTTTCTTATTGTCGGCTGTTCTTTTGAACAGAAATCATACCAGAGCTTGATCGCACCTTTCTGCTGTTTTGCAGTATATCCAAAGACCTGCAATTCTTCTTTGATGCTGGCGGCCACCCCCGCATAAACAAGGCTGGGCCATGTGTACATCTCACCCTCATCCGGTGCGGAACCATGCCTGCTTTTTTGCTGATGCTCAACTCCATTAACAATAAATCTATTGAACAACATCAGCAACAGATCCCGGCATTCTGCTAAAAGCTCTACAGTGGAAGCAGTTACAATTATAAACCGGGTCGTTAGAAGAAGCCTACCGATCACAGGTTGCAAAACATCCAATGCCTGATCAGGCTCCTGATCCTTCCCCTCTGGGCCTTTCACATTTTTATTCCGGGTTCTAGTATGGCGCCCCGGTCCAAGTATTGCTGCCGTAGCCTGCTGGAAAGCACCCAGGGCGTCATTCGTCTCACCAATTAGCCTGAATCGGCTAGAACCTTTGATAGAAGTAAGTACTTCCTCCCAGCAGGTTATGGTATGAATGGCTATCCTGTCCATCGCTTCTTTCCCCAGCATATCCCTTCCGGATCCTGAATTCGGCATGCCCAAATTCATAACCCAGGCATTAATTACATGGGCTCTTTCTTTTAGGTAGTATCCCCATCTCGGTGTACTAATTTTTTTCCCTTTATAAACCTCCAACCAATCCCTTTGCAGTTTCTGCCGCAGTGGTTCCTTTAGTTCACCGGGTAACGCTAAACCGTTTGTGGAAAACTCATATTCCTCCCCTACCTGTAGGACCCTCATTAATAGAATACCACCCTGCTCCATATCGAAGGAAGCACTGATATCACTAACCTTAATCTGTGTTGGATTAAAAATATCCTTTATTATTAGCCCTTCTTCCGGTAAAACCTCGATAACTTCATAAATGGAGTTGTATGAAATCGCCCATTTTTGCAATAGGGCTACCTCATGTTTACTCAATGATTGGCGGTGTCTATCGTGAAATGTTTCGATAATAGTCTTGCCGCTGCACAACCTGTAATCAAAGATAAACCATTCAAAGCAGCGTTCCATAATAAAGTCGTCGTCGCTATCTATCAGCTCTTTATCGATATATTCCAGATAGAGGTCCTGGGCATGGGCAGCATCATTGGCAAAGTCCGGTTGATCAGCAAACCGGCCCAGCCTATGCCGCAGTTCCTGTCCGGCACGCTGCCATCTTGCTTGTTCAAGAGAATAAAGCATTTTTTTGTTTATATGCATTTTTTCTCTTCACCCTCCTCTACTAAGGCATATTGGTTGTTATTATTTATATCATAACCATTATTTTTTCTCAATAATGATAGTATTCCCCTCATGTTTGATCGTGGCCCCAAAAAACGGCAACAGGGATTCCTGAACATACATATGATCTTCTATAGACAAAACTTCTGTTGTAGCCGGATAGGTCCGACCGTTAACAGCATAACAGTCGCCACCTGGATAAAAGGAAACCTCTAACAGGGGCTTTACAGCCTGCACAACCCCCTCCTTGGGTAACCAGTCAACCTTATACCCCAAAGATTCCAACACTAGCCTTAACGGCAGGTAGATTTTATTCTGCAGTTGGAAGATCCGCCCTTTTCCGATGGAAATACCATTCACCACTACCTCATCCCTATCCCTATCAAACACTATCGTGCAATCCCTACCCCCATTAAGATAGGAATAAGCTATCGCTGGGGACAGGTCGGGTGTCAATACCTGGATATCAGGCCTTAACCCTTTGCCGTCAATGCTCCTGTCCCTGGGTGTAAAATACCTGGCCACTGTAATCTTTAAGGCTCCACCTGTTTCCAGCGGGATTACGGCCTGCACAGAACCTTTACCAAAGGTCTGTCCGCCAATCAGGGTTGCCAGTCCATAATCCTGCAGTGCGCCCGCCATTAATTCGGCCGCACTGCAGGTATATTCGTTGACAAGCACTGCCATGGGCATACCTTTAATTATGGGCATGTCTTTGCCTTCTAGCCTTTCCGCCAGATATTCTTCCCTGTTGCCCACGTTATCACAAATACTGACCACAACATTGCCCTGTTCAATAAAGTTACTTCCAACACTAAGAGCCGGGTGGATGATACCACCGGGATTATCCCTTAAATCCAGAATTAGCTTGGAAGCCCCCCGCTCTATTAGTTTATCTAATATTTTTTTGAATTCATCTCCGGTAAGATCCCCAAACATGCTAATATATATGTAACCGATATTACCATAAAGAACATCACCTGATACAGTAGGGGTAGTGACCCCAGCCCGCGTAAGTATGATATCAAAATCGGCTGCTCCGTCCCGGCGAATGGTTAAGGTTAATTTTGTTCCCGCCGGTCCCCGAATTTTTTCCACAACCTGGCCCAAGAGCTCATTGGAAATATCAACCCCATCTATTTTTATGATCCAATCACCCGGCCTTATGCCTGCTTTGCTGGCGGGGGTATTTTCAATGGTGTTAAGAACCTGGGGGTATATTTTTCCCGGCTGCATCTGCACGCCGATGCCAACATAGTTACCGTCTATTGACTCCCTAAATTCTTTTAGTTCCTCCGGTGTCAGGTAGCTGGTGTACGGATCATCCAGGGTGTCAATTAGACCCTCAATAGCACCCTTGACTAAGGTCTTATTGTCTGGGATACTGATGTGCAATAACTGTACGTCATTGAGGATCTCCTCTAAAGTATCCATACCTGGGTCCAGGTGCTCGGCAGCAAAAGATGGCCTGACCCCGCCAAGGGTACAAAGAAGGGCTATCACCAGGATAAAATGCAGAAAATGCATTTTCCGCATAAACAACACCGTTCCTTCCTCTATTACAAAACACAATTATTCAGGAATTACTGTCCGGATCCCCACTTTTATAAGTAAACAATTTCGCTCCCACGGTATAAAGTCCTGCATTTTTTTCCAAAGATGTGATTTTTTTAAGGCGGGGAGGTATTTTGCTTTGCCAGGTGTAATACTACAAATTACTTACACTAGATTCACCACTGTCCATAATAACTAGATAAGGTAGGTGTTAGATAAAATTCTTGACTTAATTATAATTGATGGCAACAGCCTGGTCCATAGGGCTTTTCACGCCATTCCACCGCTTTCGACCAGTGAAGGACTGGTAACTAACGCGGTTTATGGTTTCACCAACATGCTGGTAAAACTAATCAATGACGAATCTCCGGCCAGGGTAGCGATAGCATTTGACAAAGGCCGGGTAACATTCCGCCATGCTGACTTTAAAGATTACAAAGCCAACCGACCGCCCACGCCGGAAGACCTGCGGCCACAGTTTCCGCTGTTAAAAAACCTGCTAAAGGCTATGCGAGTGAAAATGTATGAACTAGATGGCTACGAGGCAGATGACCTGATTGGCTCCATAGTACAAATAGCCGAGCAAGAAGGGCTTAAAAGCATCATCGTGACTGGAGACCGTGATGCCCTCCAGCTCGTTTCTCCCCTGACCAAGGTGAGGCTTACACGAAGAGGCATTAGCGAGCTGGATGAATATGATGAAGGCCGGGTCTGGGATCGTTACGGCATTACACCACGCCAGTATACAGATTTTAGAGGCCTAACCGGGGACAGTTCGGATAATATACCAGGCATACGGGGAATCGGTGAAAAAACAGCTTCCCGCCTGCTCAAAGAATACGGCACATTGGAAGAAATCATCACCCATGCCGGAGAGCTTATCGGGCGCGCTTCCAGTCTGGTAAACAACCAAAAAGACATGGCCATACTTTCAAAAAAACTAGTCACTATTGACCGCCATGTGCCCACAGAAATTGATCTGGAAGAGTGCCGCCTTCAAAAACCGGACTACCAAAACCTTTTGCAAATGCTCAAAAAACTAGAATTCAAATCACTGATCAAGGCACTCTATCGCGACAGCATTAGGGATATAGGGCAAGAGGAAGGCGATGGATTAGATCAAGGAACGGGTCAAAAGTCAAAACGGGTGCTGTCAGAACCCGACCTGGAAACCTATCCGGTAACATACACCCACCTGGATACCCCCGCCAGACAAAAAAACTTTGTTAAAGCCGCTCAAAAGGCGGGCCGTGTTTGCCTGGCCTTAAATCACATCGGCGAGAGAATTACAGAGGTAGGATTTGTCTTGGATGAAGATCGGGCCTACTATCTTAACCTGCAGTCTGGGCCGGAAAACGGCACCGCAGATCAGACAAACCTGTTCCAGAACATAGAACAAACACCGGACATTACCACGACATCCCAGGAAAAACATCTGGCAACATTAAAAGCTGTCTGTGAAGACCCTACTATAAAAAAATATTGTCACAACGCCAAAGAGCTAATTTGGCTGCTGCATAAAAATAAAATTAAACTAAAGCACCTGGCCTTTGATACCATGGTTGCCTCCTACCTTCTGAACCCCACCGCAGCCAACAATGATTTAGCTGATATTGCTCTGGAACACCTGGACGCTGTGCTGCCTGAAGGTGAAAAAAAACTGCCGGCAAAGGCCCTGTGCATTTCTCAGCTTGTTCCCCTGCTGGAAAAAAGCATGCACCTGTGTGAACAAGACAGGCTCTATTTTGACGTAGAGTTGCCCCTGGTGGAGGTCCTGGCGACAATGGAAATCATAGGAGTAGCGGTTGATCGGGATGGTTTACAAGAAATGTCCGTAGAATTGGGACATCAAATTGCGAACCTGGAAAAGGAAATTCACCTGTCGGCCGGTGTGGTATTTAATATTAATTCCCCTAAACAGTTAGGAAAGGTGTTGTTTGAGGAGCTGAAGCTGCCGGTCATTAAAAGGACAAAGACAGGCTATTCCACAGATGCCAGGGTATTAGATCAACTAGCCATGTCCCATGAAATTGTGGTCAAGGTGCTGGAATACCGCCAATTGATGAAGCTAAAATCAACTTATACCGACGGCCTTGCTGCTCTGGTAAACCCACAAACCAAGCGCCTGCACACCACATTCCACCAAACCGTTACAGCCACCGGCAGGCTGTCCAGTGCTGAACCCAACCTGCAGAATATACCTATAAGGCTGCCGGCTGGCCGTTTGATCAGGAAGGTGTTTATTCCCTCTCAGCCAGGCAACCTGCTGCTGGCGGCCGACTATTCGCAAATCGAATTGCGGGTGCTTGCTCATATCAGTAGGGATCGGACACTTATAGGCTCCTTTATGAGTGGAGAAGACATCCACACTCGGACGGCAGCAGAAGTTTTTGCCGTTAGCCCGGACGAGGTAACACCGGAAATGCGCAGTAGGGCAAAGGCAGTGAACTTCGGCATTATCTATGGCCTGAGTGAGTTTGGTCTGGCCCGGGATATCAAGGTGGGCAGACAGGAAGCCCGCCGTTATATTCAAAACTACTTCCATCGCTATGCGGGGGTAAAAGACTATCTGGAAAGGGTTGTCCGGGAAGCAAGAGAAAAGGGTTATGTCACCACGCTCCTAAATAGAAGACGCTACCTGCCTGACCTTTTCAGCCCAAATCGTGTCCTGCGCAATGCCGGAGAGAGAACAGCTATGAACACCCCCATCCAGGGCAGTGCTGCAGATATTATCAAGTTGGCCATGGTTAATATTAGCCGCGAGCTGGCTGAACATGATCTCAAGGCAAAGATGCTCTTACAGGTACATGACGAACTGATTTTTGAATTCCCGCCGGAAGAGCTGGAACAAACAAAGAAACTGGTAAAACATTGCATGGAAAATGCCCTGGTGCTGGATGTTCCTCTAGTGGTTGATATTAAAATTGGTGCAAACTGGCACGATGTTAAAACTATTTAGGGAGTGAAACAATGCCGGAACTACCTGAGGTGGAAACCGTCAGGCGTACGCTTGAGGCCAAACTGGCCGGACTAATATTTACCGGTGGAGAAATACTATTGCCTAAAATTGTACGTACACCTGACCCGCAAAAATTTATAGAGCTGATCAAAAACAAAAGAATACTACAGGTGAAACGGCGTGGCAAATACCTTCTACTAACCTTAAGTGATAGTTACTCTATGGCGGTGCACCTGCGCATGACAGGCGCCCTCATTTATTGTACGGGTGACCAACCGCCCATCAGGTATACCCATGTCCTACTGCACCTGGATAACGGCCACCGGCTTATATTTGCGGATATGAGGCAATTTGGCGGGATGTGGCTGGTACCCACTTCTGCTTTAGCCAACCTCTCCGGCTACAAGGATTTAGGGATGGAACCGTTGGAAGAGTGCTTTACCCGGGATTCCTTCAAAAAGGGACTCAGACACCGTCGTACCCGGATTAAATCCCTGCTTCTGGATCAAAAATTCATCGCCGGTCTGGGTAATATTTATACAGATGAGGCCTTGCATCGGGCCAGAATAAACCCGGAACGCTCGGCTTCAACCTTAACGGCCCGTGAAGCAGCCAAACTACACCATGCTATTGTTGATGTCCTAAAAGCGGGAATAGAACACAAGGGCACTACCTTTCGCAACTTCATCGACGGGGACGGCAGGGCCGGCAACCACCAGGAACACCTGCGTGCCTATAACCGGGAAGGGCAACCCTGTCTGTACTGCGGCCAGACCATAATAAGGAAAAAAATAGGCGGACGTAGTTCCTATTACTGCCCGATCTGCCAGAGAAAATAGATGCGATTAACTCCGATTTATTAGCTGAGATGATGCCGATTCCAGTCTTACCAATTTAAGGCATATATTGCTAGGTGTTTGGCAGTAACCAACCCTTCATTACCTCCATAAATTAATCATAAATTAGTATGTGGCGGGATAAACACAACGGGAGGAATGGGGTTGGAACTGCTTTCATATGTTTTTTTCGCTCTGGCGTTAAACCTGGACTCTTTTGGGGCAGGGATGGCTTACGGCTCTAGGCAGATCAAGGTGCCTGTATCCTCACTTTGTATTATCAGCCTGATTTCCGTAGCCGCCATCACTATTTCCATGCTCGGGGGGCAAATTCTGCTAGCTGCTTTGCCGGTTACATTGGCTCAAAAAGCAGGTGGCATTCTTTTGATGCTCATTGGTTTATGGGTGCTATACCAAACCCGCCGGGATCAGGAAAGAGTAACTGAGAATACTGCTTCTGACAAAAACAGCACCGGTAAAACGATAAAAATACACATCCGACCGCTGGGCCTGGTAATCCAAATCCTTAAGGAACCAACCAGGGCTGACCTGGATAAGTCTGGAGTAATATCCCCAAGCGAAGCTACAATACTGGGTGTGGCCCTGGCAATGGACGCCTTCGCCGCTGGGTTTGCGGTCTCCATACTGGGCTTTTCCATCATTTTAACGGCAGCAGTAGTCGGTGTAGGCCATTTTTTTCTCACCTATCTTGGCCTGCTGGCAGGCCGTTCGGTGACAAAATTTCGGCTTGGCCGCCGCCTTACTACACTACCGGGATGCCTGTTAATTGTTTTAGGGCTATTGAAACTGTTTTACTAAGAAATTAGGGAATTGCACTGCATAAGGCCTACCCTGTCAAATAAATGTCACTGGGCTGGAGCCACCTGTAAACACGGGCGGCCTTTTTTCTAGTTGCGAAAATTACACAAAAAGCGGTATCCTATCAATGTACAGGAGTAGCAGTTTTGTTCATCTTCACAAATATAATGTGATTTTTATAGAGGAAGTACAGGATTTAACGCGAAAATAAGAAGACTATGTCTATGTGGGGGAGAACAATGATCATCATCGGACTTACTGGTAACATTGGTAGTGGAAAAAGCACCGTAGCCCACCGCCTCAGGGAACTGGGAGCAAAAATAATCGATGCCGATCAGGTGGCACGTGAGGTAGTATTACCCGGGGCACCTGCCTTACGGGAAATCGCAGAGCATTTCGGACCTGAGGTTTTAGACAGCGCCGGGGAACTAAATCGAAAAAAAATGGGGTCTATAGTTTTTGCTGATCCATGTGCAATGGAAAAACTTAATAATATCACCCACCCAATAATCAAGGCCGATATCGGTAGGCAAATAGAAGAATGCAGAAAAGGGAAAGGTGGTAGGCGCCCCAGAGCGCTGGTAGTTGATGCCGCCCTCTTAATCGAGGTGGGGTTGGAAAAAGATGCAGATGAGATCTGGGTGGTTAAAATAGATCAGGAAGAGCAGGTGAAGCGTCTAGCCAAAAGGGACAACCTAACACAGGAAGAAGCCCTAAGGCGCATTGCCGCGCAGCTGCCCCAGGAGGAAAAGCTTAGACATGCCACCAGGATAATAGACAACAGTGGGGATAAAGATAGGACTATAAGACAGGTTGACTGCCACTGGGATAATATGCTTAAAAAACATTTCTGGACCCGAGATGGAATATAACTAAAAATGAGTGGGTAAAAACAGGCGGAGTGAAATAATTGAGCGCGGCTTTTTATAGAAAAAAAAAGAACAAAATCTACACCAGGCGTAGGACCCTAGTCGTTATTATACTGATTTTGCTGGTTGTCTTTCTTAATGCAGATCGTGTCAGGCGCCTTTTTTACCCGCTTCCTTACTATGATTTAACATTAAAATATGCCCAGGCTTACAATCAAGACCCTTATCTGCTTTCCGCTATGATGAAAGTGGAAAGCAGCTTCCGGCCTAGTGCTGTTTCAGTAAAAGGCGCCAGAGGCCTAATGCAGATTATGCCGGAAACCGGCCTGTCAGTCGCCGATCAGCTGGGCCTCACTGATTTCAATGTAGATCAACTTTTTATTCCGGAGATCAATATCCGCATCGGCGCCTGTTATCTGGCTGGTCTGGAAGATGAATTTAACGGCAATGTAACCCTGATGCTGGCCGCCTACAATGGTGGAATCGGCAATGTAACGGAATGGCTCGCAGATGGTCATATCAATGAAATTGAAAATATACCCTTTCCGGAAACCAGGCACTATATCAAAAAGGTCCTCAGGTATCACAAAATATATAGCCATTTATACGGCAAACACATGATTGCCAATTTTTTTAATCACCGGACGGGACCAGACCCAATTACTAGTTGATTTGGCCGGGTTCCAGAAGTAAAGTGCACCACCACTGGGATCGCTCCCATTTAGGGCTTCTACAGCCGCCCGCGTGGATTCCTCACTCAAAGGCCTTTGATACTGGCCATTGCTCACCGACTCAAATGCGTCTACCTGGTTGATAACACCCGGGATAGTATTGGGAAACTCCGGGTTTGCACAACGGTTCATAATCACAGCTCCTACCGCTACCTTACCCCGATAAGGTTCGTCGGCAGCCTCTCCTTCTATCACTTGGGCCAAAATTTGGACATCCCGGCGCTCCATACCAACAGCACCCCGTGAAATAAGCCCCCCCTTTTCCCTACCTGTTGTTTGCACCTCCGTAACATTGGAAACAGCTGGTTGTTCCCTGGGTACTGCAATTTTTTTTACTTCCACCACACCAGCGATTAATAACACCGTGAGCAAGGGCACTAAACAGGTGATTAGCCCTTTGATCCGCTTATTTTCTAAGATTTCACGCCATTTCCTCACATGCTCACCCCGTTTCCGGTAGTTTGGGGACATTCCTCCAACTGCAAAGCCCAGCCCCAAACAGAGGCTTGTTCCTGCTCCCCTATCCTGGTTTCTTAGATCCGAACAGCTATCTTAGATGATCAGGGGCATCCCAGGACCCCCCACTGCTTTCTACCTTCCACTTTCCACTTTCCACCGACCCCAAAGGAATACCCCACAGACCATGTCCCCATTCCCCTATTCCCTGGTTCCTTGTTTGGGGATTTCCCCGGACAATTAACCACTAATCACCAACGGCTAACCAACAACCACCATCTATCCGCAAGGTTTACAATGCGGCTCCGCGCACCCCTGATCATTGCCCGAGCTCCCTCACCCTCGGGCTCGGGCCAACTCGCCGCTAACGCGGCTCAAACAGTGCCCTCGCTTTTCCTCGGGTTCATTCGCTCTTTGAATTAGGGCGCGATGTCGCCTACTTTTGTAAGCCAGGCAGATTTTCAATAACCGGGGACAGTTAATTCGGGGACATTCCCCAGCGACAGATAATCGGGGGACATAACTCAGCGGCAAAGCCCGGCCCCAAACAGAGATGTGTCCCCTTTCCCCTGTCAAGGTATCTTCCTTATCCGCAAGATTTACATCGCGGTTCAAACACTGGTCATATCTTCTGCCCGATTTTCCATCTATCCAGCTTTCAACCTTCCGCCTTCCGTTTTCAACTTTCTGCTTTCCACTTTCCACTTTCCAACTAACCCAAGAGTCATGAGTATAGCCAAACAACTGGCAGGTGTCAAAAACAAATTCAACCAGTTGCAGCCTGGCCTTTACAGGTTGGCTTTCAACCAATGTTAACCATTCAGTTATCTTCATACAATCTTGCAATGGGATGTCCTACAAGGTATGATATACTAGGTATTTTAAAGGTGCATTATGCGGTGGGAGGAAGGTTGCAGATTGGTTTTCAACAACGAGAACAATTTTTCCGGCAGGGTGGCCATAACCTTAAAACTAGCCTGGCCTTTCTTGCTAATCCTGTTCGGGTTGCTGGTGGTTTTCTATTTTATAGCCCCAACTCTCATGCCTTTACCCGCACTATTGGCTGTTTTCATCATCTATTTTTTTCGCAATCCCAGGAGAAATATACCCACAGCAGAAAACCTCATACTTTCTCCAGCAGACGGCGTTATAGTTGGGATTGATGAGGTGTATGAGGAAAATTTTATTAAGGGTAAGGCTATTAGGGTTTATATATTTTTATCTATTTTTAATGTCCATATTAACCGCTCACCCCTGCAAGGCGAGGTCAGGTATAGGTACTATCGGGCCGGCAGGTTCATTCCCGCATTTAAAAGTCATGCCTCGGAAATTAATGAAAAAAACTATATCGGTATTAAAAGCAATTCGTACAAACTGGTTGTTTGCCAAATTACAGGTTTTATAGCCCGCAGGATCAAATGCTGGGTTACCGAGGGTAAAAAACTGGCCAGCGGTGAAATTTTCGGCGCCATCAAATTCGGCTCCGGCGCAGAACTATTTATTCCAATGGAATCAGAGCTGGTAGTAAAAAAGGGTGACAGGGTGCGGGCTGGGGAAACTGTAATAGGCATTTTGCCCCCGGATGAGCTCAACTGAGTAAGGCTGTGATCAAAGTAAACGCACTACCAAATATATGTACAGGCGGTAATCTACTGTTTGGCGTCCTGGCTATTGCTGCTATTTTTAATCATAATTATGTGTTGGGTACAGTGCTAATTGTACTGGCTGCAACCCTGGATAGGCTTGACGGCTACCTGGCCCGCCGTTACAATTCCTCTTCTGCCTTTGGCAGGGAACTAGATTCACTGGCGGATCTGGTTTCATTTGGTGTAGCCCCATCAGTTATGTTATATGCTACCCTGGCAGAAAAATGGCACCTCCTCGGTCTGATTGGTTTCGCCTTCTTTGTCTTATGTGGTGCCTTTCGCCTGGCCAGATACAACATAACCAGCGATACTGACTATTTCCGAGGTTTGCCCATCACAGCGGGCGGTACTACCCTGGCGATATTAATAGTCCTCTTTTACAACCCCCCGGTGGCACTTATTGCCAGTGTGATCATTGCCCTGGCTATGATCAGCACCATCCACATTCCCAGAATATAAACCTAACCTACATGTTGGCCCATTTTAAAATCCCTTTGCAGCTCTTCAATGTTTCTTTGTACACTAACAGCAACATTTTCAAAAAATTGATAAATATCTTCACTGACACTTTCGGCTGCCTGGTGAATTAGCCGGGCTGTCTTTTTTGTATCTATTTCCGTCTGGTGTCTGACCTGCATCTGCACCTTGTACTTCTGGGCCAGTGACTCTACACTGGGTTTTTCTACATTAATCAGGCCGGCAAATCTTTTTACCCTTCTGCTAAATCCAATATCCCGGTCCGGCCAGAGGGTACACAACATTTCATCTACCTCTGAAACAAGGGCCCGATTGGTAAAAGCACTTTTCAGCCGACCACTGTAATCACCCGCTGCGCCGACCAGCAGCTCCACACCCATTTCAATAATATTATGGGCCTTCCACCAGCCCATTTCCGGTGGTATATTACAGGCCTCAATTGTTTTAGTAGTAAAAGGCCTGGCCTTTTCAAAACAGTAACCCTTTTCAAAATCAAGATACTTTTCATCCCCATAATAATCAAGCCCTTTGGGAACGAAACCGTGGGTGGGAACAGCTAACCTAAAGTCAGACAGAGCACTGTTTTTTCTTAGAAAACAATATATCTCAGCTCCTTTGCTGTGCGCTTCCAGGTGATTAAATCCCCTGCCCACCAGCATGTCCGGCAGAATACTGCCCAGAGTTACCTGATCCGACTGCCTACCTATCAGTGCCTCAGCAAAATAAACATGTGTTTGTGGATACAATTTATCCCCCCATTACCATCATAATTCCTTTCAGAACATTGATTACTTCTACATGGCAACGGGCCTTACCTGCCCCCCTCGGTTGATTAAAATTTTACCTTTACTGGGGCCGACACAGTGCAAAGCCCCACATGATGGTTCTGACTATCCTGAATAACCCTCAACCCACTTGTTTTTAAAATGGCTCTCTGTTATAATAATTTTTGCGGGAAAAACTAAAATAACATGTCGGAGTGGCGGAACAGGCAGACGCGCACGTTTGAGGGGCGTGTGGTTTTACCGTGAGGGTTCAAGTCCCTCCTCCGACACCACCCTTATCCGCACCCTTTTCGTTAACATCTAGTTTTAAAATAACATCTACCTTATGCGGGTAAACAGTGATTTCGTGGACATACCGATCCACGATTTTTTTGGCCTGGGATGTATGCTGCACCCACCTTCATGCTGTCCCCATAATTTTTTTTAGGTTGTTGACTAATCTTTCATTACCGGGTGTGTACCTCAGCGCCTTTTGGGCATGCTCCTGCGCCTTGTGCGGCATATCCATATAATATGCGGATACGGCACATAAATCGTCAGGCGTGTGATCCCACGCATATCCGGCATTGACGAAAGTTTTCGACTTTTCCCGTATTTTTAATGCCTCACCGGCCAAAAAATAAGTCATTGGCCAATCCCTCAACCCACAGCACATTAACGCGAAATCAATGTAGGGATCCCGCATGTGGGGCGCTTCCCCGATTGCCTTGTAGTACCAGGAGTAGGCTTCCTTGCCTCGTTTTAGTTTATGGCTGGATTTTGCTATCCAACGCATGGCGGCGCACCGTTCTTCGTCCCATTGCGCGTTTGGCATGGCGAGATATATAAGCAGGGTGTCCACACATTTTTGCCATTCACCCTTATACATGTACTCTCTGCCAAGATAATAGCGCATCCTGGTGTCGCCGGGTGCTTCCTCTACACCCAATTTCAACAGCTCTAAATAGGACCCGCGGGATTTGGTGGGATCCGGGCAATGATTGAGTACCATGCCTTCTATAAACACCATCTCCAGTGGGATCGTTCCCACGTGTTCAATATATTCATGCACCGGACACTTCCAGCGAAAACCTTTGCGTCCATGAACCTTGAAATAATAAAATTGCGTATCACCAGAGCCGTCCGGTTTTAAACTCCAATTATAAATATACCTCCCCGTTTTCGATATTGGCCCCTTGTGAACCGGTCTATGATTTAACCATGCTTGCTCCAATTTATTCCTCCAGCCGGGTTCAAAAAACTCATCGAGATCGGTGCAAACACAGATATCCACATCTTCAGGCACATGACTTAAAGAAATATTCCTCGCCCGATCAAATCGCCACGGCTTTATCTCCTCAATATACACAATGGCCCCTTTTTCTCTCAGCCTTGCTACCGTGTCATCAGTTGATCCCGTATCAGTCACCACAACCAGGTCGGATTCCTTCATGGAGTCCATCCATTTCTCAACAAAGGCCGACTCGTTCTTGCAGATGGCATAAACACATATTTTTAGTCTAGTCATAACCTTCACCAACCTTTATTGAAATGTTCGATGCACCGCTGACTAATCAGTTCAAGGTTGAGTTTCAACCTCTTGTCCGCAGGGTTTAATTGAAATGCCTTGAGGGCATAATGCCCGGCCTTTTCATATAAACCTAAACGGTAGGCGGCAAGGGCAGCATAGTCATAAAGGGCAAATCCCCAACTTTCGGGTTCCACCAGGTAACTGTCTGTTCTATGAACAATAGACAGACCCTTATCAGCCATTGCATATACCAAAGGCCAGTTTCCCTCCCTATACCCGAACCGAACCAGGCCAAGATAAGGTTCACGGACATCTGGGCACTCCCCCAGGGCCCTGAAAAGCCAGGCCCTGGCTTTATTTTTGTTTCCCTTTGCCTCATAACATTGGGCAATCAACCTCATCGAGGCGCTCCGTTCTTCCTCCCACCTTGCCGAAGGAAGGGCCAGGTGTCTTGTCAAAATTTCTATTCCCAGATCATATTCTCCCCGGTAGACATATTCCCGGCCCAGCCAAAACATAGCTCTATCGTTATCGGGATTTTCGCTTACGGACAGCTCCAACAAGGGAAGATAGTTTTCTCTGGACTTTGTTAAATCTGGGTAATGGTGGAGTACAATACCTTCTAGCAGCAAAATTCTTTCCTCGCCCTTTACACCGTCGTATTCCAGGATCTCGTGGACGGGGTGAACCCATTTAAAGCCATGCCTCCGATGTATTTTCTCCATGAAATAACACTTTCTTGGACTACCGTCGGGCTTGTGATCCCAAACGAATAGATATCTGGCCCGGGTGTGCCCGGGGCACCAGGCGGACTCCAGCTTCC
>JAAYRI010000171.1 GCA_012518875.1 Peptococcaceae bacterium
ACGTATTCCCCAGGAGTATTTCAAAAAATATTTTCGGCCGGATAAGGTGTCCGGTGACTTTAGGATTGACGACAAAATTAAAGACAAAATTTCATACCGAAGGCATGATTTGCTCTCCCTCCAGCCTATTGGATGTGGTTTTAGCCTGGTCGTGTGCAAGAATGTTTTGCTGCATTTTCAGGCTGACGAACGGGTTAAGGTGATCAGGATGTTCCACGATGCCCTGGCTCCTGGTGGTTATTTTGCTACGGAGCAGACGCAACAAATGCCTGAGGAGGTTGGCCATCTGTTCGAAAAGGTAACGTCCGGCGGGCGTTTGTTTCGAAAAATCGATCGGACAAAATAAAAAGGTTTATGACATTTAAGAGGTGACATTTAATTGCAATTAAGAATTGGACAGAAAATCAGCGCGGGGTTTGCAATTATACTAGTATTGCTTCTGGTGATCAGTTTGGTGACAATTTTCTCAACACGGTCTATTTCAAACGAGGTACAGGGGCTTTCCCATGTTTATAACCAGCTGGCGCTGGAAAGTGAAATAGAGAGTGAATTTGACCGGGCTGTTGCCGGTATCCGTGGTTATGTTGCCTATGGGACAAATAATTTCCAGGATGATTACAATGTTTCCATGGGAAAAGTTATGAATGCGGAAAATGAGCTCCTGGCCGTCGTCGGTGGGGAGAAAAAACCCGAGGTGCAAAAACTTATTGAGGCCACCCAGACATACCACCAGAGCATTACTGGTGAACTTATACCGGCAATTGAACGGCATTATCAAGATGCTGATTCCGACTCTATGGTGGAGGCGCAAAGGCTTGGCGCTTCGCTTGTGCAGGTGACAAACAGGCAAAAAGAAATAGTGGATAATCTGTTTGCAAACAATCAAATAGTATTTGATCAAGGTATTGCTGCCACAAATGAAGGGGTTTTGGGAGTGGTCAGAACCACCCTTGTTTTAGGTGGTCTGGCTCTTTTATTAGGTTTGGGATTGGGCTTTTTTACTACCAGATCGGTTAGAAATACAATCAAGGCCCTGCTGGATGAAAGTAACAGGCTGATCGGGGCAGCTAGAGCAGGAAAGCTTAGAATCAGGGGCGATGCAGAGAAGATCAATCCGGAATTCCGGGGGATTATCCTGGGTATGAATGATACCTTGGATGCGGTTATAGAGCCCCTGGATGTGGCCGCCGAGTATGTGGATCGGATTGCCAGGGGTGACACACCACCCAAAATTACTGCTGAATACAAGGGGGACTTCAACAAGATTAAAAACAACCTCAACACCTGCATTGATACCGTCGAAGGACTATTAAAAGAGACCGACAGACTTATTGTGGCAGTGGGTGAGGGCCGGCTTGATACCCGTGGCAATGAGGCGGCATTTAATGGAGACTGGGCCAGACTGGTAAGCGGCATGAACGGAATGATGGAGGCGGTAGCCAGGCCCGTCAATGAGCTAGTATCAGTGATGGGCAGAATAGCGGTAAATGACTACACTACAAATATGACCGGTGTTTATGCCGGTGCCTGGAACAACCTGAAGGATAGTACAAACAATGTGCATAGCCAGTTTGTTACCATAAGAAAAATTGTTGATAATGTAAGCCGGGGCGACTTAATTGACCTTGAGGAATTGAAGAAGGTTGGCCGTAGGAGCGAAAATGATCAGCTTATTCCTTCCCTGATCAGAATGATGGAAGCAATCCGGGCTCTGGTTGCAGATGCCGATATGCTGGCTGCTGCCGCAGTGGAAGGAAGGCTGGATATCAGGGCTGATTCCAACAAGCACAGCGGGGACTTTAACAGGGTAATCGATGGTGTTAACAAAACACTGGATGCAGTTATTGGGCCTTTGAACATGGCAGCCGAGTATATCGATCGGATTACCGAAGGCAACACGCCGCCAAAGATTACTGATGAATACAAAGGCGACTTCAATGAAATTAAAAACAATCTGAACAAATGTATTGATACTATTAGCCTTCTTGTGGATGAGGTAGGTGTGGTTATCGCCGTTGGACGGGAAGGCAAGCTGGATCAGCGGGCTAACTCAGAAAGCACCCAGGGGGTGTGGCGCAAGTTATTAAGAGGAATCAACGATGCCATGGATGGGGTAACCGGTCCATTGAAAGTGGCAGCGGAGTATGTTGAACTGATTGCCAAAGGTGAGAAGCCGCCGCATATAACAGGGGAATATAGAGGCGACTTAAACCTGATTAAGAAAAACCTGAACACCTTGAGCGACGATCTGGGTGGGGTGTTGGAAGAAACCGAAAAACTCATTGCCGCGGTAGAAGATGGGAAATTTAGTGTCCGTGCCAATGCTGCTGCATTTAGCGGTGACTGGGGCAGATTAGTGGGTGGAATGAACGGGATGATGGAGGCGATAGCCAAACCAGTGGATGAGCTGGTACTGGTAATGGGCAAGATGGCCGTAAATGATTATTCCGCCTGTATGACCGGTGAATATGAGGGCGCCTGGGGCGTGCTCAAGGAAAGTGCAAACAACATGTGCAGCCAGTTTGTCTCTATCAGGAAAATTGTGGACAATGTTAGCCGGGGAAATCTAGTTGATATAGATGATCTAAGGAAAATAGGCAAGAGATGCGAAAACGATGAGCTAATCCCATCCTTTATTAGAATGATGGAGGCTATTCAAGCCCTGGTTGAAGACGCTCACATGCTGGCTAATGCTGCTGTAGCAGGCAAGCTAGACGTTAGGGCCGATATTGAAAGGCATAATGGTGATTTCCATAAGGTAGTTGCCGGTGTCAATAGTACCCTTGATGCGGTAACAGGGCCCCTGAATAAGGCAGCAGAATATATAGAGCGGATTAGCAAAGGTGATAAGCCGCCGTACATTACAGAAGAGTATAAAGGTGACTTCAACCTGGTTAAAAACAACCTGAATGCTTTGATTGACAACTTGAGTGGGGTATTACAGGAAACTGAAAAACTGATTGCGGCAGTCGGTGAAGGCAGGCTGGATGTAAGGGGCAATGCTGCTGCCCTCAGCGGTGATTGGGGTCGTTTGGTAGATGGTATGAACAACCTGGTAGAGGAGATAGCCGAACCGGTGGAGGGACTGAGGGTGGTCCTGGGCAGGATGGCTGTAAACGATCTAACCCAAAAGATAGATAAGGAGTTTGCCGGTGTTTGGAATGACCTGAAGGATGATGCCAATAGAGTTGTTGGCGAACTAAGGAACATTGAATATGTTTCGAAAAACATAGGTAATGGTATTTTAGATGATTTGCCCGAACTGAAAAAAATTGAAAAAAGAAGTGAAAATGATCATCTACTGCCCGCCTTGATCCAGATGATGGAGGCCATCCAGGGCTTGGTAATTGACACCAACAGTTTGGCTGAAGCGGCAGTGGAGGGCAGGCTCGATGTGCGGGCAGATGTGACCAGACATTCGGGCGAATACCGGCAGGTAATTCATGGCCTGAATAACACCCTGGATGCGGTAGTGGGGCCTTTAAATGTTACGGCAGAATATGTGGATAGGATCAGCAAGGGAGATATTCCCCCGAGGATAACCGAAGAATATAATGGCGACTTTAATGAAATCAAAAACAATCTTAATGGTTGTATAGATACTATGCAGGGCCTGCAAAAGGAAATGAACCATCTTATTGATTCAGTGAGGGTGGGTAAACTTGACGTACGCGGCAATGTGGCAGCTTTTGCAGGTGACTGGAGCGCAATATTAGGCGGCATGAACAGTTTGATGGAAGAGGTGGACAAGCCGACCAGCGAACTAATTTCTGTTCTGAAACTGTTGGCCCATAACGACTTTACCAAAACAGTGGATAATGAATATACAGGGATCTGGAATGATCTCAAGCATGCCGTTAATACTGTGCAAGATCGGTTTGCAGCAGTTGTTAATACAGTAACCAGGATTAGCCACGGTGATCTTGGGGAATTGAAGTTCTTTCACAAGGTTGGACGGTTAAATGAAAATGATCAGTTAATACCGGGTATGACCAGGATGATCGAGGCTATTCAGAGCCTGGCGGATGATGCCAACAACCTTGCTCAGGCAGCAGTAGAAGGCAGGTTGGACGCCAGGGCTGAGACGGCAAAACACGAGGGTGAATACCGGCGGGTTGTTGAAGGGATGAACAACACCCTGGATGCCATAATTGGGCCCTTGAACATAGCAGCAGAATATATAGAGCGGATTAGTAAAGGTGATATCCCGCCCCAGATCACCGAGAGCTACAATGGGGACTTTAATGAAGTCAAGAATAACCTCAACGGTTGTATAGATAACATCAGTGGGGTGTTGCAAGAGACCAACAGGCTGGTCCTGGCTATCAGGGAAGGCCAACTTGATGTGCAGGGCGACATGACTGCCTTTGAAGGCGATTGGGGCCGGCTTATCGGTGGTATGAACGGGATGGTGGAAGCAGTAGCCGAGCCTGTGGGTGAGCTGAGGGTTGCTCTGGGTAGGATAGCCGTATATGACCTGACCAAGAAAATAGATAAGGAATATGCCGGTGTTTGGAATGACCTCAAGGGTGACGCCAACCAGGTTATTGTCCAACTGGGGAATATAGAGCGGGTGTCAAGAAATGTCGGCAACGGGGATCTTGGCGACCTGGCCAAGCTCAAGCAAATTGGCAGAAGAAGTGAAAATGACAATCTGATGCCTGCCTACATCCAGATGATGGAGGCCATCCAGGGCTTGGTAATTGACACCAACAGTTTGGCTGAAGCGGCAGTGGAGGGCAGGCTCGACGTGCGGGCAGATGCGTCCAGGCATGCGGGAGAATACCGGGAGGTAATTCATGGCCTAAATAACACCCTGGATGCGGTAGTGGGGCCCCTTAACGTGACAGCCGAGTATATCGATCAAATTGCCAAAGGCATTCAGCCGCCTAAGATTACTGATGAATACAAGGGAGATTTTAACGAAATCAAGGATAATCTGAATGCCTGCATCGATTCCTTAAATAATCTGGCGCAAGTGGTGGAAGACATGATCAAGGCGATTAAGGTAGGTAACCTTGAAGCCCGTAGCGACAAGACAGCCTTTGAGGGCGGTTGGCGTTATTTGGTAGGCGGCCTGAATGAGATGATGGATGCGGTGGAGAATCCCGTTGATGAACTGATAGCAGTTATGGGTCAAATAACAATGAACGATTATAGCAAGAAGATTGAAAAAGACTATTCGGGGGCCTGGCTGGATCTCAAAACGGCAACTAACACAGTCTGCGGCAGGCTGAATGATATTCTCGGCACAGTGGTCAAGGTGAGCAATGGTGACCTGACTACGTATGAGCATTTTAAAAAGATTGGCCGTAGAAGCGAGAAGGACGAAATGGTACCGGGTCTAATCAAAATGCATGAAGCCATCACCGGGCTGGTTGAAGATGCCGATATGCTGGCCGGGGCAGCAGTGGAAGGCCGGCTTGATGCCCGTGCTGATGCCGGCCGCCATACGGGTGAGTACCGCCGGGTTGTGGAAGGTATGAATGGTCTGATGGAGGAGATAGCCGAACCAGTAGGTGAGTTGAGAGCAGCTCTCGGCCGGATGGCAGTGATTGATCTTACTCAAACAATAGATACAGAATACGCTGGTGTTTGGAACGACCTGAAGGATGACGCTAATATGTTGATAGAGCAGCTCAGGGATATTGGGCGCGTGTCGAAAAATATCAGCAATGGTGTTCTTAGTGACCTGGCTGGACTGAGGCAAATCGGGCAAAGAAGTGAGAATGACCAACTGACTCCCGCCTACAT
>JAAYRI010000224.1 GCA_012518875.1 Peptococcaceae bacterium
CGCCGCCATAACTCATATACCGGTAATCGGAATCCCGATTAAAAGCAAAGCCTTGAAGGGCGTGGACTCCCTTTATTCCATAGTGCAGATGCCTTCAGGCGTTCCCGTTGCAACGGTAGGGATAAACGCAGCCAAAAACGCGGGCATCCTAGCAGCACAAATTATTGCACTGGGAGATGGACAATTGAGCAATAAATTGATAGATTATAAGAGGGAGCTATCCCAAGGTGTTGAAGAAAAGGCAAACAGGTTAAAAGAAATCGGATATAAGGATTATTTAAAACCATAGCAGGGGTAGACCCGCGTGTCTACCCACCGGTAGGGGGGACCTTCGGTCTCCCGCGTACAGTTGAAACCTACTTTCCGGGTTGTAGGGGGACTTCAGTCTCCCGCTCATGGCAGGATGAATCAGGGGGACTGGTCCTACGGTCAGTCTTTTTTAACCGGAGGCCCTGTCCCCATGGTTCATCTTAACAGAACGGAGGAAAACATATGTCAAATAGATACAAGGCCGTAGGACTCAAAAAGATCGAATATCAGAAAATAATAGAAATACTGGGCAGGGAACCGAACGATCTGGAATTAAACATGTATGGTGCAATGTGGTCAGAGCACTGCAGTTATAAACATTCCAGGATCTTATTCAGACATTTCCCCACCTCCGGCAAAAGGATCATACAAGGCCCGGGTGAAAACGCAGGTATAGTGGACATCGGTGATAACATGGCAATCGCTATGAAAATAGAGAGCCACAATTCGCCGACAGCCGTGAATCCCTATCAGGGTGCCGCAACCGGAGTAGGCGGAATTCTCAGGGACATATTTGCAATGGGCGCAAGGCCTATTGCATTTCTAAATTCCTTGCGTTTTGGCAACATAAGAGAAAGTGATAACACTAAGGTCCTGTTAAAAGGCGCGGTAAAAGGGATGGCCGATTACACAAAAGCCTTGGAAGTACCCACTGTAGGCGGAGAAATTTATTTTAATCATACATATGAAGGCAATCCCCTTGTGAACGCCATGTGCCTCGGATTGGTGGAACATGATAAAATTCACCGTGCAAATGCTTCCGGTGTGGGAAATTCCGTTATGTATGTAGGGTCGGCAACAGGCATGGACGGAATAGGCGGAGCCAGTTTTTCCTCTTCAACATTAGAAGAAGACAGTGAAGGTGTATGCCCCGTTGGGGATCCTGAATTAGGAAAGCGAGTAATGGAAGCATGTTTGGAGTTACTAAAAACAGGTTCTGTAGTAGGGCTTCAGGATTTGGGAGCCGCCGGACTTACTTCAGCTTGTAGTGAAACAGCCACCCCCGGTGAAGGCGGAATGGAAATAGATGTATTCAAGGTTCCGAGAAAAGTAGAGGGAATGAATCCCATAGAAGTTATGCTGTCGGAATCCCAGGAGAGAATGGTTTTGATAGTTGAAAAGGGTAGAGAAGAACAGGTAAATGAAATAGTAAAGAAATGGGGTCTGCATTCTATGGTTATCGGCAAGGTGACAGATGACGGAATGCTGACTGTTAAAGAAGGGGATACGATTGTGGCCGAAATCCCTTCGGAGAGTTTGGATTCTTCAGGTGCTCCCGAATATGATACCGATTATGAACA
>JAAYRI010000172.1 GCA_012518875.1 Peptococcaceae bacterium
AATAGAAGCTAAACAATAAATAACGGCTTTTTTGACAAGTATAAGTCTGATGATATAAGCTATAAAAAAACATAAGATATGCTGGAACCGTTAACGAAAAAGGCCGTTATTTTTAGTTCTCTTAGAGGGGGGTTTTTGATTGAGGTTTTCAACGCGGTCACGGTACGGACTGCGGGCAATGTTGGAACTTGCGTTTAATTACGATAAAAAAGAACCAACGCCGCTTTTTCAAATTGCTGAAAAGCAGTTAATTTCAGATGGTTATTTGGAACATATGATGACTGTACTGCGCAAAGGGGGGTTAGTCCGAAGTGTCCGAGGGGCCCAAGGTGGTTATTTGCTGATGCGGGAACCTGATAAAATAACCGCGGGTGAGATTGTTAGATGCTTGGAGGGGCCACTTGGCCCTACAGGTTGTGTAAGTGAAGAGGATCCGGAAAAATGTATTAGGGCGGAATTTTGTGTAACGAAGCATCTTTGGGAAAAGGTTAGGGAAGCAACTGCATCTGTTTTGGACGGTGTTACTCTAGCGGATTTATGTAGGCAAGCAGAAGACCTGCGTTCTTCTAAAGGCAAAAACAGGCATTGTTTATGATATATAAAACGTTTCTGCCCAGCTTCATGATAAGGTCTATAAAACTGTAAATTGAAAACTGTTGACAAATTCCGAGTGATTTCATATTATATATGCATAATTCCGATTAATTTACTATGTTTAGATGTTCTAGAATCGCAGAGAATTTAGGAGGTTTGGGCAGTGCACAGTATTTATTTTGATCATAGTGGCACAACACCTGTTCACCCCGCAGTGGCAGAAGAAATGTATAGATACATTACTGGGGATAGTTTTGGCAATCCTTCCAGTATCCACAAGTATGGGCTACGAATCCGTGAAGATTTAAAGGAAGCCAGGGAAAAGGTTGCAAGTGCCCTGGGTGCAGACGTTGACGAAATTGTTTTCACCAGCGGCGGGACGGAATCAGACAATATGGCTATCCACGGTGCTGCCCAGGTTAACAAAAACAGGGGTAATCACATTATTACCAGTGCTGTTGAGCATCATGCAGTGCTTAACACCGTCAAGGCCCTGGGCAAAGCAGGTTTTGATATCACCATTCTTCCTGTAGATCAGTACGGCATGGTAAGCATTGATGATGTAGCTGCTGCTATCACGGATAAAACAATTTTGATTACTATTATGCATGCCAACAACGAAGTAGGTACAATTATGCCGATAGCCCAGATTGGCCAACTGGCCCAAGAATGTAAAATAATATTCCATGTAGATGCGGTGCAAAGTGTTGGTAAGATACCAGTTAATGTAGATGATTTGAAGGTGGATCTGCTGTCTTTGTCCGGGCATAAGATTAACGGACCCAAGGGGGTTGGTGCCCTTTATATTCGTAAGGGGACAAACTGGCGGCAGACCCTCCTCCATGGCGGTGCACAAGAACGCTTACGCCGGGCAGGGACGGAAAATATACCCGGCATAATGGGGCTGGCTAAAGCGATTGAACTAGCTATGGAAGAAAGGGAAACCGAAGGTGCCAGGTTAATTGGCCTGAGGGATAAATTGATTCATGGGCTACTCAGTATCGGGGACGTTAAATTGACCGGTCATCCCACGAAGCGCCTGCCCAACCATGCCAGTTTCCTTTTTAAATACATTGAAGGTGAATCCATGCTATTGAGCCTTGATATGAAGGGGATTGCAGCTTCCACAGGTTCTGCCTGTACTACTGGCTCCCTTGAGCCTTCTCATGTGCTAACGGCAATGGGGGTTCCGCCGGAAGAGGCCCATGGCTCCCTGCGCATCACCCTGGGAAAGGATAATACCGAAGAAGATATTGACTATTTTCTTGATGTGATTAAACCAATTATAGAAAAATTGCGGGACATGTCACCGCTAAAGGATTGAGAAAAATGGATCAGAAAACTATTGAAAAATTATCCGAAAAAATACTCCAACTGAAAAATGAGCGTAAAGCAGTTATCCTGGCACATTTTTATCAGCCCCCGGAAGTGCAGGATGTGGCAGATTTTATTGGTGATTCACTGGCCCTATCCCAACGGGCGGCGAACACCGATGCTGAGGTGATTGTTTTTTGTGGAGTGCACTTTATGGCTGAGAGTGCATCTATACTTTCACCCGATAAAATTGTTGTTTTACCTGATAAAAATGCTGGCTGTCCCATGGCGGACAT
The DNA here is from genome assembly GCA_012518875.1 of Peptococcaceae bacterium. Taxonomy (GTDB): domain Bacteria; phylum Bacillota; class Desulfotomaculia; order Desulfotomaculales; family Pelotomaculaceae; genus Syntrophopropionicum. The sequence goes on from JAAYRI010000172.1 coordinate 2,205, forward strand.
GATTGATGTGGCACAACTACGGCAAAAGAAACAGGAAATTCCTGAAGCCACAGTAGTATGCTACGTTAATACCACTGCTAGTGTCAAGGCTGAATGCGATATTGCTTGTACCTCAGCCAATGCTGTCAATGTTGTTGCTTCTTTACCGCAGGAGCAGCCGGTATTGTTCGTCCCCGACAAAAATTTGGGTCATTACATTATCTCTGAAACAGGGCGGGATATGGTGTTGTGGGAGGGCTGTTGTAATATTCATGACCTTTTGCCCATTGAAGATATCCGCAAAGCAAAAGAAAAGCATCCGGAGGCGCTCTTAATGGTCCACCCAGAGTGCAGGCCGGAGGTAGTGGCTGAGGCGGATAAGGTAGCAAGCACAGCGGGTATGATCAATTTTGCCTGTGAAAGTGAGGCTGATGAGTTCATAGTAGCTACCGAAAAGGGGATACTTCATCCTCTAAAGAAACGCTGCCCAGATAAACATTTTTATATGGCTTCAGAGAGACTGGTCTGTACTGATATGAAAAAAATTACACTAGATAAGGTTTATCAGGCCCTATTAACCCTCGAGCCCCGGGTTAAAGTTCCCATGGAAATAAGGGAACGTGCCCTTGGCTGTCTGGAAAGGATGCTGGAGATAGTTTAAAACCCCATCTAAGGGTTGTAATGAGAGGTTTGTTTCCCTATAGTAAACCTGCTGCAAATAATTAAAACAGCCCCTAACCATGGGGCTGAAGTTATTAACGGGTAAAAGAAAGGCTGTGAAAAGCTTGGTGGGGATCTTAGACAACCTTACCGATTTGATTGGTAATACCCCGCTGCTCCGACTGCGGAAAATACCACAGGGTGCAGTTGCCGATCTGGTTGTTAAGATAGAATTTTTCAACCCGGGGGGCAGTATCAAAGACCGCATTGGATATCATATGGTGCTCAGGGCGGAGGAAAAAGGGTTGCTAAAGCCAGGTTCTGTGATTGTTGAACCTACCAGCGGCAACACGGGTATTGCCCTGGCCATGGTGGCTGCCGTTCGTGGTTACCGCCTGGTTTTAACCATGCCGGAGACGATGAGTGTTGAGCGGCGTAACCTGCTCAAAGCATACGGTGCTGAGCTGGTGCTCACTCCGGGAGCCGATGGGATGAATGGAGCAGTGCAAAAAGCGGGAGAACTGGTTCGGGAAATACCGAACTCTTATATGCCCCAGCAGTTTAAAAACCCATCTAATCCTGAGGTGCACCGGTTAACAACGGCTGAAGAGATCTGGCGTGACACAGAAGGTAAAGTAGATATCGTTGTCGGTGGTGTAGGAACAGGTGGTACCATTACAGGTGTTGCCCAGATTTTAAAAGAACGTAAACCTGGCCTGAGGATTGTTGCAGTGGAGCCTGCCGACTCTCCCCTTTTGTCGGAGGGGGTGGCCGGATCCCACGAGATTCAAGGAATTGGGGCAAATTTTATCCCAGAAGTATTAGATCCAACCTTGATTGATGAGATAATTAAGGTGAGCAAAGAAGAGGCTTTTGACACCGGCCGACTACTGGCCAAAGAAGAGGGTCTTCTAGTGGGTATATCATCGGGTGCGGCTGTGTTTGCAGCATTTGAATTGGTTCGAAGGCAGGAAAACAAAGGCAAATTGGTTGTGGCTGTTTTACCTGATGGTGGGGAAAGATACTTGAGTACACCCTCTTACATAAATTGTTAGTGGTTCCAAGATGCTGATTGGGAGGTTGACATCATGTTCAGTGGGCTACGCAAAAATATCCGGGTTGTTATGGAAAGGGATCCTGCTGCTAGGTCAGCATTGGAGGTTGTTCTCTGTTACCCTGGTTTTCATGCTATTCTAATGCACAGGCTGGCTCACAGTTTTTACAGGCGCCGTTGGTTTGTCATAGCCAGGTTGATATCACATATATCCCGTCTTTTAACCGGTATTGAGATCCACCCTGGTGCCAAAATAGGCGAGGGTCTGTTTATTGACCATGGTTCCGGTGTAGTAATTGGGGAGACTGCTGAACTAGGTGATAATGTTACTATTTATCAAGGTGTTACCCTCGGTGGCACCGGCAAGGAAAAAGGGAAAAGACACCCGACCATCGGTAACAACGTGGTGGTGAGCGCAGGCGCCAAGGTGTTGGGGGCCTTTACAGTTGGTGACAATTCCAAGATCGGGGCAGGTTCGGTGGTCCTAAAGGAGGTTCCACCCGATAGTACAGTTGTGGGGGTGCCTGGAAAGGTGGTGGCCAGGAACGGCCACCGGGTCAAACCACGGGAAGATTATGAAATAGATTTGCGCCATGATCTGCTGCCGGATCCGGTGGCAGAAATGATCCTCTGCTTACAGGAAAAAATTGAAATATTGGAGAAACGGGTTTGGCAAATGGAAACAGGGGCACCGGTAGAAAGGGTGTCTGAAGGAAGAGGTTGTTAATAAATAAAAAAGACCACAGAAAAGATTGGGCGGACAGCAGAAGCTGTCCGCCCAATCTTTTTCAGGTTAAAGCATTGTAAAGATTAGCAACAAAAAGATGCCGTATATGGCCACAGGGTAGACCATGTAGATGGTCCTTAGTTCCTTCTTCCAGGCCACAATTAAGTAAATGAAAATGCTGGACAGAAGCGCCAGCATAGCGCTGATAGCAGCAAGGGTGGAAATTGACCACGGGGTCAGCATGATACCGATAGTGGGGATGATTGAACCCTGAAAGACCATGGCCCCGGTGATATTTCCCATAGCCAGCGTGTCTTTACCACCCTTGACCCAGATGATACTGTTGAATTTTTCCGGGAGTTCGGTGGCTATCGGTGTGATAATAATGGAAAGGATCAGAGCCGGCATCATTATTTCTGCTGCCAGTGCCCCAACTGCTCCTACAAAATACTGTGCACCGAAAGCAATTAGTCCGATGCTGAGGGCCACTTGCAACAAAATTGGATATAGCGGTGGTTCTACATTTTTTTTCCAAAAGTATAGGGGCGGTACGTCCATATCGGAAAGGGTATCCCCATCTTTTAGAGTCTTAATCACGTAATACCCATACCCACTAACTAGTGTTAAAGCGATGGGCACCTTTATCACCATATAGGGAATAAATGCTGCTGCTACCGCCAGGGTGTAAAAGCAAATGAAATATTTTAAATCCCGCATTAAAATTGATCTCTTGATGTCAATGCATCTATTGCCGCTGCCTCGGCCACGGCAAAAAATCATTTTGGAAACACCTACTACCCCAAAGGCGAGTGTGCTAAGCATAAATGGGGCCCCTAATATGGCGCCAATCCCCACCTCAGTAGCTGTACCAATAGGAGCGAAAAGGATGGCAATCAGGGGGACCATGGTTTCGGGAAGCGCGGTTCCCACTGCCGCCAGAACACTGCCGACTGCCCCCTCAGAGAGGTTCAGCTTTTTGCCCAACCATTCTATCCCATTAGTGAATATCTTGGCACCAGTTAGAATTACCAGCAAAGCCGCGGCAAGTACCAGGATGCTGCTGGTTTCCATATAGATCACCCCTTGTCCAATTAAAGTTAAATAAAAAGACCTTCGTGTATTCCCAATAGGAAAATACGAAGGTCTTGCCTAACCATTGCGGGTTTGCAGAAACCGGGTATTGCTACCGTGATGACGGCCCCTGCTCCGGGTACTGAACTGACCCGGTGGCTACTCCCCTTTGATTTCTATCTTCTAAAAAATATTATTACAGCTATGGCTGCATAAGTCAAGCATTTTACTGTATTTATAGCAGAATGCTTGTCCTTCTACGTATTATAGCCTGGTTAAAATATATTCTGCAAACTGTTTGAAATCATCTAGCCTTTTCAGACTGGCAAAGACAATTCGATGGTCTATCTCAAGATAATCATGGACAAGTATGTTTCGGAATCCTGCTATTTGTATCATGGTGTTGGCCAGGGTTTCGGGGAGTAGGTTTTCTTCCCTAAGAACAGCGAAAATATCCCCATAACTGTAGGGGACACGGTATCCCCGGTAGGCAATAATATGGTTTCCAATATCAATACAAATTTGTGCTGCTATTTGCAGGTTTCTCTCAACCTGATCCCTGATGCCTTCATTTTCTATGTACACTTCCCAACTGGTTTTGGACAGTTTCTTTAGTTTGCGCAATGAGTGTTCCAGTCTGAAGAAACGTTTTTCAATGGTTTCTCTATCCACCCCCAAAACGACCCTCCTTTATTCTCTTTATCAAACCCTCATGTAATATTCTCTCAACAGGTTTAAAGTCAAAATACTGGTCGAAGGTCTTGACCTGAAACCCGATTCGTTGGGTTTTTCCACCTTTTTTTTCATAAACAAGCCGACCTTTTCCCAATACCTGGTATGATAGGGCTAACGGTGCCTGGTTTAGAATTACCAGATCCACCGCATCTGTTTTAAGTAAGGAGGTGACAATCGCCAGCAGATCTAGCTTTTTTTTAAAATAGCGACTGGGTGGCAGGTTATGATCTAAAATAATCGCCAGGTCAATATCACTGAGCGGGGTCTGCATGCCTGCTGCAAATGAGCCGAAAAGATAAATTGCCACAATGTCCAGATCGTTTTTTAGTTTTTCAACAAGTGGCGCTAGGCACTGTGCTACATTGTTTTTCGTTTCTTCAAAATGATACAAAAAAATCACCTGTATAATTTTTCTTGAAGTTAGATATATATATTCTATCATAACCAAGGGTCAACATTCGCGTATGAGACATTAACGCATTGATTAAATAGGTGAATAACAATATTATTATACTTGAACCAATATTTGGTGACAGCCGTCTGATATACAGGTGGGATTGTTATGAAATTTATTAAAAGAAGGATGTGGTAGAATGGATTCTTTGCCGGGGGCTGGAATCAAGGTGTTTTTGGTAGGATTGCTGTTAAGCATTTTTATCTGGCTGCCCACAGCAGCGGCACAGGCGGAAACAGATTGCGATCTGCCTGTGGAAAAAGCAATGCTAAATGCCGATCTGAAGGATGCAACACCGGCAGGAGTGGAGGAGCAGCAGGCAACAGTAGGTCTGGAGCAGGCAATCAGGATTGCCAAAGAGGCTTTCCCGGTGCCGGAGGGTTTAGATGAATTTTCAACAGGTTTTGACCAGAGTGAAAGTGGATCGTTCTGGAACCTGCGCTGGTATTGCAGCGAGGAGCCTGGGGGTGAAATGTATGTACGTGTTAATAGTATGACAGGGGATATCTGGAGTATGGGGTTATGGGTTCCCTCTGAGGAATATCAGGGACTGCCCCAATATTCCAGGGAACAGCTTGCCGGTAAGGCAACAGCACTGGCACAAAAACTGCAACCGGAACGGTTTAAATCAACCAGGCTGCAGCCGGCCCGGGATGATGATTATCAGCCCCTTCCCCTGATTAGGCGCGGTCAGATAGAGTACAGGTATGAGTACACCAGGATTGTCAATGGGTTTCCTTTTATGGAGAATGGGATCCACATTGCTATAAGCGGTGACACAGGCCAGGTGACCAGATTTGATCTAACCTGGGACAATAGGATAGAATTCCCCTCTACGGCCGGCATGATTGGTGCTCAGCAGGCTGAGCAGATATTTAGAAATGAAGTCGGTCCTAAATTGTATTATTTTCGTGAACGCATCCCGGGTGGCAGCAAGGTACCCCTTAAGTTAGTCTACCAGCTGCCCGGACAGCAGAACCAGGCTGTTATAGATGCCCTTAGCGGCAAGGTCATCAGCGGAGGGAACGAATTCTTCGGCTATGATCGGGCCGGAGCCGGGGGTGTTATGAAGGAGATGAGCCGCAATGAGGCCATGTCTCTATCCCCTATGGAGGAAATTGCAGTTGAGGAGGCCAAGGGCCTGCTGTCCAAGGATGAGGCTCTGGAATTAGCAGTAAAAACGGTGCCGATACCCCCGGAGTATGTCCTATCTAACAGCAGGCTGGAACAGGACTACCTGTTCAATGATGTAAAGACCTGGTATTTTACCTGGGGGGCCGGAAGCGGTGCGGAACGCAAGATGATGGATGTGGCGGTAAATGCGGCGGACGGTGGGCTGATATCTTTTAATACCAACTACTATTTTTATGGATCAACAAAACCCCCGGTAGTCAAATTCAAAGAGCAGGATGCTCTAAAAATTGCTGAGGAATATATTAAAAGGATCCAGCCCAGCAGATGGGATAAGGTAGTTTATGTTAATTGCCGTCCGGACTACTACCACACAATGGAAGGGGATAGTACCCCCCAGCCCATCTCATATAATTTTAGCTGGGTTCGTTCAGCCAATGGGGTACAGTTTCCGAGCAACGGGTTTAATGTGGTTGTGAATAGCACTACCGGTGAAGTAACCAGTTACAGTATGACCTGGTGGGATGTTAAATTCCCCGGCCAGGATGGTGTCATGAGCCGGCAGGAGGCAGCCGATAAATATCTGCAGGAATCCCCCTTGGGTGTAGCCTATCAGCGGCATTGGATTGGACAACCTTATTCAAAAGGTGAAGAAATAAAGCCCTATCTAGTTTATTATACAACCGGTCAAAACTTTACTATGCTGGATGCCTTTACCGGTCAGCTACTTGACTTCAATGGGAATCCCGTTGTACCTTCTCCTAAGGAGCAAAAATTTACAGACCTGGATTCTCATCCGGCGCGGGAGGCGGTGGAATTACTGGCTCGGTCGGGGGTAGTTACTACTACTGATGGCAAATTTCGCCCCGATGATGCAGTTACCCAAGCTGAATTGATTACGATGCTAGTTAAGAGCAGTGCCTGGATGCCGGCACCTGTTTACCGCCAGGGTGGCACCGGTGAGGGGCCCTGGTACGAGCAGTATTACAAAATGGCTGTGCGTTTGGGTATCATTCAAGCCGGGGAGAACCTGGATCCGGATCAGCCGGTTAACAGGGAGATTTTGGCCCGGCTAACTATCCACACCATGAACTTATATCGGGTGGCTGTG
>JAAYRI010000173.1 GCA_012518875.1 Peptococcaceae bacterium
CCCCGACTTGAAAATGGGACAAGGTACCTGTCCCCATGTCCCACCCCCGTCTCAGCCTGAGATCTTAACTTTTCCTTAACTTTTGTTCCCAGTCTTGACACCGGTTTTCCAGTATGATATTTTGGTCTTAGGATATTTCGCCTTGCGAAATACATTTACGAGGTGCCGATTTGTATAGCAATGATGAGTTGTACGAATATGTACTGGATAACATACAAAAGATAGTTTTTCCTGAGGAACTAATCCGTCTAAAGCTGTCCTTATCCGCCTTCGAGCTGCTGGCGCTGATGATGTCCGAAAAATATCAGACGGTAAATATGGGCAGCCTGGCCCAGGGCCTATCGGTGCCCATGAGCACTGCCACCGGTATTGTCAACCGCCTGGTGAAAAAGGGGCTGGTGGCGCGGGGCAGGAATGAGGAAGACCGTCGGGTGGTGACAGTATCCCTCACTGAAACCGGTCGGCAAATGATGGGGGATTTGAAAAAACTCCTGTATGCCAATATCGATCGGGTGCGGGGTATACTCAGCGCAGATGAATTTCATAAGGCACTAGAACTGCTGCACAAGCTAATCCTGGCCTTCCAACAGGATGGGCAGGAGCCGCAGGGAAAAACACCACAAAGAAGGATCATTAAAATAGAATAGGGGATAGAGGATAAAAATTTTACCAATATATTACGACAGGTGAAATATTGGGCGTTGGTAGCTTATTCCAGACCCAACGACTTGAGGGAAGTGAAAGGAGTGCGACAATGAGGGTAATTCTTTATACCGGCAAAGGTGGCGTGGGCAAGACCAGCTTGGCGGCGGCCACGGCTGTAGCCTCGGCTAAAGCAGGGAAAAGAACCATTGTAGTAAGCACGGATGCCGCGCACAGCTTGGGGGACTCTTTTGACCTCAGGTTAGAAAATGAACCTGTAGAAATAAGCGAAAACCTGTGGGCCCAGGAAATCAGCACCCTGCTCAGCGCCGAAAAACGGTGGGGCAAGGTGCAGGAGTATCTATCCGAGCTGCTAATTTCACAGGATATCAAAGACATCACCGTCGAGGAACTGGTTGTTTTCCCAGGCATGGAGGAGCTTTTCAGCATGCTGGAAATCATCAACCACTGCCAGCAGGGCGAGTATGATGTAGTAATCGTCGATTGCGCCCCCACCGGGGAAACGTTAAGACTCCTCAGCTTTCCCGCTGTCCTCAGCTGGTGGCTGGAAAAGATGTTTCCCGTCAAAAAAATGCTGCTCAAAATCGCCCGACCCATATCCAAGCCCCTTTTAGGAATGCCGCTTCCCGGCGACGACACCCTGGACAGCATTGTCGAACTATTTCGGAAATTAGCCGAAATGCACACCCTTTTAACCGACCAGGAAATCACTTCGGTCCGGATAGTAGTCAACCCGGAGAAAATGGTCATCCGCGAGGCTGAACGGAGCTTTATGTATTTAAATCTATATGGCTTTAATACCGACGCCGTGATTGTCAACCGCCTGCTGCCCGATGTGGACCTGGGGCGGTATTTTGAAAAATGGGGCGAACTGCAGCATTCATATCTGCAATATATCAAAAACCAGTTCAGCCCAATCCCGGTGTTCACGGTGCCACTGTTTGCAGAGGAAGTGACAGGCCTGGCGGCCCTGGAAAAAATGGCCGATATATGTTTCGGGGAACAGATGCCCAGCCAGTTTTTCTACCGCGGGCAGTCCCGGAAAATTAGCCGCACAGGCGAAGGATATATGTTGGAAATGGCCCTCCCCTTTGCAGAAAAGGGCGATATCAGGCTTTCCCAGCGCGGTGACGAACTTACCGTGCGGGTGGGAGGTTACAAACGCAACATTTTTCTGCCCCGTACACTTTTGGGGCGGGATGCTTTAGGCGCCAAACTGGAATCCTGTAACCTGAAAATAAGATTTGGAGGTGTGAACAATGACAACTAAAACATGTGAAGAGTGTCCGGTCAAGGATCTGCAACGAGTTAAAGACCTGTTGGAGAAAAAGGTGCTTTCCAAAATGCCGGAGGATGTACGTGGACCACTGCTGGAAGCGAAGAAACAGATGAAGCTGGTAGTGCGCGGTTTAGTTGAGCACGCCTTGCAAGAAGAAGCCAAAACCGACGAACGCCCCAAAGAACCGCGCCAGATACAACTCGACGACTAATACTGGGACGCGGGGAGGGACAGGGGGACAGGTCCCTTGTCCCACCTTGTCCCCCCACATTCTGCCAGAAGGGCATGAGGACGGCAGGCCGTGTGAAAAGTCCAAAATTTAATGGCTTTAGGGCAAAAGGTGGGGGCTATAGTATGGATATTGACTGTATATGTCCATCTAACCCCATTCAGAGGCTTGTATAGGTATTCGGGTGGGAAAAATTATTTTCAAAAATTGTTTTTTCACGGGCCTCAAGGGCGCACCATCCCATTATCATCTTCTACCAGATGGCATTGTGGACTAGTCCCCGTCCATCTTTTTCTATGTGAGACATGGGAGGGTATCCCCTTTCACCACATTTTACCATAAAGGGGAAGGGACTGGGGCGAACCGCGGGGTAGGGTGAACTATGTGGGATATGAGGACGACGGCAGGCTGTGTGAAAGGTCCTTTTTTCGTAAAGGTTAACTTAAGCGTGGAGCTTTCGCATGGCCTGCCGTCCCTATTTATACCAAACTAGAACTACACCCCAATAATAATTGAAAAATCCACCACTAAAAGGTAAAATTCCCTCCGTGGACATTTTTTACGGAAGGAGCAAATGGAGTGATAATTTTGGTTAAAAAGCAGCAGATTATTATTTCCGCCTTTAGGGGTGGCATATCATTAAGGGCAATGGCCAGGGAAATCGGAATTGATAGAAAAACTGTCACTAAATATGTGCGGGATTACGAAGAAAAACGCAAGCAATTATTAGAGGGAAAAATGATGTTGATGTTAAAGAACTGATGGGCTATATAGTTGAAAAACCCCGGTACAATAGTTTAAGCCGATGTAAACGAAGGCTAACAAGCGAAATATTCGATAAAATCATATGCAGCGGGTTTGTTGACGGTTGCACAGCAAGAACCGGGTTGTTTTTCAATAAAATATTCAAGGGCTTGACAGTAGTTAGCTGGCCCCCCGTCCCAGGGATTGCCCGTCAGTCTCCGCTACCCCCCTTACCACAATTTGGTGGGACAAGGTACCTGTCCCCCTGTCCCACCCCTAAACCCTGCTGATCACACTTTTGGATATACCGGTAAGTCTGGACAGTTGCCTAACGGTGACACCTTCCAGGGTCTTCAGGTCTCTTATAATCTCATCCCGGCGCCCTTTCTCAAGTCTTTTTAATTTACTTATGTCAGTAAGGCCAAGTCCGGCAAAATATGATCGCAGCTGGCTGTCCGTCGGCCCGGGTTTTCTATCATCATTATCCAGGCACCTATCTTCATTATCCTCCTGCATATATCTCATCAGCCGCCTCACCGCTTGAGCCCTATCTGTGGAAAACATCCCCAGGGCATATTCTATGTCTATCTCGGTGGAGGTCTCCAGATAGTCTGCTGCGCTACTCCACTTATATTCCAGTATATTTTTTGCCAGATTGGCCGGCACGGGATTCTGGTGGATGTATCTCAACACAGTCAAAAAATAGCCCTCACTCTCCACGACCTCGCTTTTAAATCGGCCCTGAAACAAATGGCCGCTTCGTTCATATTTTCGGTTGTACCAGTAGACAAAGCTGCTGCTGATCCTTTTTACGACCAGCGAGATGGGTTCTGCCCCTTCTTTCAACAACAGGTGTATATGGTTGTCCATCAGACAATACCCGTACAGTGCGAACTGACTGATTGGTTTGTAATGCCATATTGTTTCCAAAAATCTTCTTCGATCTGCATCATCTATGAAAATATCCTGTCTATTTATGCCCCGCAGCATGATGTGGTAGATACCACTGGAGCTTTCTTCACGGGGACACCTGGCCATTTTTATCCACCCCAGTAATATTTTACTTGGGTTAAATATTACCACAAGGGTAGGAGAAGGGCAAGAGTGGGACAGGGACAGGTGTGTGCCACGAACACACCTTTAAAATAAATTAGAAAGTGTGGTGCTGCACAGGAGATGAGGGTGGGCCCCTCGGAATCGGCTTGCAGGAGTAGGTTCCAAATCACCTTAAGCTGCTGGGGTAAAAAGCCCTGCA
>JAAYRI010000174.1 GCA_012518875.1 Peptococcaceae bacterium
GCTACCATAATAGTATTAACAAAGGTGTGGATGGAATGCCCATAACCCTGGGCACCAGTAGCCCACACAGTACACCCATATCCGGATTAGCGCCTTCACGTTTGACCTAAGCTAGAGGCCCAGTGATGTAGTTTCGGCGCGCTGGGGCTTTCTCACGGGGGGTGCCCGGTAGCCGGGTGCCATTACCGTGGTTCGGCGCCTGTTTCATTCGATGTTGGTAAAAGCTGCTTGCCAGGGTATATCCTTGACGACTGGCTCAACGACCAACGACCAACGACTATTTTATTCCCCGGCAGACAACACTCCGCAGCTGGGAAAAATGTCGAAAGCACCAGTAAAAGCCAGCAGTAGATCAAGCCAGGTCCCAAACATACATAGATGTGTTCCCGTTCCACTGTCCTGTACCTAATTTTTCCGCCCCCGCCATAGGTTGATATCCGCATCTGCTGGTTTACGACTAGGCGCTCTGCGCGCCCCTGATTATTGTGGGAATCTCATATACCCTCGGGTTTGGGCCATTCGCTGCTGAGCGGCTCATACAGTGCCCTCGCTTTTTCCCGGGCTCACTGGTGCTTGGAATGAGGGCGCGATGTCGCCTGCCTTTTGTTATTCTTTGTGGATTTTCCCATAAGCAGGGGTTATTCACGGGGCCACTAACGACCAACCGCTGTTGAACCCCAGGTAGGGGTTTGTCGCTGGGACGAGGTACCTGACCCCTTGTCCCACTCAGAAAGGAGGTAAAAATATGTTTCCCTTTAAAAATCCACTAATCATTGCTTTGGATGTAGACACCCTGGAACAGGCAGAAGAACTGGTGAATATACTAGGCCCTTACGCCGGCGGCTTTAAGGTGGGTATGCAGCTTTACAACAGTGTGGGACCAGAGGCTGTCCACAGGCTGAGCAAAAGGGCTCCTGTTTTTGTGGATCTCAAACTGCACGACATCCCTAATACTGTGGCGGGTGCAACCAGGGTGTTGACCAGACATGGCGCGGCTATTCTAAATGTGCATGCCGCCGGGGGCGTGGCGATGATGACGGCGGCGAAGCAGGCCTCCAGTGAAGAGGCTGCTCTTGCTGGAAGTAAACCACCCCTTGTGGTAGCGGTAACCATTCTCACCAGCATTAACCAGGATGTGTTTAATAAGGAGATAGGGCTTACAGGATCTATCCAGGAACAGGTGGTAAAATGGGCCTTGCTGGCCCAAAAGGCCGGGTTGGACGGTGTAGTCGCCTCCCCGTTGGAAATAACACCGGTTAGGGAAGCCTGCGGTGAAAATTTTGTCATTATCACGCCTGGTGTGCGCCCGGTGGGGGCAGCGGCAAACGATCAGCAGCGGATCATGACCCCAGGGGAGGCCGCCACACGTGGCGCTACCTTTCTAGTGGTGGGCCGGCCTATTACCAAAGCGCCGGATCCGGTGCAGACCGCCCGGTCCATATTAGATGAAATAAATGGGACAGGGGTGGGACGGGGGGACAGGTCCCTTGTCCCACGAAATGCTGGTAAATAGTGTCCTGGAACTGGGGCAGGCCCCTTGTTTCACTAAAAATGGGGGGCGTCAGGCCGTGTGAAAAGTCCAAGGTTTAATGGCTTTAGGGCAAAAAGTAGGGGCCATAGTATGGATATTGACTGTATACACCCATCTAACCCCATTCAAAGGCTGGTATAGGTGTTCAAGTGGGAAAAATTATTTCCAAAAATAGTTTTCACAGGGCCTGCCGTTTCCCTGTCCTGGTACCTCGAACGTCAAAAAGAACCAGGGGGGCTGTCCGGTGGATAGGATCTGAATGGGGTACCCGACCCTACGTTCCACACATTCTCCATCGGGCCTAGGCCAACCCCCCGCTTTTGCAGCGCAAACATTGGCCTTACGTCCTGTCTACCTTTCAGCTTTCAGCCTTCCGCTTTCTGCTTTCCACCTTCCAAAAAGGAATACCCCAAAGATAGAGTTTGTCACTGGGACAAGGTACCTGTCCCCCTGTCCCAAAGAAAAGGGGGGCAGTCAGTGGGGCGGATTGGGACAAGGTACCTGTCCCCTTGTCCCAGTCTCGGCTTGAATTAGAAATTTTTTGACGGCTGTGTTTGCTTCTAGGGGCCTTTCCAGGGGTAGCAGGTGCCCCGCCTGGGGGATCACCTTTAATGTTGCCTTGACCCCGTTGCGGATGGCCAGCTTTACTGCTCTTTCCATCTCCCATTGCTTCACCAGGACACTTTCCGCGCCCCGTAGCCAGAGGGTTGGGCACTGGAGGAGAGGAATCCTATCCAGCAGGTGCCACCGCAAACGAAAAGGGCCGATAAGATTGAGCTGCCAGTCATCCAGATCCCGCTCACCATATTTTCGCTTCCCTTTGATCTCATCTTGCAGGATGGACACCAATCTATCCGGGTCTGTGGGCTTGGAACCCCCCACATAAAGTGACTCCAGCAGCCTTTTTAAAGCAGCTTGATCCATTTTGGCATATTTTTTACTGAGCAACTGCAGCATGAAAGGGATTTTTGTATACAGCCAGATGGCAAACTGGAGGTTTATTTTGTCCCCCAATCCGCCGGGTTCAAACAAGA
>JAAYRI010000219.1 GCA_012518875.1 Peptococcaceae bacterium
AGCCGCATCCCCTTTGCATTGGCCAACTGGGCCGGAAGCCTGCCTTTCCCGCCCTATATCGTCATTGCAATCGTCCTTGTGATCTACCTGTTGTTGGGATGTTTTATCGATGCTTTGGCCCTGATTCTGCTCACCATCCCCATTTTTTACCCGGTAGCGGTGACCACCCTCGGTTACGATCCCATCTGGTTTGGCGTAATCGTCGTCATGGTGGTGGCCATGGGAGTTATCACCCCACCAGTGGGGATGAACGTTTTTATCATCAAGGGCATTGCCAAGGAAATTCCTTTGGAGACGATTTTTAAAGGGATCTGGCCTTTTCTCATAGCCTTAGTCCTTTGTTTGGCTGTTCTCATTGCTTTCCCGTCAATTACCACTTTCCTTGGAAATTATGTTTCCTACTAATGCTAATGTGAGGTGTTGGCTCTTTTAATAAGATGGCGGGAGTGTCTATGACGGGCTCTACTCCCGCCCTATAGTTCTAAAATTGTAAAATAGAGCGCTTTCCGGGCTCCGGCTTATTTTCATCGCCCGAGCAATGGCTTGTGTTCTGTTTTTGACCCCGAATTTGCGGAAAATATTACGTAGATGGGTTTTTACGGTATCTACTGCCAAATTGGTAGCCGAAGAAATTTCTTTATTGGTAAACCCTTTGACGAGGTGTGATAGAATCTCCTGTTCACGCGGCGTCAGGGTTTCAATATTTTCTTCTGCCAGGGGTTGATTTATCTGAGCAACCTTCTTGCTTAGACGGGTGTAATCATGAACTATCTGATTGAAGATGGCTGGTTCGATGATCGTTTCCCCTTCATTAACACGTATAATGGTATCGATCAACTTTTCCCGGGAAACATGTTTTAATATATAGCCGGCTGCACCGGCTTGCAAGGCCTGGCGGATTGATTCCGGATCTTCAAAAACGGTGAGAAAAATTACCTTAACCTGCGGTTTCATGTTTAAAATCTCTCTTGTAGTCTCAATGCCGTTTTTACCTTCCATTTTAATATCCATGAGGATGATATCCGGTTCTTTTTCTGATACTGCCACAATTGCTTCTTCGCTATTGCTGCAACTGTCTAATAAAGCGATCTTGTCGCAGGTAGACAACATGACGGACAAACCTTCCCTGACCATCGGATGATCGTCTACAATCAAGAGCTTAATAGCCACTGTAGGCCTCCTTTTCTTGATAGTCACTATTTTTAATGATCCCTGGTTTGGAAGAACGTTAATTTAAGGGAATTTTGACAGATATACATGTACCCTTTCCCGGTTGGGAATCGATGTTACATGTGCCAGTCAACAAAAGGGCACGCTCCTGGATGCTGGCCAGTCCCAGACAGTTCTGTGCCTGGCTGGTAGCTAGAAGTGAGGGATCCATACCGGTACCGTTGTCCTCCACCCTCAAAGTTGCCTCTTCTTCTGTAATATCCAGTTCTACTTTTACTTCTGTAGCCCGGGCATGTTTCATAACGTTGGTGAGGGCCTCCTGCATTATTCTAAAAAGTGTAACTTCAATATTTGATTCCAGCCGGTTTTCCTCCCCGGTGGTTGATACCTCTACGGGTAGATTATGTTTTTTTTGCAGGTTCTGCACGTAAGATTCCACTGCGGGGACGAGCCCGTAGTTATCCAAGATCAATGGACGTAGATCGAAGAGGATCCGCCGGATATCTTGTATCTGTGTGCTTAGCAAGTTGGTTAGATCGGAGATCTCATCGTACCAGTTTTCGGGGGAGGTTTGGGGGGTGGCTTTGATGCGTTGCAGGCGGTACCAGATGGCGATGAGGGATTGAATGATACCGTCATGCAGGTCTGCAGCAAGGCGTTTGCGTTCGTCTTCTTGTGCGGAGATTATCTTGTTTACCAGCTGGTGTAGAAGATCTTCTTTCTGTTCCAACATCTCTATCAGGCGGGCATTTTCCATAGCAATGGCCGTAGCGCGGGCGATGGCAAAGATAATCTCATTTTCCTCCAGATCAAAGCCCATTGTCTCCCGGGGGCGGTCAACCTGCATTACCCCAATGGTTTTATCTTTTACAATGATGGGGGCGAGAACCATCCAGCCG
>JAAYRI010000175.1 GCA_012518875.1 Peptococcaceae bacterium
TAATTTTAAAAAACCATTTGATCCAAAAACAGGTCCAGGTATATAATGATGATAAGGAGCGATTGTCAAAGTTATTAACTGGAAACAAGCACTATTGGCTAGTGCAGCCCGATAGCATGGTAACGGCAAAAATTTAATAATGACTTAAGAAAGGGCAAACCAGCTGAAAGCCTGGGGCGCAAAGTCAGGAGTCTAAATCACTGCAGGTGATATGACAGTCCGACTGCCGAAATTTAATTTTCGTGCAGTCTTTTTTTATCCCAAAATACAGGCTACCATTTTTGTCGACATGTCAGCTTGTTTTTAATTAACATTTGTGGGTTTTACCTACAAGGCGGGAAAGGAGGGTTCAAGGTGGAATCTATAAGTTTTGGTCTTACAGTGTTTTCCCTAATATTATTGACATCAATAGCGCTAAGGTACAAAAGATATTAAAATCTTTTGCACCTCCTCCGTGCCAGTAGCCCGGGATAATATTTACATTTTGGTTAAAAGACCGTTGGCCTTTTTAATTCACCAAAATTTAACCAACCACATTATCCTCCGGCTTTATAAAGCAGTTAAACTATGTTAGAGTGCAGGAGGGGGGACTGTCTGGTGAGTGAAGAAATACTACAGGGATATTTTAGGCGGGTTAAAAATCCTGATAACAGTGTTGCAGTCCTTGAGAATGGCCTAGACAGGCCTGATGCTAACCAGTGTACAAAGGCTTGGAACCCACATGGATGTTCCCAGCATGATACAGAAATCCGTATGGATGACGCCGCCCTGATTAAACCAGATAAGGGCTATGGAGAAAGACCTCAGATCGGAAAAACTGCCATTACTGGCAGCTTTCCATCATAAATTCCCGGGCTAGTTTATCTATAGCCCTCTTTTCAATGCGGGAAACATAGGAACGTGATATGCCCAGATCTTGGGCAATCTCCCGCTGGGTCTTGCGGTCGCCGTTATCCAGTCCATACCTTAGTTCCAGGACTTTTTTTTCACGGCTGGGCAGTTGCAGTACCTTTTCCTTAAGCCGTTTGCATTCAAATTTGTTTTCCACTATTTCCGCCACTACCTCCGGGTGGGTGCCCAACACATCAATAAGCGTTATTTCATTACCCTCCTTATCAACACCAATCGGGTTGTAAAGTGATACCTCCGCCCGGACTTTTTTCATGAAACGCAAGTGCATTAAAATTTCATTTTCAATGCACCTTGCGGCATAGGTGGCCAACCGGGTGCCCCGGCCCGGATTGTAGGTGTTGATTGCCTTGATCAAGCCGATAGAACCGATGGAAATCATGTCGTCCTGATCCTCGCCGGCGTTGTCAAATTTTTTGGCGATGTGGGCAACCAGGCGCAGATTTCGCTCGGTAAGCACATTACGAGCCTTTTCGTCACCTTTTTTTAAAAGTCTGAGGTACTTTGCCTCTTCTTTTTCGGACAACGGTTGTGGAAAAGCATTGTTGGCAATATGCGAGACCAGCAATAGCAGGCCGTTGACCAGTGATACCAGGGTCAAGGTCCAGAGCCCTGACAGCATCCGTCTATCCCCCCTAAATTTGCACGCAATTTATCATATGCACCACCGGCTGGATGCGTGCTTATCTGCATTGAAATGTTCTTGCAGGATTTTGGGGCCGGTTGGAGAAAATAAGGGGAAAATAGAATATTATATTGGGGTCTTAAGCAAAAAAAACACCATGTTCACTTTATAAAGTTTGTAATTGTTGATGAAGGAGACGGAGTAGCAATGGTCGACGTGGCGGGAGTGATCCTGGCGGGCGGTAAAAGCAGGCGAATGGGTACGAACAAAGCCTTTTTAACGGTGGGCAAAGAGGCCATGATCGAGCGCATTGCCGGGGAACTGGGCCAGGTTTTTCAAGAGATCTTGGTTAGCGGTGGCGATGGGGAAATAGGAAGACGCCTTGGTTTAAGGGTGGTGCCCGATCTGATGAAGGGCCTGGGACCGCTCAGTGGCATACACGCCTCATTGTTGGCTGCCAAAAGCCCTAAATGCCTGTTTGTACCCTGTGACATGCCTTTTTTGCATGCCGAATTAGCGGGTATCATGGCCGATCTTTCCGATGGCTACGACGTCACAGTGCCCCTATATGGTGGCTACCTGCAGCCTTTATTCGCCATCTACGACAAAAGCTGTCTTCCCGCTGTGGAAGAGGCTTTAAAGGAAAGTCGATACAAGGTGGTTGATATTTACCAGCAGCTACGGGTAAAATATGTCAGTGAGGCAGTTTTAGGATCCGTAGCCGACATTGATACCTTGTTTTTTAATGTGAACACGCCGCTGGACCTGGAAAAAGCGAGGATCATGGAAAATAAAAGGAATAAGGTCAGGGGTATTAATTGCTGAAAAAGCTTTATCCGCGTTTATATGTCTCCTCAGTACTAGAGATCAGACCCTCTTTATTAAAAAATCTGGGACTGAAAGGTGTTATTTTCGATCTGGACAATACCATTGTCCGGCGGGATTCACTAACGGTCTCTCCGGATGTATTGCAGCTGGTTGCAGAAATGCGCCGGGAAGGTTTCAAGATGGGCATAGTCTCCAATAATTCCCGCCGGCGGGTAGAAGCAATTGCCGCGGAAATGGATATGCCGGCCGTAAGCAGGGCAGTTAAACCATTCACCGGGCCCTTTCGTCGCGCCCTGAGACTGATGGGTACCGGCCCCCAGGAAACAGCCCTGGTAGGCGATCAAATATTTACCGATATACTGGGGGGAAACATGGCCGGCCTGTATACTATCCTGGTGGTTCCTATGCAGGGGAAGGAGTTCTGGGGAACCAAATTGATCAACCGTCGCCTGGAAAAAATGGTGCTGGCCCGGCTAAAGAAAAAACCGGGGGTTCATCATGGTAAATGGGATTAGTGGATGTACAAAAATATGTGGGGTTTTTGGTTGCCCTGTGGGGCATACCCTTTCACCAATTATGCATAATGCGGCTTTTACAGCCACCGGATTGGATTATGTTTATGTGCCTTTTGAGGTCACGCCCTTCACCCTGCCGGCAGCAGTGGAAGGGATCAGGGCTCTTGGCATGGCTGGAGTGAATTTGACTGTACCGCACAAGGAGGCAGTGTTGCCCCTACTGGATGGGATTTCTGATGAGGCGGCCCGCATTGGTGCCGTAAATACCATCATCAACCGAGAAGGATACCTATATGGTGAAAATACAGATGGCAAGGGGTACCTCAAGGCCTTGCGGGAGGCCGGTTTTGTCCCCGCCGGTAGAACTGTATTGTTTCTGGGGGCGGGTGGTTCCGCGCGGGCTGTAGCAGTACAACTGGCTCTAGCCGGGGCGGGTAAACTTGTTTTTGCCAACCGCACAGAGACCCGGGCTGCCCAATTAGCCCAGTTTGTCACTGAGCGGACTGGGACCATAACTGATCTGGCACCCTGGCCGGAGCGCCCGGGAGATCAGGTACTGGCGCAGGTTCTGGCTGAGGCTGATCTTGTTGTCCAGACTACCTCTTTGGGTATGAGTCCTAATGTTTATGAGACGGTCCCCCTGCCCTTTGCTAATTTTCGACCGGGACAGGTGGCTTCGGATTTGGTCTATAACCCGCCGGAAACGCTATTCTTAAAAAAGGCACGCCTGGGTGGGGCCGTTACTGTTAGCGGTCTGGGTATGTTGCTGCACCAGGGTGCCCTGGCCTTTGAACTATGGACAGGCGTGCCCGCGCCTTTGGAGGCCATGCGTGAGGCGCTGCAAAGAAAATTATTTAACCGGTAGAATAATGAAAATCAACATAAAACAGACGAAAGGCAAGGTGAAAACCCTGGTTTCCCTGCAGGTTTAGCACAAATATTAATTCCGAATATTAATCTGATATCTGTTGAACCTTTGCTTATAAACCACTGGCGGAACAGCACATGTGATGCAAGGAATAAGTTTTGGCTTTGGGAACCAGGGAAAAATGCTCAGATACCTTACCGCTGGTGAGTCTCATGGCCCGGCGTTGGTTAGTGTGATTGAGGGGTTGCCAGCCGGGTTGGCCCTGACTGCCGCACAGATTAACAAACAGTTGGCCCGCCGCCAGAGCGGCTATGGTCGTGGTGGTAGGATGAAGATAGAGACCGACCAGGTAAATTTTTTATCCGGCTTGCGGGGCGGTATTACCCTGGGTAGCCCAGTGGCCCTAATTATTGAAAATAAGGATTGGGCCAACTGGCAGCAGGTTATGGCTCCGGAGCAAGAGGCGCTGGTAGACAAGAGGGTGGTAACCAGGCCCCGGCCTGGTCATGCTGATCTGGCCGGGGCTTTGAAATATGGCCATCGGGACATCAGGAATGTTCTGGAACGTTCCAGTGCCCGGGAGACTGCGGCGCGGGTGGCAGTGGGTACCATTGCCCGTCTGCTGCTGGCTGAACTGGGTATGGATATAATGGGGCATGTATTGCAAATCGGCCCAATTGCTGCTGCTGTTGGCGAAGGAAGCCCGGCTAAACTAAATAGAGCTATTGCTGCCTCCCGGCTGTTTTGTGCCGATCCCGAGGCTGAACAGGCAATGGTGGCCGCCATAGATCAGGCCCGGCTGGAAGGAGATTCACTGGGTGGTGTCTTCGAAATCAGGGTAAGCGGTGTGCCCCCCGGACTGGGAAGTTATGTCCACTGGGATCGCAAGCTTGACGCCCGATTGGCGGCAGCGCTAATGAGTATCCAAGCCGTGAAGGGTGTTGAAATAGGGCTGGGTTTTACTGCTAGTGCAAAGGTTGGCTCGCAGGTACAGGACGAGATTTTTTATGAAAAAGACCGGGGCTTTTATCGATGCACTAACCGGGCCGGCGGCATTGAAGGTGGCATGAGCAACGGAGAAGAGATAGTATTGCGTGGGGCTATGAAACCCATTCCAACTCTGTACTCACCGCTGCAGAGTGTTGACCTGGCCAGCAAAGAGCCTTTTGCTGCTTCAGTAGAGCGCTCTGATGTATGTGCTGTTCCGGCTGCCTGCGTAATTGGGGAGGCAGTAACAGCTTGGGAGCTGGCCTGTGCTTGTATGGAAAAATTCGGCGCTGACAGCATGGATGAACTAAGGCGGCATGTGAAGAGCTATCTGGACGCCTTGAGAAAGGTCTAGTTATATGAAGAATATCGTGCTTATCGGCTTTATGGCCACCGGCAAGTCCACTGTTGGGCGCCGTCTGGCCCAGTGTTTGCGACGCACCTTTGTGGATACAGATAAGGAAATTGAGGCTGTTACCGGCAAGACAATAGCCCAGATTTTTGCCAAAGATGGTGAAAAACGCTTTCGTTCTGAGGAAAATCTAATAGTAAAAAAACTGGTTTCCAGAGAAGGGTTGGTTATTGCCACTGGTGGTGGTTTGGTGCTGAATCCGGAAAATTTTAGGCTTCTGGGGGAGAACGGTATAATTATTGCCCTAACGGCTCCGCCAGATATTATCTTCCAGCGGGTCAAAGGCAAAAAGCAGCGGCCCCTGCTAACCAAAGGTGATCTCAGGGAAAATATAAATAGGCTGCTACAGGAGCGCCAGGGTATCTACCAAAAGGCCGATTTAATCGTTGATACCGGTACCCACACTCTCTATGAGACTGTGGGGCAGATCACTACCTTTATTAATAAGAGGCTATCCCCATGATGATCAGTGTGCGAGTCAATCTAGGGGCACGCAGCTATAATATTTACATCGGTAACGGGATTTTGGCCGGGCTGGGCAGCTGGGTTAGAGAATGTGCAGATGGTGAGCAAGCCTTGTTGGTTTCCAACCGCAAGGTTTTGTCCCTGTATGGCCCAATGGTAAGTAATAGCCTGGCAGAACATGGTTACCGGGTGGTATCTGTGGAAATTGGCGACGGCGAAAAGTATAAAAATATGGCCACATTAGAAAAGCTGTATGATCAAGCCTATTCCTCAGGATTAGACAGGCACAGCCCAATAATTGCTCTTGGCGGTGGGGTGGTTGGTGATGTAGCCGGGTTGGCTGCGGCCACCTATCTCCGGGGAGTGCCCTTTGTCCAGGTTCCTACATCCCTGCTGGCCCAGGTAGACAGCAGTGTGGGGGGCAAGGTGGCAGTAAATCACCCCCGGGGCAAAAACATCATCGGGGCTTTCTATCAGCCCACCCTGGTTGTAGCCGATACACGTGCCTTGCGTACATTACCCCCACGGGAAATAAAATGTGCCCTAGCCGAACTAATCAAATATGGCATTATCGGTAGTGCCGGCTTTTTTAACTGGCTGGAAGAAAATATAGACAAACTGCTGGCTCTGCATGAGGGAGCCCTGGTGTATGCTGTGGCCGCTGCCTGCAAAAGCAAGGCTCAGGTGGTAGAGGAAGATGAAACGGAACAAGGTCGACGCGCTATTCTAAACCTGGGCCATACAGCGGGACACGCCATCGAGACCCTGAGCGGGTATGGCGTGTTTTGTCACGGGGAAGCAGTAGCTATCGGTACTGCAGCAGCGGCAAGACTGGCAGAAGCAATGGGACTGTTGCCGGCTGATCAGGCCCGCCGAATCGTTGATCTACTCAACCGGGCCGGCCTGCCTATATCACTACCCCCGACCCTGGATAGCGATAAAATGATTGCCGTCATGCGCCGGGACAAAAAATCCCATGCCGGCAAGCTTGCATTTGTCCTCCCCCTGGCTATCGGCAGTGTGCAAGTATGTGATGACCTGCCGGAAGAACTAATCCGGCAAGTCCTATTCTAGTGCAACAGGGGGACAGGTCCCTTGTCCCACCAAATATTGACAATAGGCTACTAGCTGTACTAGCTGGGTAAGCTCCCTGGAAAGAGGCCCAGCAAGGGGGGTCGGCGGGAAAGTGGAAAGCGGAAGGAAGAAAGCTGAAAGGCCCGTGGGATACCCCTGATCATTTGAAATATCCTACCTGTGGTGGAGATCTGTAGGGCTGACAAAAGCAGGCGACATCGCGCCCTCATTCTTAGAGCGAATGAATTCAAGGACGAGCGAGGGTACTGTTTGGGCCGCGCAAGCGGCGCGTTGGTCCGAGCCCGAGGGAGAATGAGCGCTCCCTCAATTATAAGAGATGCGCGGAACCGCGTTGCCAGCCGCAGATAAATGGTGGTTGGTGGTTAGTGATTGGCTGTTGGTGATTGGTGGTTGGGCATCTGGGGAACATCCCCCTTTAGGCTATTTCTTTGGGGTCAGCTGGAAAGTAAAAAGTAGAAAGCTGAAGGCTGAAAGCTGAAAGGTCTGTGGAATGTCCCCCGATAATCTAGGTCGGGGGTCAGATTCGAGGAACAAAGACAGAGGAATGTGGACACACCTTTGTTTGGGGATTGGCCTTTGATGCCGAGGTATGTCCCCAGGGATCTGATATAATAAATGAAAATTGCAGGGGGTAATAAAAATATGGCTGTAGTAGATGTAACCATTGTGCCGGTGGGGACGGCCTCAGCCAGCCTGAGTGACTATGTGGCCGGCTGTCTCAAGGTGTTGCAAGGGGCAGAGGGGATCACCTGGCAACTAACCCCCATGTCCACTGTTATTGAGGGTGAACTGGATCGGGTGCTGACGGTGATTAGGCAGATGCATGATCAGCCCTTTATCAAAGGAGCGGGCCGGGTGGTAACCACCATTCGCATCGACGACCGCCAGGACAAAACCCTGACAGCAGCCGGCAAAGTGGCGGCAGTACAGGCCAAACTTGGTGAAAAATAAGGCATGGCCAACACTATGGAATACTATACAGAATTCCTAAAAAGCCTCAAGCGACAGGTGCTCTATCCGGTCTACCTTTTTTATGGACCGGAAGGCTACCTGCGGGAGCAGGCTGTAAATCGTTTAATAAAATTTTTCCGGCAGGACGGCGGGTCAGACTTTAATATTGACCTCATTGACGGTGACACTGCTACTGTGGGGGATATGGTGGCCAGTGCGGAAACTCTGCCGCTTTTTACCCAGCGGCGTCTGGTTGTGGTAAAAAACCCGCCTTTCTTCAAGGGCAGCAAAAGAGCTGGAAAAGGATCAACAGTGGCCAATGAAAACAAAGGCTCCAATCGCGGGGAAAAGGTGTTGCTAAAATATTTAATGGACCCCCTTAGTTCTACTGTTCTCGTTTTTAATACCAATGAACCAGTAGACAAAAGGAAACGTGTTTTCAAAGCGGTGCGCCAAACTGGGAAGACAGTAGATTTTACTTATCTGCGAAGGAGCGGACTGGAATTTTTGCTCAACCAAAGGGTGGACAAGGCCGGCTGCCGTTTTGCGGGCCGGGCTTTGGAAAAATTACTGGATCGAACTGGACCGTCTTTACAAAAACTGGATACAGAAATTGAAAAGCTGCTTAATTATGCCGGCCCCGGTGGGGTAATTACTCCAGATGATGTCCATAGGCTTTGTCCGTCTAGCCTCCAGGATAATATTTTTGCCATTGTGGACGCCGTCGGCCATAGGCACTGTGGGGAAGCCCTAAGTGGTATTCAGGACATGCTGGCGGCGAAGGAACCTCCTCTACGGATCCTGGCCATGATCACCCGGCAATTCAGATTGTTGCTGCAAATTCATGATCTTACCGGACGGGGCTGGCCACCGCGGGAAATTGCTAAACGCCTGAAAACCCATCCCTATGTGGTGCAAAAAATTACCGCTCAGTGCAAAAACTATAGCGGGGAGAGCCTGATCCGTATTTTTCAGTCCCTGTTGGAAATAGATGTGGCGGTGAAGACCGGCCGGCAGGAATTCTACCCGGCGGTAGAACATTTTATTCTCAAACTTTGTGCCGACTCACGCGGGTAGGGTAGAAAAATAAATAAATTATCAGCATAACAATGCAAAAAAGCCACAACCTCAGCAGTGGCTTTTTTCACTAATATTGCTATCCCGCAGACTTATTAAACCTTCTGGCCAGGCGGGACTTTTTACGCGCAGCAGCATTTTTATGTAAAACGCCTTTCGTAACAGCCTTATCAATGGCAACAATGGCTCTTTTCAGCCGCAAGCCGGCTTCATCACGGTCGGCGTCTCTCATAGCTTCCTCGAACCGCCTGATGGTTGTCTTTAGGGCTGACTTAATCCTGGTGTTACGAACAGTCCGCTTGCGGGTAACCTCAACCCTCTTGATGGCGGATTTGATGTTTGGCATGTGTCATTTCACCTCCCAACGGCAACAATTTTAACACGCACAGAAAAATAATGCAAGGTCCAGCTGGTATATACTTTCATAATTTGGTTAAAGCTATTTTCAAATTGCTTCGATTGGAGGTGATATCTAATGCAGTGGCTTGGAGTGATTATTAGATTCGTTGTTTCAGCACTTGTATTGATTGTTGTGAGCTGGCTATCCCCCGGTTTTGTCATTAGTGGTGGATTCGCAGGGGCCTTGATTGCCGCTGTTGTAATCGCGGTTCTAGGATATGTGGCGGAAGCCCTGCTGGGTGAACGCATTTCTCCCCAAAGTAGGGGGCTGGTGGGTTTCATCACTGCGGCAGTAGTGATTTATCTGGCCCAGTTTATTATTCCCAGCTTGCTTAGTGTAAGCATTGTTGGCGCCTTAATTGCCGCATTCATTATTGGTTTGATTGATGCTTTTGTGCCTACAGCGCTGCGTTAAGGTCACATCTCCCCTCATAAACCCCCCGATTTGGGCATAAAAATTAAAAAACAAGCCCGGCTGGGGGGTTTATTTATGTATTCTGTTAGTGCCGGCAGGTGCCGGAAGGTCTTTCCGGGCCGCCCGCCTTTGAAGATTATTGCTATATTGTCTTTACTGCTATTGGGCTTAATTAAGGTCATTCCCGCTGGTTTTCCCTTGCAGCCTTTGGGGCTGGACGCTGTAAAAGAAGTGCCTGGTTGGATCCTTGATTCGTTCCAGGCCAAACCTTTGAACATCATCACTGGGACCATGCCCATCTGTCGCTGGAGTAGTCTATTTGAAGATGGTGATACCTGTACCGTTATGGGATCTTTTCTAGACAGCACCGGGGCCGTGGGCGGGGTCAATTTCTTTAGCCCTACTGGTGTGCTCCAATCACAAATACCTTTACTGGGAGCAGTTGATATCATTGGTGCAGAACCCGGGGTTGCTCCCGGCCTGGGTGAGCCCGGAGAAAAACTAATCACAGGAAACAGTGAGGAGTGCCTTGTTTGCATCTATAATACTCATACCGGTGAAACCTACCGGCTCACAGATGGTGTGGACCGGCTGGACGGCAGGCAGGGTGGGGTGGTTGCTGTGGCCGCCGCATTCCAGGCGGCCCTGGAGGAGGATCAGGGGATTAAAACCACCAGGTCAGACCAGATCCACGATCAGGTCTATAATCTATCCTATAGTGAATCGAAAAAAACAGCCCGGGAGTTGCTGGACGCTCATCCCCACACCAGGGCCATTTTTGATATTCATCGGGATTCAGATAAGGCCCGGGAGCAAAGTATCATCAATATTGATGGCCAGGTGTATGCCACCCTGCTGTTCATTGTCGGTTCCGACAGCTGTAGCTCCTGGCCCGGCTGGCGCCAAAACTACGCCTTTGCCCAGGAGCTCTCTAAAGGGATTAATGAAAAATTTCCCGGGTTATCCCAGGGTGTGCGGGTCAAGGAGGGCCTGCATAGAGCCTACAACCAGCACCTGCACCCCCATGCCGTGCTGCTGGAGGTGGGCACCACAGAAAACTCTTGTGAGGAAGCAATTCGTTCTGTGCAACTGCTGGCTGGCGTGGTAGCTGAAGCCATCAACGCGGAACGGATTGCGGCTGGGGTAGACAGTAGCATTTGAAGTCGTCAGTGACGGTAATAATCCCTATTATCCTTGTCAAATAGGTTTTGACCCCTTGATTCCGGTCATAATATTAATAAAAATTGGGGATCTGCCTATGAAGTGGACAAGGTATAAATTTTCTGTTCTATTATGGGCCCTTTTGGTGGCCTGGGGGGTGTCCCACTCTGTTAGCGTCTTTAACAACGAGGTCTGCCCGGAAACGCCTTTATGCGTCTTCAAGTGGGAGGACTGTGGGTACAGTGCCTACCAGGTGGAATTTTTGGGAGAGAAAATCAGTTTCACTCTGCCTCTACAAAAGGTGACGGAATTTTTTGATTCGGAGCAAATTATCAGGTATCGTCAACAGGTGGCTTTGACTATGGATAAAATAGGTCAGCTGATGGAAGCGCTGATTAGGGAAGCCAGCCTGATGTGGCCGCGATAGCCCACCGCCGGGTAGGCTGAGGTAGGCTGAGGTAGGCTGAATATGTGACACAGGGGGACAATCGGACAATCCGAGCCATCCTTTTGTGTCATTTCTTAGAGTAAAATTATCGTAGGCAAAATGAAAAAAATATGGGAAGAATTTAAAAAAACTCTTCCCATAATCACGTCTTTCCTGTAGTTTGTTAGTTGAAAAGACCATCAAACGAGGTGACGTGA
>JAAYRI010000023.1 GCA_012518875.1 Peptococcaceae bacterium
ACTGCGCGCATAAGCTACCGCGCCGGTAGGCAGGTTGTTGGCCCGCAGTTCCGCTTCCATTTCCGCCAAAATAGCATTGAAACGCTGATCACAGTCCGCTTCCAGGGCCTCTCCCTTCGCCCTGTACCTGGCAAACAAATCGCGAGCTTCAGCCAGACTGCCGCCAGATTGCCGGTATTCATTTCTGGCCGCGCCAATCAGACTGTTCAGTTCCCCCTCATATTCCCCTTGAATGCCGCTCAACCGGGCCCGATATTTTTCCACAATAGGGCCATAGGCATCATAATTTGTATACCCGGCAACATCCTTTTCCTGCGACTGCGCCCGGGCTAGAACAGCCTGCAATGCTGCCGAAAAGTCACCCGGCGCGGTTGTCCCACCCGGAATCAGGCTGCGAAACTCTTGCAGCATTTCTTCCGCTTTCTCCCGGCCCACCTCTTGCACCAGTTCCTGTTTCAGGTGATTATCAGGCTTGAATATGTGCCGCAGGGCCATCTGAGCCACATAATCGGGGGAATATACCACCGCCAGGGCCGTGCCCCCAACAGCAATGAGGATCAGCACGATGATCGCCACAGTGAACCTTTTTAGACCTTTGTTACGCATAAATTTCCCCACCATTTTTTTTAATACTGGAACAATTTTATCAAAATTCAGTGCTTGCTGCCAGCAATTTTATTGTCACCAATCGCCAGTATGTGCCAATATATTAGTGAAAATGTGATCACCAGCGATGTTTCTTGAAAAGGGCGTCAGCTTATATTAAAATTTGGTGTAAGTCACACTACTAGAATTCAGTTTTATTTACCCCCCCCACTGAAACGGAGGCACACATGACCAAAGCACTGCCATTTGCCAAGCAGAAAATTGAAAAAACTATAGAAAAATATCCCACACCCTTTCACATTTATGATGAAAAAGCCATCCGCGAAAACGCCCGGCGGCTGCTGGACGCCTTTACCTGGGCCCCCGGATTCAAGGAATTCTTTGCGGTCAAGGCCACGCCCAATCCTTTTATAATGAAAATCCTCCGGGAAGAAGGGTTTGGTGCCGACTGCAGCTCACTGGCCGAGCTGGTGCTGGCCGAAAAGGTGGGCCTGGGGGGGAAGGAAATCATCTTCACCTCCAACGACACCCCGGCCCATGAGTTTGTCAAAGCCAGGGAACTGGGTGCCATTATCAACCTGGATGATGTGAGCCATATCGAATACCTGGAAAAACACGCCGGCTTGCCCGAATTTATTTCCTTCCGTTATAATCCGGGTCCCTCACGTGGAGGCAACGAGATTATCGGTTTGCCCCAGGAAGCCAAATATGGTTTTACTCGCAAGCAGCTTTTTGAGGGTTATTGCCTGGCCCGGGACAGGGGGGTCAAGCGTTTCGGCCTGCACACGATGGTGGTTTCCAACGAGCTTGATCCCTACAACTACGTGGCTACAGCAATAATGCTCTTTGACCTGGCGGGGGAAATTTACCAGAACACCGGCATTAGAATAGAAGTAGTCAACTTTGGCGGCGGCATCGGCATCCCTTACCGGCCGGAAGAAAAACGGGTGGATATGAACCTGGTGGCCAGGGAAATTAGAAAGGCCTATGAGGATAAAATTGCCAAACAGGGCCTGGCGCCCCTGCGCATCAACATGGAGCTGGGCCGCATGATCACCGGGCCCTTTGGGTTTTTGGTGAGCACGGTCCTGCACAAAAAGGAGACCTACAAAAGTTTCGTTGGTCTGGATGCCTCTATGGCCGACCTGATGCGGCCGGCTCTCTACGGTGCCTATCATCACATTACTGTGCTGGGAAAAGAGGATCGGCCCCGGGACTATATATATGATGTTACCGGTTCCCTGTGCGAAAACAACGACAAATTCGCTATCGACCGCCACCTGCCGGAAATCGAGCCGGGGGACATCCTGGTGATTCATGACGCCGGTGCCCACGGCCACGCGATGGGATTCAACTACAACGGCAAGCTGCGCTCCGCAGAACTGCTGCTGCGGCCCAATGGGGAGGTAAAGCTAATCCGCCGGGCAGAAACGCTAGACGACTACTTTGCCACCCTCGACTTCCACCAGCTCTAGTGGGACGTGGGGACAGGTACCTTGTCCCACCATATTTTGTCAAAAAGGGGGCTAGCAAAGGGCCCCCCACCAGCCTTAGGGACAGGGGACTGCAGGCCGTGTGAAAAGTCCAAAATTTAATGGCTTTAGGGCAAAAAGTGGGGGCTGTAGTATGGATATTGACTGTATATACCCACCTAATTCCATTCAGAGGCTTGTAAAGATGTTCGACTGGGAAAAATTATTCCCAAAAATAGTTTTCACACAGTCTAACGGGTTCTTCGCCCCACCAGATTATGTCAAGGGAGCAGCCCTGAGGCAGGGGCGTATAGGGAAGGCCAGGTTTGGCAGGAGGTAGTGGATGGACTAACGGACTGGGACTGACCTTGGATACTAATTTAATTTGAGATCTGTGTTTAGATTAAATTGGACCTTCCCCTGGTGTCTGAGGTTGTGTTGTTAAATTATGCAACAATGCTCTTGTATTGGCACGTTTTTTTGGTATAACGGTGGTATGGTAGTAGCTACTGCTGCCTGGGAGTTGTTGTGTGCATAAAAAGCTCATCCAATGTGGCATTGAGTGTGACGGCAATCCTTTTTGCCGGCGGTATGCGACGTAATCCTTTTTCTGGTTGGCAGTGTGGTATCCTGCCATCAGGGACAGGGGGGACAGGTCCCTTGTCCCACCAATTTTCAGGGACAGGGGGGACAGGTCCCTTGTCCCACCAATTTTTGTTAGGAGGCAGCCCGAGACAGATAGAAAAGGCCCAGTCTTCCCACCTTGAGCGTGAGCAGGGGATCGTGGAAACCACGAAAACATCAGGAAGACAGCCAAAGACCGGCTAGTAGGTCAGGTTTTCTTGTACTAGGTGTGGGCGGGTCTTCAAAAACCCCCGAAAAGGCAGAAAATAATAGTACCCTTTAAACAATTCCTCTAGGAACCTTTACAAAAGACA
>JAAYRI010000176.1 GCA_012518875.1 Peptococcaceae bacterium
AATGCTGGGGTTTATTATTGATAAATTAATTTAAGAAAAAATGTTCTCTGGTATGTAAAAGAGGTGCCTCAAGGATGTTTGACCATGATGAAAGGTTGGAAATGCTTAATTGTTTCATAACCGAAAGCAGGGAGCTTTTGGATGATATTGAACCGCAAATCATAGCCTTGGAAGAGGATGCGATTTCTTCGGGAAGTATTGATGAAGACATATTAAATGCAGTTTTCCGCCTGTTCCATTCCCTTAAGGGTTCGGCTTCAATTTTGGGTTTCCAGACCATAACCCAAATTGCCCATGAGGCGGAAACCTTACTGGATATTTTTCGGAGCGGCCAGGCTGTTTTGGAACCCGGCCATGTGGACCTGCTCATTCGTGCCGGTGACCTGGTGAGGGCGATCCTTGATTCCATCGAACAGCAGCAAGATGAAGCCGGTTTTGCGGATGATGCCCGGGTTGTAATCGAAGGCTTTAGGAAATTCATTGCTGTAATAAACCAGCCTGGGGATGAGGTGGAGGCGGAAATTAGCCTTGATATAACTCCGGAAATGATCGGACATTTTGTTGAAGAAAGCAAAGAACTACTGGAAGAAGCAGAGCGGGCATTGCTGGAATTAGAAAAAGAACCCCATAATTTGGAGTGGGCCAACCAGGCTTACAGGGCCTTACATAGTTTTAAGGGGAATGCCGGCTTTTTGTCCTATGGGCCGCTGGAGGAGGTCAGTCATCATGGGGAAACCCTGCTTGATCAAATCAGATCAGGTACATTAGTTTGTGATGCGGTAGCTATTTCCTTTTTGCTTATTGCCATAGATACTTTGCGGCAAGGTGTTTCTCAGGTGGAACAAAATGCTGATCTGGATCTGCCTGGGAAGCAGGAATTATGCAGGTATTTAAGCAGCACAGCAGCGGGTGCTGTGGGGGACAGCATTGAGGGTGGCCAGGATCAGGAACTAAATGTTTTCCAACCAGACGTTGATTTGGAAAATTGGCCGTTAGAAGAAAACATAGACGCAGAGGTTGGTGCAGAAAAACAAAAAAGCGTCGGGAATGAAAAAAAACAGAGCACAAATGGTAGTGTTGAGAGGTCCATTAAAAACCAGGTCATTCGGGTGGACCTGGAAAAGTTGGACAAACTTCTTGATCTAGTAGGGGAACTGGTTATTTCAGAGGCCATGGTGGCCAACAATCAGGACCTGAAGGGGCTGCAGTTGGATGGGTTTGAAAAGGCGGTATTGCATCTGGACAAGATCACCAGGGATATCCAAGAGGTGGCTATGTCCATGCGCATGATACCCTTGAGCAGCACATTTAGGAAGATGGTGCGCCTGGTGCGAGACCTGTCTCAAAAAACAAACAGGAAGGTTAATTTAGAAATCCTGGGTGAAGAGACAGAGGTAGACAAGACCATTATTGAACAGATTTCCGACCCCCTTGTTCATTTAATTCGCAATGCCGTTGATCATGGTATCGAAAGCCCGGAGGAGCGAATAGCGGCAGGAAAACCGGAATCAGGCCGGCTGACCCTGGAGGCCAAGCACTCTGCTGGTGAGGTGTGGATTACGATAGAGGACGATGGCAAAGGTCTGGATCGGGAAAAGATTTTACAACAGGGTATAAAAAGAGGTTTTGTCAGCGCTGCGGAATCCGACCTAAAAGATGAGGATGTATGGCGACTAATTTTTGAACCTGGGTTTTCCACCGCCAAGGAGGTTTCCAATATCTCCGGCAGGGGGGTAGGTATGGATGTGGTGAAACGGAATATTGAAAAACTGCGAGGCAAGGTAGATGTGCGCAGTGTGCAGGGTGCCGGCACCGTATTTGCCATCCGTATCCCGCTCACTTTGGCCATAATCGAGGGCATGGTAGTAAAGATTGGCCCCAATCGCTATACAATTCCAATTAACTCCATTAAGGAGTGCCTGCAGCCCACCGCAGACCAGATTACCCGTATGCAAAACAACCTGGAGGTAGTAAGTATTCGTGGGGATTTGTTGCCGGTAATGCGTATGCATGAAATATTTGCCATGCAAATGAATCGCCGGAGCATCACCGATGGGATTTTGGTCGTTGTGGAAAACGGCGATAAAAAATGTTGCCTGTTTGTAGATGAGGTAGTTGGACAGCAGCAAATTGTGATCAAGGGGCTGTCCTCTTATCTGGGCCAGGCCAAAGGTTTTTCCGGATGTGCCATCCTTGGTGACGGAGATGTAAGTTTAATTTTGGATGTAGATAATTTGCTTAACTCCGCCCAGTTAAACAACTAGTTATGCGTTTGGAGGTGAAGGCCGTGAGCATCAAGGATAATTGGGATGATGATCTTTTGGCGAATGACGGTGATGATGAGGATACCCAGGCGGACAAATATCTAACCTTTGTGTTGAACGAAGAGGAGTTTGGCATTGAGATACGCTATGTAACTGAAATAATTGGCATCCAAAAAATTACCGGGGTTCCTGATATGCCGGATTATATCAAAGGTGTAATCAACCTACGGGGTAAGGTAATCCCGGCGATGGATGTACGCCTGCGCTTCGGCATGGAGGAGCGCTCCTATGATGACCGTACCTGTGTGGTGGTTATATGCGTTGAGGAGCAATCGGTAGGGCTTATCGTGGATCGGGTCTCCGAGGTGTTGGATATTCCTCAAGGTGACATTGAACCACCGCCAGGAGGGGAAATAGGTGAGGGCCGTTTTAACCAGGGGTTGGGAAAGGTGAATGGACAGGTTAAAATTCTATTGAATGCCGGGCAGTTGCTTTTTGGTATGGGTCAGGGGGATAAATGGTAGTAAAATATGGCTTTTACATATTTTTTTCGGGACATGCATACCCTTCAGTTAATTGTTAAATATGTGGTTCCCTATGTTGCTGGCCGCAGCAGGATTCGTGTTTGGGATGCCGGCTGTGCTATGGGTCATGAACCCTATTCCCTGGCCATAATGTTTGCTGAATCTATGGGGCAATTTGCCTTTCGTAATGTTCGCATTGAGGCCACGGATTTGGATCTCAGCAATTCCTTTGGCCGGGTTATATCCCAAGGGCTATATAGCGCCCAAGAGCTAAAACGTATTCCCCAGGAGTATTTCAAAAAATATTTTCGGCCGGATAAGGTGTCCGGTGACTTTAGGATTGACGACAAAATTAAAGACAAAATTTCATACCGAAGGCATGATTTGCTCTCCCTCCAGCCT
>JAAYRI010000024.1 GCA_012518875.1 Peptococcaceae bacterium
GAAGGCATGGCCGTGCGTGTGGTGAGCATGCCCAGTTGGGAATTGTTTGCTGCCCAACCAGAGGAATACCAGGAGCAGGTGCTGCCGCCCTATGTCACAGCCCGGTTGGCTGTAGAGGCAGGACTGAATGCCGGTTGGCACCGCTATGCCGGACAGTCCCAGCGGCAGAAACCTGCGTGAGGAAGGTCCGTAATGGGACTGGGGCAAAGGGGCTGCACAAGTTCAGCAATATAACTGGATCAACCGATAAACGGGAGGAATCTTGTGAATAAAGCAAAGCCGTTTAGTAACGGCCGAACTGTAAGAGCCCGATCCGTCACACCACTCAAGAGCATATGCCCGGGGCTGTTGGGGAAATATGGAGACAAGGAACTACGGGTTTAGAAGGTGGTGCGTGGGCAGGGGGGTTGTGAATTCGTATGAAAACAGCTGATGCCAATGTTATTTTAAGATTTTGTTCCATAGTCCATCTGGTGCTGCATCAAATGCTTCCGCAGGCCGACGCCCACAGCCCGGCGATTTATTGACAAAAAGGGACAAACCCTGTGAAATTTTGTGGGCTGTCTTTTTTTAAGTTGGGAAGTGCCTGATCCGATTCAATGGGGTAGTAACCTGGGATGGTTGGCTCCAGGCGCCTACAGTGGGGGGACCTTTTGCAAGGCCCCATCCCGGGGTCGCAACTGAAGGTATGGGCTTTCCACATGCCACTTTCAACCTTCCGCATTTTCACTTTCAAACTGACCCCAAAGGATTAACCCAAAAGCCTCAAGGCTAAACAAGCTTCTCCAGGCGGACCGCCCAGGAGTAAATTTTTCCCCCCACACCATACAAAACACCCCGGCCCCGGTATTCCGATCTGCTAATCTGCTTCCAGGATTCACTGCCAAAATATTCCCCACTGGTGGCACTATATAAGGATATTATAGTGTCCTCCACCACAGCAAACTGGCCGATCAGCGTGCCCAGCTTGGCATCCTCTGATTGCCAGGCGGTCACATCGCCAGTAAAGGGTGCAATTTCATAGTTGCTCCTAATTTCCACCGGTTTAGCTGCTAACACATCAGAGGTATCATCTGAGACCGGGGTTTGGGGCTCATCCCCCTGCTCCGAGGAATGTCCCGGGGTGCCACCATCTGCGTCTGGGCCGAAGGCCGCGTTTTCCCCTCCATGTGTTCGACCATCAGCGTCCTGGTCAGGGGCCGCGTTTCCCCCTCCTGTGCTACCATCCGCGTCTGGGACAAGGGACCTGTCCCCCTGTCCCACCCCGTCCAGGGTGATGCGGCCTTTGTAATGCCATAACTTCTTTTTGTGGGTAATTTCTATCCGCCCCGTGGCGGGGAAGGCCTGCCTGTCGTGATCATAATAGGTTCCCTGCACCGTCCACACACCTGCTGATAGTAAAAATGAGTGTTTCATAACCGGCCCCACTTTCTCCATATTGTAGACATTTTACCACAAAACAGGCCTTAAGCAAGAGTAAAAGGGTAGGAGGAGGGGGCAGGCAGGAATAGGTGCATTATCCCATCCGTTTCAGCGAGTGGGGGAGCCCGTCAGGCCGTGTAAAAACTGTTTTTGGAAATAATTTTTCCCACTCGAACACTTATACAAGCCTTTCATAATATAGCCCCCATTTTTTGCCCTAAAGCCATTAAATTTTGGACTTTTCACACGGCCTACCGTCCCCCGAAAGCTAGGGACTCATTTTCTTGCCCCAGGGGATGTTCCAGGGTACTACCATCTGTGTGCAGGACTAGGGGCTTATTTTCTCGCTCCAGTGAATGTTCAAGGGTAACTGCTAGCGTCCCGGCCGGGGGACATGTTTCCCAGTTCCTTGAGGCCATCCACCTGTCCTAAGGGGCTACCACCAGCGCCTGGGACAAAGGGACCTGTTCCCCCGTCCCACAGGAGCTGAAACTGGGACAAGGTACCTGTCCCCATGTCCCACCCATGTCCCACCTTCGGCAAAAAATTAAAACGCATTGAACCACATCAAGGTAACAGATATAATTATTGGTGGATTGTGGTTGGCATGGTAATTAGGAATAGCCGCTGGAGGAAGGTGTTGTACATATGACAATAATTATCAACCTGGATGAGATAATCGAAGCCCTGGAACTCCAAACGGAGGAGACAAGTAATTTTCTGGATCTGAAAACGGGGAGGGTTCTACTTATCACCGATGAAGAATTCCAGGCGGCGGAAAATGATGAGCCCCTTGATGGATTTCCCGACTGGCAACAGGAAAGTATATTAACAGCCCGGGAAATACTTGAAAAAGACCATTATATCCCCCTGCCGTCACGATATGATATTGACGAATACAGCATTATGGAAAGATTTTGCCTGTCCGTCGCAGACGAAGAGCTGCAGAATATTTTGTTTAACGCCATCAGAAGCAGGGGTGCTTTCCGCAGGTTCAAGGATAACATCCACCGACATGGCATAGCAGAGGATTGGTACAAATACCGGGATGAGGCGCTCAAACAGCTAGCCATTGATTGGTGTATAGCAAATAATATCAAATACAAATAGGTTAAAAGAGGGGGATTGTTTCCTCTAAATATATTTAAAAAGGTGAGGATTGGCATATGGATCACGAGAAAAACAAAATTGAAAACCTATGCATCAATAACCTGCGCATGCTGGCGGCGGATATGGTGGAAAAAGCCAAATCTGGCCACCCGGGCATGCCCATGGGTGCTGCAGCGATGGCCTTTGTGCTCTGGACCAAATTCCTCAAGCACAATCCGGCCCATCCCGATTGGCCCAACCGGGACCGTTTTGTCCTCTCCGCGGGACACGGCTCCTCATTGCTGTACGCCTTACTCCACCTGACCGGTTATGCCCTGCCCCTGGAAGAGCTGCAAAACTTCCGCCAGTGGGGCAGCAAAACTCCTGGCCACCCCGAATTTGGCCACACGCCGGGGGTGGAAGTGACCACCGGGCCACTGGGGCAAGGACTGGCCAACGCTGTAGGCATAGCAATGGCCGAACGCTATCTGGCTTCATTTTTCAACCGCCCCTTGTATGATATTGTTGATTTTTACACCTACGTGATTGCCGGGGATGGGGATCTAATGGAAGGGGTTTCCCACGAGGCCGCCTCCCTGGCCGGGAATCTCAAGCTGGGCCGGCTGATCTGCCTTTACGATGACAATCGCATTTCCATCGAAGGCTCCACCGACATCACCTTTACCGAGGATCGGGCTGCCCGTTTTGCCGCCTACCAGTGGCACGTGCAGCGGGTGGACGACGGCAACGATACCAAATCCCTACTCAAAGCGATCAAAGCTGCCCAGGCAGAAAAACAAAAGCCATCACTAATACTTGTGCGTACCCACATCGGTTACGGCAGTCCCAACAAACAGGATTCCGCCGACGCCCACGGCGCGCCCCTGGGGGAGGAAGAGCTAAAACTAACCAGGGAAAGACTGGGCTGGCCCCAGGAGCCCTTCCACATTGATCAACAGGTACAAAATTATTTCCGCCGGGCTTTGGAAGATGGCAAATCCCAGGAAGACAAATGGCAAATTCTATTTGATACCTACGCCACAACCTATCCCGATTTAGCTGAACAGTTCCGGCAGTGGACTAAGGGTGAGCTGCCGGTAGGATGGGAGAAAGATATCCCCCAGTTTGCCCCAGATGAAAAGGGTCTGGCCACCAGAGCGGCTTCGGGCAGTGTGTTGAATGCCATTGCCGCCCGTTTGCCCAACCTGATTGGCGGTTCTGCTGACCTGGCCCCCTCCACAAAAACAATAATTAAGGACGCTGCCGATTTTGGCCCGGACAGTCCCAGCGGCAGAAACCTGCGTTTTGGAGTCCGGGAACATGCAATGGGTTCTATTCTCAACGGTATGGCCCTCACTGGGGGTTTGATTCCCTATGGCGCCACCTTCCTTGTTTTTTCCGATTATATGCGCCCGCCCATGCGTATGGCGGCCATGATGGGCCTGCGGGCAATCTATGTCCTCACCCATGACAGCATCGGTGTAGGCGAGGATGGCCCCACCCACCAGCCTGTAGAGCACCTGGCAGCATTGCGCTCCATACCCGGCCTAACGGTGATCCGCCCGGCAGATGCTAACGAAACTGCCGTGGCCTGGCGTTGTGCCATCGAACGGGTGACGGGGCCGACAGCCCTGATACTCACCAGGCAAAATCTGCCCACCCTGGATCGGCAAAAGCTGGCCCCTGCAGCAGATCTGGCCCGCGGTGCCTACATTATTGCCGAAACCAAAGGCGAAGAACCCCAGCTTATTTTGCTGGCCAGCGGTTCAGAAGTCCACCTGGTTCTGGAAGCAGCGGGTCGGCTGGAACAGGAAGGCATGGCCGTGCGTGTGGTGAGCATGCCCAGTTGGGAATTGTTTGCTGCCCAACCAGAGGAATACCAGGAGCAGGTGCTGCCGCCCTATGTCACAGCCCGGTTGGCTGTAGAGGCAGGACTGA
>JAAYRI010000177.1 GCA_012518875.1 Peptococcaceae bacterium
AGGAAATAATAGAAAAAAAGGATTACTGATATGGTAATCACAAAAAACAATGTAGCTACTGCAAAACCGATATATTGTTCAAAAAACAAAACAAATAGCCTCCCAAATGTGGAGATTTAAACTAGATTATGCCCTAATGATGTGGCCAATATACTGGAGGTAAAAGACATTAAGGAAATAGAGCAGAAGGGTCTTTTGGGATACAGAACGGCAAATAGGCTTGGCGTAAACCTGATGGGTGGGATGGCCATCGGCTCCCTCCTGGCGGCTTTGTTTGCCTGGCTGGCTTATGGCCTGGTCAGTCAGGAACTAGACCGGTTTGACACCTTGGTTGGCGGTTTAATCCGTAGCCGGACCGGCGGCGGATGGGACACCCTGGCTATTTTGATTACAAACATTGGATCTGCTATTTTTGAGATTGGTTTGTTTATCATTGTTGCCGGTTACTTCTGGTACTATCGAAAACGGGTGCGGGAAGCGCTGATGCTGGCTGTTGGCCTGGCCGGGGGTTATTTGCTAAACACAGCGCTCAAACATGTTTTTCAGCGCCCACGGCCCGAAGTAGAACACCTGGTTGCCGCTAGCGGCTACAGTTTTCCCAGCGGGCACATGATGATGGCCACTATTTTTTATGGTATGCTTGGCTATCTGGCCTGGTTGGGTCTGCGGCAGCGGGAACAACCCGGCTGGTATGTGCCGGTGCTGACCTTTATTTTGATTGCTGCTATCGGTGCCAGCCGCATATATTTGGGTGTACACTTTCCCAGTGACGTCACTGCCGGGTTTGCCGCCGGCGGGGTGTGGTTGTTGATCTGTCTGCTAGTGCTGGATGGGATCAAAAAAACCAAGAGGCAAAGCTAGCTTCTAAAAGGGATAGGCTAACTTATGCAGAATATATATAGGCAAATAAATCTATTTGAGAGCTTAAATGGGGTGCTTTTATGGACTGGCGTTTTGTGGTGTCAGTTGTGCTGATTATTGCTTCAGTAGTGGGACTGATTTATGCCGTAAAAAACAAAAAACCCCGGGCGGGATGGATTGCCACCCTGCTGGCCGGCATCTATGGCGCTGTGGTTTTTTCCATTCAATAAAAATGGTAGTTGACAGGCGGCTCCCCGATGTGCTAATCTATATTTCGTCAGGGTTCTCGGGCGCCTAAATCCGGCAGGGTGCACAGTTCTTGACAAAGGAATATAATATCAGTACAATGAAACTATGCGGAAGTAGCTCAGTGGTAGAGCATCGCCTTGCCAAGGCGAGGGTCGCGGGTTCGAATCCCGTCTTCCGCTCCAATTTATCCGGCGACATAGCCAAGTGGTAAGGCAGAGGACTGCAAATCCTCCATTCCCCGGTTCAAATCCGGGTGTCGCCTCCAAAACTGCCAGTAAAGCCTGGGGTATAGAAACCCCGGCTTTTTTTGTTTCTCAAATTGGAAGAGCAAAAGATTGAAGACTTGTATTTAGCGGTAAAATCAATAAGACGACTTGTGGAAAATACAAAAGCGGGGACACCGTTAATTGAGATGGACGAGGTGTTGAAAAAATACGGGCTGTCGAAAGAGTCATTAGCGGAGGTACCCGATAATTATGAAAAAATGGACGATTAAATGGCACAAAGATGCAGTAGAGGATCTAGAGGGTATCGATCACAGTGTGCGACAGTACTATCGTAACAATAGGAAAACGTGAACGGTATTCCGCCTATAAAACCGCCTCAGAAAGAATAGTGGAATATCGGATGGCCGCAAACAAGGAACTGGGCAAGCTGTCTAAATTAATGAAGAAGTAGCTTGCTTTTTAGAAGAAACAACAAGCAGGTCCCCCGGGGTAAACCCCGGGGCTTTTTGTTCCCTAGGATGATGGGGGAAGATTATATGCCTATTGGTTTCTTTTTTTTGGGTCCTACTCTTGGGACACTTGGTAGGGGCAAATATTTTAGGCTGGGCTGGTTCCCACGATTTGCTATGTCACGATTTTGTTTCGAATTTTTGCAGGTTTATTCTACCTTTTATAGAAGTTTCAAAGAAGCGTTAATGGTTTTGCTTGCCTAAATGGGGCTTAAATGCCATTTATTCTTAGAGGGGCTTTTGGGGTGAATAAAAAATACGAAATACGTGACCCCATTTATGGGTTTATTGAACTGGACAGCTGGGAAAGAGATATTATTAACCATCCAGTCTTTCAACGTTTGCGCCGTATTAAGCAGCTAGCTTGGACTGATATGGTATATCCTGGAGCAGTACATACCAGGTTTGAACACTCGCTAGGTGTAATGCATCTAGCGACCTTGATGTATGAGAAGATTGTAAGCAAGAAAAGGGGCTATTTAGAAAGCAGGTTGGGTTATAATGGTAGCGGACTCGAAATCGATAAAAAATTCGTAAGATTGGCCGCCTTACTACACGATGTTGGTCATGCCCCTTTTTCCCATGCAGGTGAAGGTTTGATGGGTAGGAATCCAGACACTAATAAGCCTTATAAACACGAGAATTATTCAGCAATAATTGTGGAGCATAAATTCAATAAGGTCATTGATGAACATCCTTATAATCAGAATTACCACATAACAGCAAAACAGATTAGTGACTTCCTGGTAAGGGGTGCCGGGTTGGGTCGAAGATTATTCTGGCGCAGCCTTGTAGCTGGGCAATTTGATGCAGACAGGGCTGACTACCTGCTAAGGGATGCTTACCATATTGGGACAAATTACGGAAACTATGATCTTAAAAGACTACTTGTTACCTTGACCATTGCAGAACACCCAGAAACGGGGGCACCTATGATTGCTGTGGAGGATGGCGGCCTACATGCCGCCGAGGCCCTGATTATTGCCAGATACATGATGTTTACCCAGGTATACTTCCACCACACCAGAAGGGCATATGATCACCATTTTGCCGGGGCGATGAAATCCTTATTACTCGATGTGGCCAAAAGAGAAACCTTTTTACCACCAACCTCACAGGAAAACATAGACGACTATATTTCATGGGACGATTGGAAGGTTCTTGGGTTTTTAAACCAAGGAAAGGGTGGCCACGATGCCCATGCGTTAAAAGAAAGAAAGCATCACAGATGCGTTTTTAATACCTCTGAGGTGCCAACAGAGGCAGAACTTGATCGATCAAACGAGGTTTTGGACATGTTGTCGAAGTTTAAGCCTTTTGTGGATGAACCAAATAAATCCTGGTATAGCGGAGGGGAATCGGATATTATGATTGAACGCGACGCCACCTCCGGGCAAAAAGAAACAGTGCCCCTACCCTTTATTTCTAGTGTGGTAGG
Organism: Peptococcaceae bacterium; assembly: GCA_012518875.1. Lineage (GTDB taxonomy): Bacteria > Bacillota > Desulfotomaculia > Desulfotomaculales > Pelotomaculaceae > Syntrophopropionicum. The sequence goes on from JAAYRI010000177.1 coordinate 3,285, forward strand.
GGGGTTGCTGCCAATAAGACAACGACGTATATATGTGTCGCTAGAAGATCGAGAGGAAGCTGAACTATTGTTAAAAAAGAAGGGGTGTTAATCTTGCCGGGCCAATTCACAGAAAAATGGGATCAATATAGTTTGATGGCAGAGCTAGCCCTAAAGCTAGAGGGTGTTTCACCCCAGTTTGGGAAAACTGTTTTGCAAAAGCTCGTCTATATTCTGCAGGCAATATTTCGTGTTCCCTGTGGCTATGGTTACATACTATATAACTATGGTCCGTATAGCGAGGAGCTGGCCGATGATTTAAGTTTCTTTGCATCCATGGACGGAGTGAGGGTAGAGTGGGGCCGGGGATCAGGGTATGAAATCAAAAAAGCCGATAAAACTATGCATTTCAGGGAACGGGGAAAAGGTTTTCTAGCCCAATATGCATCCCAAATAGGAGATGTGATCAAGGAATTTGGTGGTATGAATGCTAGAGAACTGGAATTGCGATCCACAATTATATATGTTTATCAGGAAGAACCTTTAGAAAAAAAAGATTTGCTTTGCCGTGTGAAAGAGATTAAGCCGCATTTTACGGCAAGTGAAATTGATAATGCTTATCAAGAATTGGAGCGGTGGTTGGTATCTTCAGCCATATAGGTTCATGACATGCCATAATGTGGAAGGGGTTGTCGCTAGGGCGATTGCTCAATTTCCCCCGAGGGGAAACCTCGGGGTTTTTTGTTTACTTCCCCCCATTATTTTCTATAGACAAAAGAGCAAAACAGCCCGGGTCAATTCAAAGGCTCAGGCTGTCCCAATATCTGCGCAAATAGCCAATAAATATAGTTTTTGGCAGGATATCAAGGGTTTCCTCTAGAATCAGTATCGATAATAGAATTCTTTACTCAATTTGAGGTGGGGCAAGGTAACCCTGCAAAAGCCGGCCATCGGGGGGAACCTCCCCATCTCCTGCATAACAACACCACTCCTTTGCCGGTCCAGCATAAATAGAGGGGTCAACATATGCAAATTATTGACATCCTCAAGGGCAGAACCTGCAGGATTGTGATTATTGCATAAATTATGATATTCACTTGAATCCAGTCCGCATTATCCAGCGGTTTGGACGTGTTGACCGTATTGGCAGCAGGAATGAAAAAATCCAGCTTGCTAACTTTTGGCCGAACATAGATCTAGACAAATACCTGGCACTTAAAGGGCGGGTAGAAACGCGGATGAAGGCATCTGTGATGACCGCAACGGGCGATGACAATCCGATTGACCCTGAAGAGCAGGGCGACCTGGAATACCGTAAGGCCCAGCTCGAAAGGTTGCAAAACCAGGTAGTTGACATCGAGGATATGCAAGCGGGCGTTTCTATTATGGATTTGGGATTAAATGAATTCAGGCTGGACCTTCTTGAACATGTTAAAAGTAACGATAACCTGGATCAAGTCCCCCTCGGGCTTCATGCGGTAGTAAAAGGCAATGATGACACCCCTCGTGGTACGATTTTCATATTAAAAAATCTCAATGCCAGCATCAATGCCAAAAACCAGAACCAACTGCACCCATTCTACATGATCTATGTCCAAGACGGTTCGGTCATACATCTAGACCACCTACAGCCAAAAAAACTTCACGATTCCTTACGCCAGTTATGCAAAGGCAAAACTAAGCCGGATCGGGCACTCTGCAGGCAGTTCAACACTGAGACCAAAGACGGTAGGAATATGGGTCACTATTCCGACTTGCTTTATTTTGCCGTAAAGTCAGTTGTAGATTTAAACGAAGAAAATTCTATTAATAGTTTCCTGGCTGGGAAACAAATATCCCTTGCTTCCCAAACCATTGATGGTCTTGATGATTTTGAACTAGTTTGTTTCGTAACCATAAAATGAGGTGGTATATTGCTGGGATTGCCGAAATCAACGGAAATAAATAAACCCCTGCCTAAAAAGGCGATATTCGATAGATTTAAGCCCAACACGGATGATCGAAAACTATTTGATGAACAGATTAGCCGCTTGACCATTGCTGAGGAAATATCACCCCAGACGGTGAACATTACTGCAAGCACGGATGTTGCCTCAATATACATTATCCTTGTGACCTTAAAAACCGCCGAATGCCATAAGAAAAACATTGCGCTTTTGTCCAAGCTGATTGAGCAAAAGATGCTGTTCGTTCTTCAATATAAGGATTTTGCACGGCTTGCCGTATACCGCAGCGAAAAGGTGCTGATATCAGTAGGTAAGCCCGTTGGCGAATGGAAACTTGCCTTAAGCGGGCTTGACCTCGGTGTGATGTGGAAGAACATTATCGCTGAGGTCGGCGGTATTGACTTGTCCTGCAGCAAAGACCTTGATGATGCCATAGCGGAGAAAGACCGCCGTGAGAAGCTGCAAAGGCAAATAACCGCTTTTGAGAAAAAGGCAATGAGTGAAAGGCAGCCCCGCCGGAAGTGGGAACTTGCCGAAAAAGTGAAGCGACTAAAAAAAGAGCTGGAGGACAATCCCCATGAATAAAGCTAAAAAACTACCTATGCGCACACCATCCCTGGCGGACGAGAACTTTGCCGCCCTGGCCAAACTTTTCCCCAACGCGGTGACGGAAACAATTGATGAAAATGGTGCAGTTATCCGGGCCATTGATGCAGACGTTCTGGCTCAGGAAATAAATACCCATGTTGTATCCGGGAGAGAGGAACGTTATCAGTTCACCTGGCCGGACAAGAGTAGGTCGGTGCTTTTGGCCAATACACCTATTGCGGCAGCCTTGCGCCCATGCCGTGCAGAAAGTGTGGACTTTGATAATACTGAAAACCTTTACATAGAGGGCGATAATTTAGATGTATTAAAACTCCTCCGTGAAACCTATTTAAACAGGGTGAAAATGATTTATATTGA
>JAAYRI010000005.1 GCA_012518875.1 Peptococcaceae bacterium
GCCACCGAGGACAAAAGGCGTCTTGTCCCCTTCCAGGATTTCGGCCGTTACGGCACTAATACGGCACAGGTTTTCTTGGACTGCACCAAAAGGCAGCAACACATCCCCGGCATCATAGTAGTTATAGCTAGCTAGATCCCGGTCCAGATCAACGCTATATTCCTCCAGCCCGTGGGAGGCCTGGCGGATAGACTGGGGCCCCCGCCGCGTCCCCGGCCGGTAGCTGACTGTCAGGTCCATCGGTGCCCCGGCAATCACGATAGTGCTTTGTTCATAATTTGTGGTGCTGCCGATAAACCCATCGCAATTTTCCATGTATTCGATCATTTGCGCCACTCCTTAAAAAACACTGCTTGCATCCCGCAAGAGACTCCTACCCTACCCCTCCCCTTGGCGGCATGAACATATTTTGGCTGCCGTGCAGTCCTGCTATTTTGGCGATCCCAGCAATTCCTTCACAAAGGGGGGCAAAACAAAGCATGTCCGGTGTATTTCCGGACTATAATACCTGGTATCCAGGGGCGGTATGCCGGCAATGTCCACCTGGAGCGGGTCATATTTTTTGGAACCCATGGTGAAGGACCATAGGCCCCCCGGGTAGGTGGGCACCACAGCCAGGTAGAGACGGGTCACAGGAAATATCCCCCCGATACTCTGCACCAAGTCGGGAATCAGCTCCCGGTTAAAAAAGGGTGACTCCGTTTGAGCCACAAAAATGCCGTCTTCTTTTAAGGAAGCAAAAATGTCTTTGTAAAATTCAGCACTAAACAGTCCCACAGCCGGACCAATGGGATCGGGCGAATCTACCATAATCACATCGTAGGTGTCCTTGTTTTCCTGTACATGTTTGATCCCGTCGGCCACAACAATCTCCACCCGAGGGTCATCTAGAGCACAACTGATTTCTGGCAGGAAGCGGCGTGAAGCCTCAATCACCGCCCCGTCTATTTCACAGTGAACGGCTTTTTCTATGGACTGGTGCTTGATGATCTCCCGTACTGCCCCCCCATCACCGCCGCCGATAACCAAAACCTTTTTTGGCGCTGCATGGGTATTGAGAGGCACATGGGTGATCATTTCGTGATAAACAAACTCATCCCGGACAGTGGTCTGGATAATGTTATCCAGGGTAAGCATGGGGCCAAACTGCTCTGTGTCCAGCACAGCCAGGCTCTGAAACGGGGTCATCTCCCGGTGCAGAATCTGTTTGACCCGCAGTGAAATTTTCATATTCTTTGTCTGCTGCTCAGTAAACCACAAATCCAGGGCCTTTTTATGCTGCTCAGCAAACCATGAACTAGTTTTTGGATCCAATTTACAACCCCCACATCCCTAATTATTTTAATACCAAAGAGGAACGGCAGCCAGGGCACAGGCAATTTTCTCCACGCGGTGCTCTGTGGCCACAATTTTAGTGTCTGCCAATTCCATACCCCTGGCTGCAAAAGCCTCCTTGAGCATCTTTTCTATTGCTTTTTCGGCGTCTTTACTGCTGCATTTGCCCTCGTATTCCATGATCACACCAAAGCTATCACGGGATAAACCGACACCAACAGCAGCAGCAATCTGTTCACCCGGCACATCACTGATCACATAACCATAGGCAGTAGGCACCAGTGAACCAGCCGGTATTTCCAAGCCCGGCGAGTATACCACACCGGGGGGTAAAATGCTGGTCACCCGCAAAAGGTTCAAGTTGCCAATTCCACTTTTCAGCAGGGCGTTATCAAAGGCATTTAGCTGGTTGTTCCCTTCGGCGCTACCGGCGGTAACAAAATATTTTTTTGGCGTTTGCAGCATTTTCATCCTCCTTTAAACTGGTTTTTGCATCAACACCCAATATTATACCAAAACTAAAAAATTAATTGCCACTTATTATCTTTTCAATTATTTTATCTTTAAAAAAAATGGAATAAGAAATATGCAGCGGGGACAACATAAAAACGAACCAAATAACTACGAGGAGGATTGAACATTGCTAAAAACAGTAATTGGTCTTTTTGACTCCCAAGATCAAGCGGAAAAAGCCGCATCAGAACTGCGCGGCAGTGGTTTTGAGAATGAAGTATCCATTTTGGCGGCCGATAAAAATAGGTCTGATAGTCAATCCAGTGGAAATCAAAGCGACGATGACAGCAGTTTGTTGTCCTCCATAATCCCTGGTGGAAACCAAAATCAAAATCAGAACCAAGGCAATGATAGCAGCGGCAACCTCTTGTCCTCAATAACGACTGGTAGTGGAGGAGAAGAAAGCGGTGGAGCCGGGAACCTGACCTCAGGGGTCACCACCGGCGGTGTGCTGGGTGGTCTGGCCGGCTTAGGGCTGGGCGCTGGTGCACTGGCTATACCCGGCATTGGGCCAATCATTGCTGCCGGTCCCATTGCAGGCCTGGTGTCGGGCGCCCTTTCGGGTGGTGTCACAGGTGGCCTGGTTGACTGGGGCATTCCTGCAGAACGGGGCCAATTCTTTGAGGATCAAGTAAAAGAAGGAAAGGTACTGGCCACAGTCCGTACCGACGAAGAAAAAATAAATAGCGCTGCAGACATAATGCGCCGCAATGGCGCCCAAAACGTGGAAGTCCACTAAAATCACACCATTCCTTGCCAAAAGGGGGCTGTTTCCCATTCTTTATTATTGGGGTACATCCCCCTTTCTAATTTTCTACCGGCAAAACCTCCCCCCTTATTTATCCGTTAGTTATTTAATTATCCAGAAGAAAAGGGGTTTACATGTTTTACCAGAACTATAAATATAATACTTTATTTCGGGGTGATTTATTTTGCGCACCATAAAATTGTTTACTATATGCCTCATACTGCTCCTACCGTTTTTTCTGTCCAACCGTACCGGTTTTCTACCTGTGGCCGGGCGGGTCGTGGGCATAGCAGAAAACCAACTGATCTACGCCCAGAGCCAGGACGCGGTGACGTTGGATCCGGCCTGGGCCGAGGATGACCACTCCCATAAGGTAATTGCCAACATCTTTGAAGGACTGGTCCGTTTTCAACCCGGCACCAATACCATTGAGCCCTGCCTGGCTGAGGGTTGGCGGGTGTCTGCCGATGGCCGGGAATGGACCTTCTTCTTAAGAAAAGGGGTCAAATTTCATGACGGCACTCCCTTTAACTCCGATGCCGTCCGGTTCAGCGTGGAACGGCAGTTGCCGCCCCAGCGCACCGCCAACAGTGGTTATGCCTCCTTTACCTTTGGTATGCTGGAAAGCATCAGGACACCCGACCTTTTTACCGTGCAGTTCATCCTGAAATATCCCTATTCCCCTTTTTTAAATAACCTTGCTATGCCCGCTGCGGCGCCAATAGTCAGCCCTACTGCCGCTGCTGCCCTGGGAGAGGAATTTGGCGAAAACCCAGTAGGCACTGGACCCTATCGTTTTAGCAGCTGGAAAAAAGGCAAAAACATTATCCTTAAGGAAAATAGGGATTACTGGAACAAGCTGCCCGCCTGCCCCACCCTGGTATTTAGTGTGATCAAGCACAACAGATTGCGTGCTCTGGCCCTGGGAGCAGGCTTTGTGGATATAGTAGACAACTTAACCCCCGGGGACGCTCGCTATCTGGAACAAAAGGGCTACCCGGTGATGGAGGTTCCCGGCCAGGATCTCAGCTATTTGGGCTTTTTTACAGACAAAAAGCCTTTTGATAATCCTGCTGTGCGCCGGGCAATCAGTATGCTCATTGACAAGAAGCATATCACTGAATTATACAAGGGTGGGGCTATAGAGGCCAACGGACCGCTGCCGCCCGGGGTGCTGGGTTATAATGCCAATTTGCATCCCCTGCCCTACGACCCCGAGGGAGCCAGGGAATTACTAGCCGGTGCCGGCTATGGCGAGGGCCTGGAATTTGAAATTATCACTTATAGCAATACCAGGCCCTATAATCCGGCCGGCGGTGATGTATTGGCTGCAGCCATCCAAAAGGAGCTGGCCCTTGCCGGCGTGCATACATCAATAAAGTCCTACAACTGGGAGGAGTATAAGGAAGCCCTCTTAAATGAAGAGGGCAACGCCTTCCTATACGGTTGGATTGGTGACAACGGCGATGGGGACAACTTTCTATATACCCTGCTCTCATCCACACAAATAGAAAACGGGCTCAATACGGCCCGTTACCGGAACTATGTGGTGGATCTGCTGCTGGCAAAAGCACAGCGGGAAACAGAACCGGCCCTCCGGGAGCGCATGTATCATGAAGCCCTGGAAATAATCACACGGGAAGCACCCTGGGCATTTTTGAACCACAGCCTGAGACTATATGCTACCTCCACAACGGTGACCGGTTTTACCCCCCATTGCTCCAGCTTCACCCCCTTAGACCTGGTAAAAAACAACTGATGATGATCAGAAATACTGAATTTTCTTTAAATATTTTTGATTCCACTATCTTCCACTAATAACCTGCCAGGATTTGTAGAATAATACCTCACAAAAGGCTGTATAAGCCTAAAATAAGCAAGGAGGAAATATTATGGATCAACTTCAACAACTGCAAAGACAGGTTCTTGATTTACGTAATGAAATCAGCAATATCAGCCAGGTGGCCAGCCAACTGCAACAAGCGGAGGCAAACAACGCCGCCCAGTTACAAAGGCTGCATCAACATGAAACTGTTGCCAGCCAACAACTAAACGCCATTCAACAACTGTGCCAGCACCTGAACCAAGATATAAATAATATCAGCAACGCAACCCAGCAGGTAACTTCACAGATGCTCAACAGACCCACGACTACCGGACAGTTCGGTACCACAACAACAAACATATCTAGTATGCACAACCCCGAACAATTTGGAAGCTCTGGGCCCCAGTTTACTCCTTCGTACCTGAGAACCACCCAACAGGGGCAAGGCTTTGCCCATGATTTTAACCAGGCACAAAAATTTACGGCGATGCCTTACACATCCAGTATGATTCCTGGAAGCAATGTTGGCACACCGTGGGCCAATATTAACCCCTTTTCCAGTACCAGTAGTATGATGCCCCAACAACAATTCGGCACCAGTAGTATGATGCCGTCACAACAGCAGTTCGGTGCCAGTAGCATGATACCCCAACAACACCTTGGAACCAGTAGTATGATGCCGTCACAGAGCAGCCAGCAGTTTGGCACCAGCAGCATGAGCGGCAATATTGCACCCTTTGTAACCAGTCATGTTGGTTCCATGCCCAGCTCCAGTCTGCAAAGCAGCAGCCGGGTACCTTTATCAACTCCCCAGAACATGTCATTCAGCAGCCTCTAACAGGGGACTGTCCCTCCTGGATAGGAATCAGGGAAAACCCGTCGGTAATAACATGCGGCGGGTTTTTCCAATGTATCCCCGGCAATTCGATGAACTTTCCAATAAAGGAACAATTACCACCCCTTAACAGATATTAACATTTCGGCTATAATTAACCTATATAACGTTGCTTAAGGGGGGATTGGTTTTTGGCAAAAATGCTACGGGAGGGTGCCACTTATACCCAACGGGACATAATTGACATTTTGAGTGAGTTTTCTTCTTTTAAAGATAGGGTGATAAAAAAATTCAAGGGCCTATCCAGGGAATTGGAAGGCAAGGCCAACGAACACGAACTATGGGTCAATGTATATATGATCTCTAATGATTATGCGGAGGAAGTCTCCTGTAAAAGACTCCGGCTGCAGGAACAAATGCAAAAAAGCACCACTACCACAACGTAATATAGACCCCGTGGCCATGTTCCGCGGGGTTTAAATTGTCCCCATACCCAGGGAAGTCTTATTCACCCTGAGGAATAACCTCGGCATCTATTGTTTTCCCATCCCATTTGTCTACATAGGGGTTTTCTTCGTAGTATTTAATCACATAATCGCCAACCTTATTGCAGGCATAGATGTTCACCCCACCGGCGATGAACATGCCGATAATAGGGATAATACGCAAGAAAGTGCGCTGGGAAGCACGGATACCGAGAGCCAGCAGCGCCTGCTCGATCATGCGGCCAAAGGCCTGACTGGAAAGACGCCGGGCCGTCATACCGGTGAGCCCCTTGCTGGCTACCCCGGCCCCCACCGCCGACACCAGCACCCAGATCGCTTCTCGCTTGGTGCCTTCTTTGTCCAGATCACGGTTGTGGGCTACCGCTACCTCGAGAATCATTTCCGTAATAAAAAAGCCCATAGCAGTGATATCCAACAAGGTGCCCAGTATCACCGCAATCAGTGTACCCAACACCGGTACGGTACCGGGCATAGCTGTTAAAACCCCGGCCGCAGCACACCACCGGCTCTTTTTTTTAATAAGCAGTCGGGAAAACTCCTCATTGGTTAAACGGCTTTTTTTCCTCCTAAGTTTTTCGACCCGTTTTTTGATATCCGCTCTGTTCACATGTTCGAACGGGTTAAAAATTAGCAACACTTCATCTCCTCAGATGTTGTCCCTGTAAGATTCACCACTGTCCGGACAAAATCCTACTACTATTATCCCATGAACGAAGGTATTTCCTTCCTAATTATATGCCGCCTCCCTCTTGCATACCCGGCGTTGTTGTGATACGATAAAAAACATTCGGGGGCCTATAGCTCAGCTGGGAGAGCGTTCGGTTCGCATCCGAAAGGTCAGGGGTTCGAATCCCCTTAGGTCCACCACCACAAACCGGCAGAAACACAACATTCGCAAGAATGGAGGTTCCTACCGGTCTTTCATTTCAGGCCAAGGTTCTATTCAAGTGGAAACCGGTTCTTGAACTAGAATTGGTACAGGCAAAACGCAAAACGTCCTGCCCATACTGGTTTTTTACCGACCACACGTCAAAATTGTCCTACAATCAGTTGCCCAATTCAGGTTCAAGCAGAACGCAACCACCTGCAACAGCCCCCAAAGAAAAAAAATAGAAAACGAATGAAAAGGTGTGCGATTCTGAAGTAGAAAAGCACACCTTTTCCTTTTCATCTACTATTATATCACCTTGTCCCCCAATTGGGTTGACGTGGGGGATACCTGTTGTTCCAGTGCCCTGACAATTACCGTGGCTGCTTCGGCTCTGGTAGCATTACCATGTGGCCTGAAGGTATTATCCGGGTAGCCTGAAATTATATTGTTACTGCCGGCAATAGCGATGGCCTCGGATGCCCAGGCTGAAATCTCGGCACCATCTGAAAAAGCCTTCCCGCCTGGGGCATCATTAATCCCGGCAGCATTTATAATCATAACCGCCATCTGCTCCCTGGTAATGGGGATATCCGGGGCAAATTGACTGTCACTAACACCGGCAACAACTCCTGCCGCTGCTGCGGTACTAATGGCCTCACGGGCCCAGTGGTTTTGGGTGTCCGCATAAACCTTTGTGTTATCATACTCTGGATTGAATGCCTTAACGAGGGCGGTAACAAATTCCGCCCTGGTGATAGTATTGTCCGGCTTGAAGGTGCCATCAGGATATCCTTTTAGTACCCCTAGCTGCACCAATGCAACAATATTTTGCTCAGCCCAATTACCACCAATATCTGTGAGGGGCACAATTGGTTTATCTTCAGGTACTATTGGTGGTTCGTCTTCATCTGGGGTTATCTCCTCTGTTGGCAAGGGGCTAACGGTGCCGGGACCGCCGGGTCCGCCTGGCCCACTGGGTCCAGGGGTGTCTTTCAGGGTAACGCCAAGATCAATTTGTTTAACCTCTCCGTAACCCCAAAAGGTAGTTTCACCCACCTTAACCGCCTTTAAGTTTTTACCACTAAAGGTACCACTGATATAAAACTCTACTGTTTTTCCTTCCAGGTTTTCACCCGTTACCAATAATTTTGATTTTGTTCCCGGTCCCCCAAATACGCCCACTTCACTGGTTACTATACTTCCTCTAGATACCCCCTCAACCTTTGCCGTGACCTCCAAACCTGCGGGTGCAGGGGCGTCGTTTATCATTAACCCACCATAGCATAAGGCAGGCAAGGTGGGAACCGCTACATCACCATAGGCTGGAGATGCAAAAAAGATTAGGAGAATTACTGAAAATAAAACATTTCTAAATTTCATTTAGAGAAATCCTTTCTATCCATATTGCCATTGCCGATAATCTATGTTCTAACTAGCTATCTACTGAAGGAGGAGAACCAGATTCACCCCCACCCCCGATAGGTCCAGGTCTGGTGGGTGGTTTCGGTTTTACAGTAACCCCGGGATTTAAATCTATAACTGTGGAGTAATCCCGGTCTGGACCCCGCAGGTAAACCCAGTAGCCGTCAAATGGGTACATCAGATTATCTGCAACCCAATCTGTTATATCCAAAAGTGGTGAACCCCAATTGGTATAGTAATCGCCCTGTTTGTTTTGATTAAAGTAATTGGGGGCAAACACCTGGGTTAGGCCACTGCCACCTTCGTATCGCAGGCTGCTTAAAATGTTCCGTAGGTTGGTGTGGGTACCAGTACTGATAAGATTCCAGCCGGCTGAGAGTTTTTTGGTAGCAAACATATCTTGCGGTTTATTATCCATCTCCCATCTAAACCCTAGTACAGTAGGCCTAAATGCCTTGATATAGACAGCGCTGGCGGGGTTGTTCAACTCATTATTAATTTCGTCCTGATCATATAACCAAAGCAGCTTCCCCCCCTTTAGGGCATAAGAAAGCCATGCTTCAACATCCTCTTCCTGGATCTGAATTAGTTCTGCCTTCCGGGGTAAGGATATTAGGTTCCAACCTTTGCCCAGGGTTAAGGTATAATCATATTCACCACGGGTGGTAAAACTAGAAACAAACCCTTGTGCCATGCCAAAACCATGATCATCATCCTTAAGTGCTAGTGCTCCTGATGGAATGCTAATTTTATATGTGGTTTTAACGGCCAGGTCTGCAACAGGGTCAATTGTCAGCCTTTTACCTTCAATGCTTTTATTGATCTCCACAACGTTTGACCGGTCATCCGTTAGCGTAATGTTATCGTAGTTGGCTCCGGGGACAATAGGTGATGTAAAATCAATAATAATACTGCTCTGCATAGATACATTGTTCTGTCCCCCGGCTGGTTCAATGCTATTTATGGACAGCCCCTCGTCGGCCATAATCCAGGTGTGGCCGGATTTAAACTGCATCGGGTCATTGTTTACCGTAAAAGTCACTGGTGAACCAGCAGATGCTTTTTGCCAGAGTCCCTCCCAGACCTTACCATCACGGTAAAACAGGGCTGTGCCTGTACCAATTAATTCTGCTGACACAACCCATTCCTGGGCTTCATTACTAAAATATCTCTTATGGGGGGCAAACATTACAATCACATTATCAGCGCTAATTGCTGTTCCATCTGCTGTGCAGGTATTCCGCCCATTAACAGATCTGGTGTATTTAGCAGTTGCTGCATCCCAGCTGAAAATAGTATCCTGTTTTTGTCCATAAAACCTAACTGCAGCCTGCTCAGCACTGCTGCCCCCTTCCATGTCACCCACAGGTAGGCCCATCTGGGCAGCGATCACCTCCCCGCCCCGATCCTGGATGCCATTTAGTAGGTGGTCCTCATCTGTATACAGGTTATAGGGTGGCTCCCATTTTGGTTGGCGATAAAAATACCCTCCTGAACCATAAATCTCATCAAAATCCATTATTGGCACCTCCGGGATAAATGCTAGAGAATCATGACTCCCCCCACAATGAGCAAAGGTGCCTTTGTATCCTGCAGCCAATTCCACCAGTTGCCGTCTGGCAGACCGCACTGGGCCTATTTCCCCGATAGGCTTATTCAAATCAAATACAGCCAGGAACCGGCTAACACCCGGGGCAACCGCAGTTTCATAAACAATATCTGCTTTATCCAAACCCATTTGGGAACGGGCATCTACAATATTGTCGATGACCACGCATACAGTCCCTATCTTTGTTGGTTCCAAGACGAGGGGGGCTTCCTCCTGGGGAAAATATAATACTGAAACCCCTTTGTCGAGTAGGCTCTGAATATCCTGAGCATTTTGTGAATCCTCACTAATATCCAGGTAGTTATAAACCAAATATATTTCCGGATGTTCCCACTCATCGGGATCAACTAAAAAACCCCCATTATTGTTGTTTGTAACCAGTGGGCTTATGTCTTGTATCCTATTGCATTGCAAACGGAGGGTTTTTAGCCTGGTCAAACCGGCTAGGGATCCAATGTTACTAATTTGGTTTCCCGCCAGGTCCAGGTGGGTTAGGTTGGTTAGGCCGGATAAGGCCCTGATGCTTTTTATCTGGTTCTGCCCCAAACTTAAGCTAGACAAATTACTGAGCCCGGCCAAAACACTAATATCCTTTATTTGATTGCCCCATAGGTTGAGTTCAGTCAGGTTGCTCATATCCGCTAGAAAGCCCAGGTCTTGAACCCGGTTGAAAGACAGATCCAGGTGGGTCAGGTTGCTAAAATGGTTTAGCCCCGTAAAATTGCTGATACCCTTATAACGTAGGTCCAAACTGGTGACACCTAAGGCGTCACTTCTAGAAATGCGCCCCTGTTCCTTATTAATTTCTTTTCTGATAATTGACATCAGCGTCAGGTCCTGGATATCTACTGTAAAATCATTGTATACCTCCACTGTACAAAAGGCTTCAAAACCACCATCTTCAGTAGTTACCGTTATAGTCGTTTCCCCGGTCCCTATTGCCTCAACCTTTCCGCCCTGGGTTATGGTAGCAATATTGGTATCACCACTTGACCAGGTTACATTTTGGTTTGTTGCATTAAATGGGGATATGCTTACTGTTAGATTTTCCGACCCTCTGGGTGTTAATGATATTTTGTTTTTGTTTAATAGCACCTGTTCAACAGGTATCAATGTTTCTTGGGGCATATAATTGGTTATTACCTCATTAACATCCACTGTTGTTACCTGAGGATTATCAGCGGTCTCGTTAGCAGATTGATCATCTGGGTTGCATTCCCATGCCCACGTGGTGTCATCAGTGTTAATGGCTTGCGGTTGATCATCCCCATCAATGGCTGTAGTAGCTACCTGCTCATTACCCCATGCAGGAGCCGTTAATCCCAAAATACCCAAGGTAAAAAGACATAATACTATTGTTGTAGCAAACAAGCCCATTTTTCCTATCCTATACAGGCCCACCCCACGAATACCCCCTTTTTTGGAAATATTTTTGTATTCATTTCCAGGGGTGAATATACCTTTGGGGTTTTTGTCGTAATGTGTCGAAACTGAAATTAATTTCA
>JAAYRI010000025.1 GCA_012518875.1 Peptococcaceae bacterium
AACTCCAGCTTTTGTGGCACATAACCTATCAGTGGTTTTCTGGTGTGACAATTTTTAATATCTAGAAACCGTAAGGTACCGGTGTGGGGAACCTCACCCATAATTGCTTTGAGCAGTGTTGTTTTGCCGGCCCCATTAGGCCCAATCAATGCTGTTAGCTCACCGCAATGTATATGAAGGTTAATATCCCTGAGGATTTCAGTCTTGCCTATTGTTACACCAAAAGACTCCAGCTTGGTGCAGCAAAGGCCACAGGCTTTCGATTGGGCCCTGGCAATTGCTTTGTCATTCATTTTGGTAAAGTGCATCTCCTAATATATCCATATTTTTTTCCATAATATTTAAATATGCATCTGTTTCCAATTTTCCTGTAACTGCTGTATCAAATGTATATAGTTTTGCACCCGTTTCCCGGGCCACAGTTTCTGCGGATCTGGCCTGGTATTGAGGCTCAGTAAAAATAACCCTGGTGCCTGTCTCTTTAGCAATTCTAATCGTCTCAGACAACTCTGCGGCACTTGGCTCAGCACCTGGTTCTGATTCTATGACAGAGATGATATTTAATTTAAATTCCCGTGCGAAGTAAGGAAATGCATCATGAAAGACAATAACATCCCTTCTATCGACATTATCAATCGCCTGGTGCATCCTAAAGCGCAGATTTGCCAGTTTTGTCGTATATGCCTCAGTGTTGGCAGCGTAGCGATCCGCGCGGATAGGATCAAGTATAGCCAGTTGTTCCCCAATATTCTCCACCTGCTTGATCGCGTTAGTGATGCTCACCCAGACGTGTGGGTTATATGTACCATCCTGATTCTTTATCAAATGTATGTCTTTGCTGGCATCAATAATTTTCAGTTTTGGTAACTGACTGATTATTTTATCCATAAAGTCTTCCATCCCGGCTCCATTTATAACTAGAATATCCGCCTCGTCTAACTTTTTTAAATCCTCAGGGTTCAATTGGTAGTTATGAAGGCAACCGGCGGTAGGAGGAGCCAAATTGATTAGCTTTATGCCGGGTATGTTTTTTGTAACATTTGCTGCCTCTATATATATTGGATAAAATGTTGTAACTATAACAACATTATCTGGAACAGTAGTTTTTCCTGTTTCACCTTTCATGGTTTGGTTACCACATGCGGACAGAAATAAAAGCAAAAAAATAAGAGTCAAAAGTCTAATTATAAAACTGTTTCTCATTTTAGACATGATTTCACCCCATTCTCACTTTTTCACATCTCCATTTTCTACCGCACTACAACAAGATGGGCAGTAACCATATATTTCAAAAGCATGCCCAACAATTTTGTAGCCCTCGTTTTTTAAAACGTCTGTGTGCATATCCAGCAAACATTTTTCTAGACAAACTGCCTCACCGCAACCAAGACATATTAAGTGATGATGGTAATGGTGATGGTGCTTGAGAATTTCAAAACGGCTTTTTTCACTATTCCTCAGGTTAATTTTGACCAAGCATCCTATTTCAGCCAGTAAATTTAAATTACGATAAACAGTGTCCAAACTAACACCGGGATGTTTGTTCCTTACTTCTTTGTGCACATCCTTTGCTACCGGCGGTTTGTCAGCTGTCAGCAAAGCATTAATGATCGCCCTGCGTTGCGGGGTGATTTTAAATCCTTTTGCTTTTATTTTTTCGATTATTTCACTTTCCGTCATTGTGCCTCCAAATAAGAAGATTCCTATTTACTATCTATTATATTAATACCTAGCCTAATATATGTCAAACAAAAACCAGCATTTTTCAGCTGGCTTTTGTTTGACATGCAATCTAAAATTTTTGTTTTTATTTCGCTTCTTTTAAACCATGATAACAATTTAGAAGCATTGTGGTACAGTTTACAGAATCGAGAGCGGCAGCATTCCTTTCGGCATTTTTCCCCATCCGGGACCTATGCTCATCGTTGTTTAGTAGGCTAATAATCCTTTCTGCAAATTCCTCCGTGCTTGGGGTGGTAAGATAACCATCAACACCGTCTTCAACCATCTCTGCAGCTCCGTTTGCTCTTATAGCAACCACTGGCAGCCCGGCAGCCTTAGCTTCTGTAATCACAATTCCCTGGGTTTCGGATAAGGATGAAAACACAAATATGTTTGAACCTGCATAGCAATTGATTACGTCCTGGGGTGATAAGGTGCCTGTAAAAACAATGCTGTCCTCAAGATCTAAGTCAACAGCAATTTTTTTAAGCTCTGCTTCTTCCGGACCGCCCCCAACAATTAATAAAACTACATTGTTAACCCTGTTTTTTACCACCCTAAAACTTTCCAACATAAAGGGGATGTTTTTCTCCTGGCCCAATCTGCCAACAAATATTAGGATCTTGTCATCTGGAGAGATTTTGTATTCCTTGCGCAGCCATTCCTGCTCCCCTTTTTTATACTCAGCTGTCTTAATGCCTGTTGGCACCTTTTTTAAAACTGTTTTTACACCGATTTCTTGCAGGTAATCAGCCACTACACCGGTGGGCACTATGACCAGATCGCACAGGTTACAAAAATCACGACTAACCTTTTGCGCCAGATCCTTGGAGAAGGACTGGGCAATTTGCGCAATATCCTTCGAACCTGATTTTGTAAAGGGCATGTAGTGGACATAATGTTCATATAAGGTATGGTAGGTAAATACCAGTGGCACATTAATTTTTCGTGCATACCTTGCACCTAGCCTGCCCAGTAGGAATGGTGAATGAACATGTATTAGGTCAAGATTTAGCTGTTTAATAGTCGGCCTCAATTTTAGAGAAAAGGGTAATGCCACCGTAAAATCGCGGTTGGTAGGGGATGGAATGGAAGCAAAGCGAAATATTTTGCTGTCCTCACTGCAGTTTTTATAGTTTGGGGCAAAAATATAGACATCGTGACCCAATTTGGTCAGTTCCTCGTTAAAGGTCTGAATGGAACGAACGACGCCGCTTGTATATGGCAAATAACTGTCGGTGAATATACCTACTCGCACTCAGTATTCCTCCATGATGATTTTGTGGTTTATTCTAACACAAGCAACTAGCTTGCAGCAAGTTGCCATCTGTACAACCTATTTGTAAGAGAACCTCTTCATACTGAAAACACCTCATGTTTGCTACCGATCCTGGCCCCTGTATTACACATTATAACCACAATAAGGATTATTTCTAACATTTAAGCACCCCTTTTTAATTTATTAAATACAGGGTGCTTATGCTAAAATCACTATACAGGATGGCAAATGATGATCTAGCCTCCAACACAGTTTAATTCCCCAGGCAAATGCCCACGTGTCTGGCAGCGTGGACCATATCATTATCTATGGGCACCATCCGGATTTCCCCCACCGCCTCTGCCAATGGTACTGATTCTATATTAGGGGTACGCAGACAGACCATTTCACCAAACCTGCCCTCCATGACCAGGTTTACTGCACCAGCACCATAACGCGTGGCCAAAATTCGATCAAAGGCTGTGGGCATCCCACCTCTCTGTAAGTGGCCCAACACAATTGATCTAGACTCCATTCCTGTTTCATCTTCAATTTGCCTGGCCACTATATTACCAATGCCGCCCAGGCGAATAGGATCGAAGCTCTCTTCAACCCTTCTTAGAACAGTCATTTCTCCACCTAGAGGTTTGGCTCCCTCTGCTACTACCACGATGCTAAACATTTTCCCAACATCCCGCCTACTGTAAATTTTCTCATATACCTTTTCAATGGAATAAGGGATTTCGGGTATCAAAATAGCATCAGCCCCGCCTGCTATACCAGACTGCAGGGCAATCCACCCGGCGTAACGTCCCATCACCTCAAGTACCATTACCCGGTGGTGGGACTCGGCAGTAGTGTGCAGTTTATCTATTGCTTCAGTGGCAGTGTTTAAGGCTGTATCAAAGCCAAAAGTCTGATCAGTAGCTGAAAGGTCGTTATCTATGGTTTTGGGCACACCAACAACGGGCAGCCCCTTTTCTTCATATAATTCCTTGCCGATGCTCAGACTGCCATCACCGCCGATGATAATTAGGGCATCTATGCCATGTATGTTGATATTTTCTACAACCCGGTCGGAAACATCTCTAAATACCTGTTCCCCCTTGATTACCATTTGATATTTAAAGGGGTTGTCCCTATTGGTAGTACCCAATATGGTTCCACCGCGGGGTAAAATACCAACTACATCATTCACAGTTAACTCTCTCGCCCGGTTTTGGATCAAACCACCAAAGCCATTTTCAAAACCAACAACAGACAACCTGTGGCTGTTAATTGCAGTCTTAACAACGGCCCGGATCACAGCATTTAGGCCTGGACAATCTCCACCGCCGGTAAGTACACCAATACGTCTGACCTTACTTCCCGAGATCATACAAATATAACCTCCCATTTGCTAAAAATAATAGGCACCACTACTGCTACAAAATATAGCTGACACAGGGCCGGCGGTTATTTTGTAATTAATGACAGGTTTTTAGTGACTTAGTACGCCGACAGGCACCGGTATTTTTAGACTTCAGGAATGCCTGCCCCGGCCAACAGTTCTGACAAGGTTTGTTTTAGTTTACCCTGGATTTCCCCATAACCTGCCCAATCACCATTTTTGAGTCTGTCTTGCGCTTCTTCATAAAGGCGATTAGCTTTTTGTGCCAGTTCGGCAATACTTGCAGCAGGGGCCGTCGGATCAGCCAAGGTCTGGTGGTCTTGCGAAACAGGTATCCCCACACCTGCACCGAAAATTTTCTCCAGGGCGATTTCCAGCGTTGGTTCCATAACAATCTTATCCCCGTGTGCCAGTATTACCCGGCGCAGTTCCGGCATTTTGCTTTGCTCAGCCTGCAGATAGATAGGCGCAACATAAATGAGGGCATCCTTGATTGGTATTACCAACAGGTTTCCCCTAATCACGCTGGATCCCCTCTGGTTCCAGAGTGACAATTGCTGTGAAATAAGGGTGTCCTGGTTGAGTCTGGCCTCAATCTGTGTCGGCCCATAGACAAGCTCTTGCTTGGGGAAATTGTACGATAAAAGCGTACCATAATTATCCCCATCAGATCTGGCTGCCATCCAGGCAATCATGTTTTTCTTCTTCTGCGGGGTGAAGGGCAGGATTAAAACAAATTCCGGCTCACTCTCTCCGGGCATTTTAATGATCGTATAGTATGGTTCAATCTGTTTTTCTTCACTACCCAGGGTCTCATTGGCTATGTTCCACTTATCCTCCCGATTGTAAAACACCAGGGGATCCTCCATATGATAGACGGCATATATTTCCGCCTGCACCTGGAAATAATCTACCGGGTAACGAATATGCTTTTGTAAATCCTCCGGCATTTCTGACAAAGATTTAAACATACCGGGAAAGACCATGCTATAGGTCTGAATAAGTGGGTCATCCTGATCACTGATGTAGAAATCAACCTGTCCAGTATAGGCATCAACCACAATTTTGGCAGAATTTCGGATATAATTATTTACCCCATCGAAAGGCTCCGAATAGGGAAATTTGCTTGTTGTTGTGTAAGCATCCCACATCCAATACAGCTTGCCCTCACTGAGGATCATATAGGGATCACCATCATATTTGAGAAAGGGCGCTATTTTAGGCACTCTTTCCTTGATATTGCGATAATATAAAACCCTGCTGTTATTATCAATTTCACTAGAAAGTAGGATCTTGTAATCCCCCAGGGCCAACGCAAATATGGCCCTGTTCCAGAAGTTATTTAGCTTAACACCGGCATTTCCTTCATATGTGGAAAGGACATTAACATCCCCCTCGGGATAGTTAAATTCCTGTGATTTTGTGTTCACCAAAATATCCTGGTCTGTTTTTTCACCAAAATATATTTCCGGTCGTTCTACTTTCAGATTAGTATCACCCACGGGAGGGATGTCCTTCAAGAAAAACCTGGGCAACCCCTCTGTGGTCAACTCATTGACCGGACTCATAGCAATCCCATAACCATGAGTAAAGAACAGTCTCTCGTTAACCCATGTTTTGGCCTGAGGAGTCAAATGATCCTGGTTTAGCTCTCTGGGGGCCAGCATGACCTGGCGATAATGGCCATTTATTGTATAGCGATCAATATCAATATCAGAGAATTCATAATAGAGCCTGATCTCTTGTAGCTGGCCATAGGTCTGTTTCAGTGGTTCCCAATCCCAGAGCCGAATATTGCCAATCGTATCCTGGTTAGCCCGAATGTCATCTGCCGTAAGGGTTTTGCCGGCAGGGAAATTTTCTTTCACAATCTTATCCAAATTGTAGGCCATCCGGGTAAATTTGATATTTCTCTCCAGATACGGCTTCTCTATAGCCGCTTCATTAGGTGTCACCACAAACTTTTGGATAAAAGCCGGGTAAAGCCCGCCCAGCGCTATAGACGCCACCAATAGAAAACCAATGGTGTATACAACCAGCCTGAATTTACGAAGAAATAAGTTAATTAATATGGCCAGAGCACACAAAAGGGCAATGACAACCAGGACCTTATAGGCCATCAGGGTAGCATGGGTAGTTGTGTAACCCGGCCCCCATACAGCACCATGATGGGAAAAAAGCAATGCATATTGTTCCAGCCGGTACCCGATAGCCTTAACAATAAAGAAAACTGCGGCCAGAAAGGAAAGATGATAGCGTGCAGATATATCATGCAGTAACCGGCCCGGATCTCCTTGTAAAAAATTGGCTGACAGGTATGCAACCAGCACCCAAAATGCCGTGACCAAAACAGCCATGCTGGCCACACTGTAGAGAAAAATATAAAAAGGCAACTTAAACACATAAAATCCTACATCCTTCTGAAAAACCGGGTCAAGGATGCCATAAGCACTAGGGTGCAGGAATTTTTGCAACACTATCCAGTCTTTGGCCACTGAAATATTAAAAAAGATAGCCATTACCAAACTGATTAAAATAAACAGTGCCAACAGAAACCGTGGTGTCACTAATTGGTTAAGTGAAGCGCTTTGGATGGTAATTAGATCCTCTTCCTGAATGACCTTGGCTTTTTGAGTAGCTCTCAAAAGTGACCCACGGGTTAAATATAGGTTGATAAAAAGGAATACAAAAATAGCAAAGCCAACTGCAAACCTGAGACCTGCTTTGGATAGAAGAATAGTCGTAAAAACCTGTTGGTAATTTAAAGACTGAAACCAGAGCCAATCAGTATATAGTCTGGCCCCATAAAGACCAAGCAAGACTATAATGAGCACAATCGCAAGTATAATATAATTAATTATTCTACTAAGTCTAATCTGCAAATACTCTACCTCCTGATTATAATGGTCTTGTTACATCGGCTTGGGTATCTTTTGCTGGTTATCTGCCTCATGCTTCAATTTAGCCTGACATCTTAAACATACCGACATTGGTTTCTTTTTGGGAATATCATCATCTTCGTCCTCATCTTCAAAAGGATCGGCAGGATCGGCACTTGCTAGTATTTCATCATCAATAGGCCTCCCACACAACATACAGCGCA
The DNA here is from genome assembly GCA_012518875.1 of Peptococcaceae bacterium. GTDB lineage: Bacteria > Bacillota > Desulfotomaculia > Desulfotomaculales > Pelotomaculaceae > Syntrophopropionicum. The sequence continues at coordinate 7,474 of JAAYRI010000025.1, forward strand.
TTTTCAAACCCATCACCCCTGCTGTTTTTTGTAACCCATATGTAGGTCCCTAAGCCATACCAGGACATTACTAGGACATTTCGCTGCTGGTCCTTGCAATTCCTGCTCAAATAAAAAATTACAAGGGTATCAAACAGTATAAAAGCAGCCTGATCACCAACCAATTATCCCAGCCAAACCATAAAAAGAATAAAAAAAAACCGGCTCATCAAGCCGGTTTTTCCCTCTGGTTGTCCCTTCATAATTCATTTATTATGGCCGGCCCACTACTGGTGCCGATTCTATCCGCTCCTGCCGCCAGCATGTTTCTAATGGTAGCCAGGTCTCTGATACCACCCGATGCTTTTACACCAATCTTGTTATCGGCAGCCCTCTTTAATAGGGCTACATCGGCTACGGTAGCACCACCCCCTCCCCAGCCTGTTGAAGTTTTTACAAAATTTGTGCCGGCCCTAATCGCCAGCCGGCAAGCCTCTATTTTTTCGCTGTTGGTTAAAAGACATGTTTCTAATATCACCTTTATTAATGTGTCCTTGTTTTCACCCCTGGCACTAGCCACAACATCCATTAGATCCCTTAGCACCTGTTTTAATAGGCCTTCTTTTAAAAAACCCACATTAATAACCACATCAAGTTCAGCGGCGCCGTTTTTAACAGCCTCAGCAGCTTCAAAGGCCTTAATTGATGACGTGGAAGCCCCCAGGGGAAACCCAACAACAGTGCAGACCTTTACAAGTGAACCAGCTAGTTCGTTAGCTGCTCTGGAAACATAACAAGGATTCACACACACGGTAGCAAAACCATACATTTTAGCCTCAGCACACAGCCTTATAATATCACCAGTTACTGCATCAGATCTGAGTAAGGTATGATCTATTAATGCTGCCAGTTCCAATTTGTTGTTGCACACATTATACTCCACAATTTATACCCCACAATTTCACAGTTATTTTTCCCGGGCCATTTTAACCAGCCGATCGATGAGATCAGGAAACTCAATCCCGGCAGCCCTGGCTGCATCAGGAAAAAGACTGGTCTCTGTCATGCCGGGCATGGTGTTTATCTCCAGGATATATGGCAAACCATCATTTCCCAAAATAAAGTCGATCCGGGCCAGTCCCCGGCAGCCGATTGCTTTATAGGTACTAGTAGCAAGACCCTTTATCTGTTCCTGACTTTCTGTGGAAATTCGTGGTGGGATAATATGTTCACTCATGCCCACGGTGTATTTAGCATTATAGTCATAAACACCCGTAGCAGACACTATCTCTATCAGTGGCAAGGCAATAGGCTTCTCGTTGCCCAGCACTGAAGCAGTAAGCTCGATTCCCTCAATAAATTGCTCCACCATGGCAACAGGATCATATTTAAAAGCCAGGGTAAATGCCTCAGCCAGTTCGCTCCTTTGTCTGACAAATGAGATGCCGATTGTCGATCCTTGGGTTGGTGCCTTCACCACAAGAGGCAAATCCATTTCCCCCAGCACCTGTTCACAGATGTTTTTTAAGCCTACTGCCGTGGCTGTAGACTTACTTATTGCTAAAAAACGAGGTGTGGGCAAACCCGCAAAAAGTAGCATCTTTTTACTGGCTATCTTATCCATGGCCAACGCGCTAGCCAGCACCCCCGAACCTGTGTAGGGAATATCCAGCATTTCAAGCATACCCTGAACAGCGCCATCTTCCCCGTACCTGCCATGCAGGGCCAGAAAAGCCAGATTTACACCTGCAGCCTTTATTTTTTCAGCAATATCGAAACCTACATCTATTTTTATAGTATCATAACCCTTGGTTTTAAGAGCATCATTAATGGCTGCGCCCGTTCTCAAGGAAACCTCCCGTTCTGATGAGCGGCCACCCATTAAAACACCAATTTTTAGCGCCATTGTACCTACCTCCACGAATATATTTAATCAGGACTGATTTCATTATATTCGTTCCCGGCTAAGAAAATCCTTCGGTCACAGTGTTTTCCCTTGACTCAAAAGGCATGAATTAATATAATAATGTTTGGATCAAGTAAGTTACCCGACATTCATTATTATACAGGGGAGTAGCTCAATGGTAGAGCACTGGTCTCCAAAACCAGGTGCTGCAGGTTCGAGTCCTGTCTCCCCTGCCAGTAAATATAGACCCCCGCTGGGGTCCTATTTTTTTAGCTTTTATAGACATAATTATTATGGGACAATAGAAAACCCCATGTGCAAAACCCAGGGGCTGAGCAAATGATGCTGCCTCATTAATTTTTTTGTTTTTCTTTGTTTCTGTTTATTTTTGTGGTGGAAAGCAACCGGAACACTGAGGCCTGGTGCTATCCTGCCCAATTTCCTCCAGCACAATATCAATTGCTCTGGCCAGTATGCCATTGAACATACCAAAAAGTTCATGTACCGTTGTGTCTTTTGTAACATTAATTGAAAGATCGTTCATTGCCCTCTCAATATATTCTGCCCCTTTGCTTTTGTTCTGCAAAAAATAACTTAAATCCATATCCACCCCAGCACATCCTTTCAATTTAATTATAGTAAAAAAAGCGGGTGTGCAACCCCGCTTTTTTTATTTTTCAGCCTCAGCTTCAGCTTTTGTCTTTTTAATGATGTCTTCAGCCTGGCGGGCAGGTACCTCTTCATAACTGCTAAATTCCATGGTAAATGAACCGCGGCCCTGGGTCATTGATTTAAGGTCGATAGCATAACGGTACATTTGTGAAAGGGGAACAGTAGCCATAATTTTTGTTAGCCGTCCAACCTGATCAGTCCCCAGCACCCGGCCACGCTTAGTATTAAAATCACCGATAATATCACCCATAAAGTTTTCCGGCACCATAACCTCCACATTCATAATTGGTTCCAGTATGATCGGTTTGGCCTGTAATGCTCCTTTTTTAAAAGCCAGCGATGCTGCTATTTTAAAGGCTAGCTCGGAAGAGTCCACAGTATGGTATGAACCGTCATACAATGTGGCCTTGATCCCGGTTGTGGGAAAGCCGGCCAGTACCCCTTCCTGTAGGGCCTCACGCAGCCCTTTTTCCACTGCTGGAAAGTATTGCTTGGGAACTGAACCACCGAATATTTCCTCCTCAAATACAAAATCCTCTTCCGGACAGGGTTCAAAACGCATCCAAACATGGCCGTATTGTCCCCTACCGCCTGATTGTTTTTTGTGTTTTCCTTCTACCTCTACCTTGGCCCTGATAGTCTCCCGGTAGGGCACCTTTGGGTCCTCTATTTCCACGTCAACCCCAAATTTACGCTTGAGTTTTTCGATCATTGTATTGATATGCAGTTCACCCATACCGGTTAGCAAGGTCTGCTTAATCTCACTGTTTTTTTCCACCCTCATGGATGGATCCTCCTCCAAAAGTCTGGACAGGCCATCCCCCAATTTATCCTCATCATTTTTACTCTTGGGAGCAATAGCCACAGTTAAGGTGGGTGTTGGGAAATCAATTCCCTCCAGAGTCACAGGGTGATCCTTGTCACACAATGTATCGCCTGTGCCGGTATCTTGAAGTTTGACCACAACAGCAAGATCCCCTGTGGGAACAACATCTGTGGTCGTAGTGTTTTTGCCACGGACAAAGAGCACATTGCCAATCTTTTCGATTTTTTCTTTGCTGCTGTTAAAGGCAGTTGTGTCACTCTTGAAGCTGCCGCCGTATACACGCAGAAAATTCATTTTGCCCACGTAAGGGTCAGCAATGGTCTTGAATACCAGGGTTGACATACTGTCCCCATTTTCCTCCGGTGCCGGCATAAAGTCTGCTACAAAATCCATCAAATGAGCGGCGCCAATATTTTTGGTAGCTGATCCGGTCAAAACAGGGACTACATTGCGCAGGGCGATACTCTTTTTTAATCCGTCTTTTATCTCTTCTGGGCTTAGTTCCTCACCTTCGAGATATTTCATGGTCAGCTCATCATCACCCTCGGCAGCTGCTTCAATTAACTGTTCGCGGTAGAGATCCACCTCATCAGCAAGGTTAGCCGGTATGGGTATTTGTTTTCCTTTTCCTTCCCCTTCATAAGCAACACCACTGATCATATCTACCACACCGCTAAAGGTATCAAAGGATCCGAGAGGAATCTGCACCGGAACAAAATTAGCCTTGAACTTTGATTTAAGATCACCCAGCACTTTTTCAAAATTTGCATTTTCCCGGTCCATTTTATTTATGAAAACAATTCTAGGCAGGTTGTATTCATCTGCTATGTCCCATATAACCTCATGCTGGACCTCAACACCGTCCACAGCCGATAACACGAACATAGCCGAATCCGATACCCTTAATGCACCTTTAACCTCGCCTATAAAGTCCGAAAAACCAGGTGTATCCAGCAGGTTGATCTTAATACCGTTCCATTCACATGGAACCAAACTGGTGTGAATAGTAATTTGTTTTGATATTTCTTCCGGGTGGTAATCAGAAACTGTTGTGCCGTCTTCCACCCTACCCAGGCGGGACAGAATCCCGGTATTAAAGAGCATTGCCTCTACCAGGGAGGTTTTACCGGCACCACCGTGTGCTACCACCCCCAGGTTGCGTATTTGCCCGGTTTGATAATTCCTCAAAATATGTGCCTCCTTTTGTAAATAATGGTTCCCCTAAACAGACTTTATATACTTATTTAAAACCAAAACTGGGCCAATATGGATAAAAACAAAAAAGAAGAACCTTCTGGAAGTTCAACTGTTGTTAAAATTAGCTGCCCAAGTCTTAACCCAATTAAAGTTCCTTAGTATTTTACAGATGGTATTTCTACAGTAAATCTTTAAAATCCTTGTTTTTTTAGAAATTGAATTTATTTTTTATAAAAATCCTAGCCAACTAGAACATCAACCATTCATAGGAAAAATAAGGCCGAATAGGTATAATGAGGAACCACCTCCCTACCAAATTTCATTGATCACAAAAGGGTAATGGGTAAAGGAAGGAAAGGTCTTACAATGGCTAAACAATCATTCGTATATGGTGCTCTATTTCTTGTATTGTCCGCCTCTTTTAACAAAATCCTGGGTTTTGTCTATCAAATATTGATGATTAGGCTCATCCTTCCCGAAGGCATGGGACTTGTGGCCATGGTTTACCCTATATATGTCCTGATTATTGTTTTGGCTACAGCCGGTATACCCGTGGCTATTGCCAAGCTGGTAGCAGAGGAAATGGCAATGAATAACCCACGTGGTGCCTATAGAATATTTTTTACCTGTTTTATACTCTTAATCCTTACAAGTGTTTCGCTCAGTATCATTTGTTTACTATCTACACCGTTTTTACTTAAATATGTTTTTCCCAACCCAAAGGTTTATTATATTTTCCTAAGTCTATTGCCAGGGGTAACAATTGTAGCATTATGTTCGGCTATTAGAGGGTTCTTCCAGGGTTTACAAAAAATGAAGCCGATTGCCGCAAGTCAGTCGTTAGAACAACTAGTAAGAGTTATGTCCGGCCTTTTTTTTGCTCGTCTGTTTTTACCGAAAGGGGTGGAATATGCCGCAATTGGGGCCTCGCTTGGTGTAGTAATCGGTGAACTATCAGGATTTCTATTGATTACTATTTTTTATTTTAGGTGTCGTTCCAGGCCACCTGCCCAGGCATCCGTTGATCCGGCCAAATGTAGTGCCGGCAGCCTGGCGGCAAGAATATCCAGCCTGGCGGTGCCGGTCACATTGACACGGTTTGTTTCTACATTCTTTCTATCCCTCGATGCCATACTGATACCGCATCGCCTGCAGGTTAGCGGCATCAGTTTAGCAGGGGCCACCGCTATATATGGACAGTTTGTAGGCATAGCCCAAAGCCTTCTATTCGTGCCGGGCATAATTACTATGTCCCTGGCCACCGCTTTAGTCCCTGCCATATCAGATGCCATTTCTATAGACAAATTTCACCTCGTGCGTTCTAGGTGTGAGACAGCAATTAGAATGACCATCCTGGCCGGCATACCCTTTGCAGTTATATTTATTCTTCTTGGTAATAGAATCTGCGGCTATGTTTTCGGTTACCCGGAGGCAGGAAATAGTTTAAGAATCCTTGCCATGGGTGGACCCTTCCTTTATCTGCAGCAAACCACCACCGGCATCCTGCACGGCATGGGAAAGGCTGTCCTCCCCTTTAAAAACCTTTTTATAGCCTCAATTTTTAAGCTATGTGCCCTTTTCTATCTAACCGGGTTGCCACATCTGGGCATTTATGGCGCCGCTGCCGCCACAGCCACAAGTTTCGCCTTGATGGCTATTTTGAACATGATCGATATCAGAAATCAAACCGGACTAATTATTGACGTTAAAAGAATAATATTAAAACCGTTGGCAGCGGCCACTGCAATGGCTATAGTGCTCTTCTTCTCATATGAAACCCTTTCCGGTCAGGCCGGTTCAGAAATGTTTGTCATGTTCAGCTCCATGGCTGCAGGTGTTTTGGGGTATATGCTGTTGTTGATCATTAACGGGGGGATTGATAAAAAAGATTTATCAATGCTAAGGGGGTTATAGATCAGGCGCCTGGCCGCCTATTTTTTTACAGATGTTTTCCAGTCTATTCATAAAATCATAATCCGTCAGGTCAAATTGGACTGGGGTCATTGATATATATCCTTCCCTAATGGCCCAAACATCCGTCTCCGGGTCATCTTTGTCCAGATCAAAAGGTTCACCACCCATCCAAAAATAAACCCTGCCCCTGGGATCAATCCTTTTGTCGAATATATTTACATACCTTCTATCACCCAACCTGGTCACTTTTATACCGCGGGGAGCACAGGGAGGCGTATTTATGTTTAGCAGGGTGCGCGGTGAAAGCTCGCCGTCTATAGCAGAAACCACTTCTTTAATTATTTTGGATGAAAAGGAAAAATCATTAAACTCAAAGCTGGCCAGTGATATGGCTATAGAAGGAATGTCGTTAATCATCCCTTCCACTGCCGCCGAAACGGTGCCTGAATAGAGTACATCCGTACCCAGGTTGGGCCCGAAATTTATTCCTGATACAACCAGGTCGGGTGGTTCCGGCAGTAATGCTTCTAGTCCCAATTTAACACAGTCGGCCGGGGTGCCGTCAACCTCCCAACCTATAGCGCTGGACCCTGGGTAAGTCCATTCCTTAACCCGTAGTGGTCTGTCCAGCGTGATTTTATGACCGGTGGCGCTTCTTTCACGATCCGGTGCCACAACATAGACCTGATGCTGATCCTGCAGTGATTCCCTCAATGCATTTAAGCCGGTGGCCCGGATACCGTCATCGTTACTAATTAATATTTTCATAATCCGTCTCCATTAAATTTCATAGATAGAAATACTCATAGTCTCGTTTAATTTGTTTTTTGTTAGCCCAAAGATGACTCCTTTATCCTTTAAGGTTTTGTTTAAAAAATCAACTACCTTGTACATATCATCATATGTTTTGAAGCTCCTTACGGCAATTAAATCAAGTCCTGCTCCCCCAGAATGCTTTATTTCTTTCATGTCTAGAAATGGCCACCTCCACTAGGGATATTCAATACAAATATGCGAACGCGTCACCAATTTGGACCCAATTATCCCTTAATTAGAGAGAATGCCTCCGCCCTGGTGGCTTCGTTCTTTTGAAACCCACCCCTTACAGCTGAGGTTATGGTTTTTGATCCTGGCTTTTTCACACCCCGAAATGTCATACACATATGCTCCGCCTCAATTACAACCAGGACACCGTATGCATTTAATGTGTTCATGATACTGTCTGCAATTTGGGTTGTCAGACGTTCCTGTAGCTGGGGCCGTCGGGCATAACCGTCCACTACCCGCGCTAATTTCGAAAGACCGGTAACATTTCCTTTGCGGGGTATATAGGCCACATGCGCTTTACCGTAAAATGGCAACAAGTGATGCTCGCACATGGAGTATAACGGGATATCTTTTACGATTACCATTTCATTATGCTGTTCGGAAAATATTTTTTCTAAATGTTTTTCGGGGTCTTCGTGCAATCCTTTGAATATTTCTGCGTACATTCTTGCCACCCTGGCCGGTGTTTCCCTAAGACCCTCCCGCTCAGGGTTTTCACCAATAGCCTCGAGAATTAGTCTAACAGCGTGTTTAATTTTCTTTTCATCAAACATTTTCGGCTCTCCCCGTAAAATATTACTATATAAATTACTTACATCTGGTTTTCTTAGAATACATTCCCGTCCTCATTATAATTTTCCCCTGATTAAAATTGATATTCTTACAAACAATAAACACTGACAACAACATTTTTACCGGAGGTATTTAAATGGGTAGGTTTACAAAAGGAAACAACTTTGTCCACAAAAAAACCGGCTCAGCTACAATGATCAACCTGGATGGCGGGGAACATGATTTTGTTGATAGTGATGCAATAGCCGACAAAAAGAACAAAATAAAACCAAAAAAACAAACAAGGCTAGCCAGCCGGCCTAAAAACAAATAATCGACCGGCCCATGCCTGTTCCAATCGTGGTTACACTACATTAGCCTTTTTCCACTATGGTTCGGCATGAAATGAAAAAATCCCGGATGGTATGGCAGTGAATACTATAAGCAAGAAAATCCTGATCTTTATAGGTTTTAGTGTCATATTTAATAACTAGTTACATAAAGATAATTATAAATAGTTTCTGGGGGTGATGCAATGTCTTTGGTAAATGGGGACAATATTATATCCGGGTTTAAACCAAATGCCATTATACAGGGGATAGTAATAACTCTGGTATTATCACTTGTTTTCAGTATTGCTGCCGGTCTGATCTATCATTTTTCATCTTTAACCGAATTTGCTCTCCCATGGTTTGCTGTCGGGGTTCTGGCTGTGAGTTCATTTATAGGTTCCGCCGGAGCCGGAAGGAATGCCGGCACCATGGGAATTTATCATGGCGCCATTGTAGGTCTAGCCTTTTTTTTGATTGTTTGTCTGGTTGGCAGTCTTATTTTAACGAGTTTAGCTGCTACAGGAATTGTATATAAATTTATAGTCACCACAACCTCAGGAGCATTAGGTGGTATGGTTGGGGTCGGTATGTCATAATAATAACTAAAAAACGTTGCCTAACACCAGGTTTAGATTTTACCCGATAATTTTTTCATCACAATATATAAAATACTTTGTCCATTGTGAACAAAGTATTTTATTTGTTGTACCAGGCATCTACCGCCTACCATTAGTAAATGATTTTTTCTTTATGACTATAAATGTTAAATTTTTGCCCCCGGGCAAAACCGATCACAGTAACACCAAACCTATCGGCTAGTTCTAGGGCTAGTTGCGTAGGCGCTGATCGAGAAACCACCAAAGGTACTCCTCTTCGGACAGCCTTAATCAGTATTTCCGAGGATACCCTACCACTCAACAAAAGGATTTTATCGGCATTATTTATTTGGTTCAAAAAAGAATAGCCGAGGACTCGGTCAACCGCATTATGTCGACCAATATCCTCATACATGACAAACATGTTTTTACTATCCGCCAGCGCCGCACCATGCACTCCACCAGTTAGACGGAAGGTGGAGGACTTTTCTTCCAGCAAATCGATCAGCCTCGGTACCATATCGGCTAAAAAGCCTGCTGAAGATTCAACCGGGGATAGTTTGTCCACATCATTGCCGGATGGTGAAGCCCCTTTTTTGTCAACATTATAGCCGGCAGTCTGTTGTTGGTGGCCCTTTTTTTGGGTTGTCGCTGCGGTAGTCTCAACGCGCACCCATTTTTCTTTATCATTGCAGTTAATTTTTTTTATATCCCCTAGATCCTGCAAAAGTCCTTCGCTAAGCAAAAAACCCACGGCTAGCTCTCTATAGGCAATAGGTGAGCAAACCAGGGTAGCAATTTCTAGCCCGTTTAGGAATACCGTTAAAAACGCCTCATTTACAATCATGGTGTACCCTTGTTGCATGACACCCTCTTCATATAAAACAATATTTTGTTTTTGATATATTGGCAATTGGATCCCAGACATGACATTCCCTCCTGTTCGACAGCCCTTTGCTTTTTAAAAAACAATATACCCCTGAACATAATTATAGCATGATTAGATTCTCCATAAGGAGTAGTATCTCCTTTCCCCATTAAAACAGCAACCCCCAGACATTTTTTATGCTGGAGGCTGCATGTATTATACTGATCCATCAGTTGTTGTTTATGGTTCCTAGTACTCCTTGGGCATACCTTTCAGTTCGGCCTGGCTGAAAACAGGTCCATCCACACAAACAAATTTGGATCCAATGTTGCAACGGCCACATTTGCCCAGGCAGCATTTCATCCTCATTTCAAGGGTGGTGATAATCTGTTCATCCTTAAAGCCCAGCTTCGCGAAAACAGGCAAGGTAAACTTAATCATGATTGGTGGACCGGCAATGATTGCTACCTTATTTTTAGGTGAAGGAGCAACCTCCTCCACGTAGTTGGGCACAAAACCAACATGGCCCTTCCAGTCATCTTGCGGGCGGTCGATGGTGGTATATATCCCAGTGTTGTGGAGCTTGGGCCAGCGTTCGGCCAGATCACCCTTAAAGCACATATCATCTACTGATCGTGCACCATAAAGAACCTCCACCCTGCCGTAGTCACTACGATACTGATCGGAAAGGGCAAAGTCAATCAATGAACGAATAGGCGCCAGGGCAAAACCGCCACCCACGAAAAACAAATCCTTACCTTTCATAGCCTCATAAGGAAACCAGTTTCCATATGGGCCCCGCACACCAAATTTTTGGCCTACCTCCATCTGATGTAGGACTTCAGTTAATCTGCCGACTCGTTTAACAGTGAACTCAAGGAACTTCCCCCTGGTAGGAGATGATGTGATGGAGATGGTGGATTCACCCTCACCAAACACAGATAGCATACATACCTGACCCGGTTTATTACCAAAGTTCTCCATGATTTCCGGGTCATCAAATTCTACCGTAAAAGTCTTAACATCACTGGTTTCGTCAACGATTTTGGTAATTGTCACGGGATATGGCGTCAGAGCAGTAGGATTAGGCATTCTGCGCCACCTCCTTCAAGTCATTGATAATTTTAGTAATGTCGATATTAACCGGACATTTCCTAATACAGCGGCCACAACCCACACAGCCAACCATATTGTACCTGTCCAGATGGTACTTCAACTTGTGCATGAAGCGGTTACGGATGCGCTCCTTCCTGGTCGGACGCGGGTTATGTCCACCCGCCATGAGCGTATATTCCGGGTACATACAGGAGTCCCAGCAGCGGATGCGATCACCTGTAATATCACCGGTAGTAAAGTCAAAGATATCAAAACAGTGACAGGTTGGACATACATAGGTGCATGTTCCGCAACCAATGCATTTTTTGTACGGATCCTCGTCCCAATAGGCCAATTCAAAATCGCTGTCCAACAGCTCCTTCACACCGGTCAGATCAACCTTTTTGACAAATTCACCGGCTAGTTTTTTGGCCAGTTCCTCTTTGTCTTTGGCCAGTTGATCCGTATTTTCGCTGCTGAAGAATTGGCTATTTGCATCTACTAAAGCCTGGCCTTTGTCAGTATTAATTTCCACATAGTACTTGTCACCAATTTCAGTAAACAAAAGATCTGAGCCCGTCCCATCACATGGCCCACCTCCAAAAGCATAGCAGAAGCAGGTGCTGAGGACCTTTGAACAACTCAAACCGATGATTACTGTGTTTTCACGTTTGCTGGAGTAAAATTCGTCACCAAATTTTTCCCCTTCGAAAACCGGATCCAAGGTTGTTATCGCTTTGATGTCGCATGGGCGCGCGCCAAAAAGCACTGTTTTCTTGGCGCTTTCAGGTTTGACAATCTCTAGTGAATCCCCCGTATATGTGTAAGAAAAAATCTTTTCGCTCTGGGGTAGAAAACACCCTTTGGGGGATACATCCGAATTGGTGTAATCCAGAAATGCATCCTGGGCAGAAGATATTTTTTTAAATAATGTTATTGTTTCTTCCTTTACGGGTGCAACCAGATCATAATCCTTCGCTAATTTATCCAACAGCCCAGACAGTTGCCCCTTATTTACAATTTTTGCCTTCAATCTCAGCACCTCCTTTTACATAAACTCCTCGGGATCGCCAAGGGAGAATTCACCCAGCGCCGACAGCAATCCCTGTTTTGAACCTGGTGTTGGAGAATCAAATAAATCCTTAAGATCCTTGTGGATCTTCTGGTTCAGCTTACGAATCGGAATATCCATGGGGCAGACGCGGTCGCATTCACCGCAGTCCACGCAGCGCCCTGCCACGTGAAAAGCCCTGGTGATATGGAATACAGTGTTCTCCGAGAGGTTGGTCCGCTTGGAAACCCACATCGGCTTCATCTGGTCAAACACACAGAGCGCACAGGTACAAACACTACATACATTACGACAGGCATAGCAACGCAGGCAGCGGCTAAATTGCTTGTCCCAGTAGGCACTCTTCTCTTCAAGCCCCAGCTGTTCCAGCTCTTCTACCTCAGCAAATCTTTCTGCATAATTCTTTACAGGCAGCTCTTCACCGATAGTGAAGTCTGCTATTACAGGGTTAGGGTTTTCACAAACCAGGCACCTGTGCAACATATAGTCCTTTTTGTTAAAGGTGTGATCACCGGTGCTGGTTTTCACCACAAAACTATCCCCATTGTCAACTGTTTCTTTCAGGGCAGCATCGGGCTTAATTTCATCTGCAACCTTTTGCCATTCAAGCTGTCCGGCGCAAGGCACACCGATTACTACTATTTTGTCCCGGCTAATCTGGTTATCGTCCAGGAGCCTAATGACAGACCTGGAGTCACAACCCTTAACCACAACGGCCACATTTCCCGGCGCGTTTTTGTAGTCAATCAGGTATTTAGCCAGGTTGTTGGCACAGAACGGTCCCCAGGTCAGTGCGGACACACCTTCAGGGCTATCGATAAATACAGGTGTGGTCCGGGCTAACTCCGTTCCTTGGCCAAAGCCTATCACTAGATCGACCTTTTTCTCTTCCAGGAGCTTTTTTGCTTGCTCTCTGATTTGCTTGGTTAGATTCATCATAATATCTCATCCCTCATCTTTGTATTCGGACCCAGGGATTTTATTTTTTCAGTTACTTCATCCATCGTACTAGCAAATTTAGCCCCCTCAGAAGCGGATATCCAGCGCGCCGTTAGACGGCCGGGCTCAAAACCAACATACTCCAACAGACGCTTGAGCAACAAATAACGCCTGCGGGTGAAATAATTGCCACTAGAATAGTGGCAGTCTCCGGGGTGTCACCCAGAAACTAAAACGCCGTCTGCACCCTTTTGAAAAGCCCTTAGCACAAATGCCGGGTTAACCCGTCCGGAGCACGGTACACGGATTACCTTAACATTAGGCTTGTATTTCATCCGGCTTACTCCAGCCAGGTCAGCGCCGGTATAACTGCACCAATTGCAGGTAAAACCAACTATGTTCGGATAAAACTCCTTATTCTCAGTACCTATCGACACAGGGCGTCCACCTCCGAAAGCAGTTGTAGGTTAGTATACCCTTTCAGGTTCGCCGCACCAGCCCGGCAGGCCACCGTACAGTTGCCGCATCCCTGACAAAGACCGGTGTTAACACTGGCCACGATTCGTTCTACAGGCTGACCAGCAATCCTTTCGGTAATGGTCTTTTCTGAAATCGCCTTATAGGGGCATACCTCTTTACATACAAGGCAGCCGGAACACATTTTTTCATCTATATGACAAATCATCGGGTCAGTAGCCATTTGATCATTACTTAACAGTGCAGCTACCTTGGCCGCGGCCCCGCTGGCTTGGGATACAGTGTCCGGTATGTCTTTGGGACCCTGGCAAGCACCGGCTAAAAACACACCGCCGGTCATTGTTTCCACAGGTCTTAGTTTGGGGTGAGCTTCTATAAAGAAACCATCCTTGTCAATATTGACCCCTGCTAACTGGGCAATTTTTTCCGAACCTTCTGTTGGCACCATAGCCGTGGCCAGAACAACAAGATCTGCCTCTATATGGACAGCGCTTCCCAGCAAGGTATCTGCCCCCATCACAACAAGCTTGTCTCCCGACTGATATATTTTAGAGACCCTGCCCCTGATGTACTGTGCCCCTTCATCGACAGTACGGCGGTAGAATTCATCGTAGGCTTTGCCCGGTGTACGCACGTCCATGTAAAAGATATAAGCGTGGCCACCCTCAATTTTTTCTATCACCTGGTGGGCATGCTTGGCTGTGTACATACAACAAGCACGGGAACAGTATTCCTTAGCCTTGGCCTCATCTCTTGAACCAACACATTTAATAAACACAACTGTTTTCGGTTCTTTTCCGTCCGAGGGACGTTGGATCAATCCGTTTGTAGGACCGGAAGCATTTACTAAACGTTCAAATTGAAGGCCCGTGATAACATCCTTAAAGCGGCCATAACCGTATTCCCCATAAATCTCTTCCCATTTAATCAGGTCATAACCTGTAGCAATTACAATAGCTCCTACCTTTTCTTCTATTAATTCATCTTTTTGTTCAAAGTCTACAGCGCCTACAGGGCAGAGTTTTTTGCAAATACCACACTTGCCATTTTTTAAATAACGACAGTTATCAGGGTCAATTACCGGTTTGTTCGGGACCGCCTGTGGAAACTCGATGTATATCGCTTTTCTTTTGCCCATCCCCAGTTCAAAGGAACTGGACACCTTTGTGGGACATTTTTCAGTGCACAATCCGCAACCGGTACATATCGTATGATCTACAAAACGTGCTTTTTGTTTTATTGTTACTTCAAAATTGCCAATATAGCCTTGTACATCAACTAATTCAGCATAAGTCATTATGGTAATATTCGGATGCTGTGCAGCCTGGACCATTTTAGGCGTACTGATACAAGCAGAGCAGTCCATAGTGGGGAAGGTTTTGTCCAGTTTAACCATATTACCGCCTATTGTTGATTCACGTTCCAACAAAATAACCTCATGCCCACTATCTGCTATGTCAAGGGCTACCTGTATACCCGCAATGCCCGCGCCAACTACCAGTGCCTTTTTTGTAATTGGAATTGACGATTCAAACAGGGGTTCCACCTGAGATACCTTCGCCAGCGCTCTCTTTACAAGTGCTATAGCCTTTTGGGTGGCTGCTTCTTTATCATTTGAGTGAACCCATGAACATTGCTCACGAATGTTTGCCATATCAAACATATAAGGGTTCAGTCCGGCCCGGGCAATTGCCTTGCGAAATGTAGGTTCGTGAAGCATGGGCGTGCAGGACGCCACAACCACCCTGTCTAAATTATGTTCCTTAACCTTGCTGATGATCAGGTTTTGGCCGGGTTCAGAACACATATATTTGTAATCAGTTGCAAAGGCAACCCCTGGATAATTTTTAGTCTCCTCCACAACCCTTGGTACATCAACCACTCCACCAATATTGGAGCCGCACCAGCAGATGAAGAGACCAATCCTTTTAGCCATATTTCATCGCTCCCGTAAGGAATTAATTAACCAACCACACTTAGTACCTTCTTGGTATCCGTAAAGTGTGTTTTAAACCCTAGTTCATCCGGGCTAATACCCATTGACAAGCCCAAGAGCTCGGTAAAATAAAATACCGGTATATCGTAGGACTTCCTCAGCTTCCTATTAACACTCTTCTGGTGCCAATCAAGGTTGAGATGGCAGAACGGGCAAGCCACCGCTATACAATCAGCATCACTTTCTACCGCTGCTGCAAGAATCCTGTCAATCATTCTCACCGCGACATCCAGATTGGAAACACCTAGAGAAGCCCCGCAACATTCTGTTTTATGGGCCCAGTCCAGCGCCTCTGCGCCTGCTAATTTCATGATGTTATCTATGAACATAGGGTTTTCTGGATCGTCAAAGCCTGTTATTTCAGGCGGCCTGACCAGCAAGCAACCATAATAACAGGCCACCTTAAGACCTGTCAAAGGTTTGACAACTTGTGATTTAATGGTCTCTGGATCCACTATCCCGATTGCTTCTACTATTGATTTTACTTTTAGTGTCCCCTTGTATGGCTTACCGGTTATACTATTTACTTTATTTCTAAGGTCTTCATTTTCAATCATTTTTTTATTGGCGTTGGCCAGCTGCTGATAGCATGCTGCGCACCCGGTGGTTACTTCATCAATTCCCATGCCTTCCGCTATGCCCAAGTTACGGGATGGCAGGGCGATGTTTAATAGATGGCTTTTGCCATGGGATGCAGTAGCTCCGCAACAACTCCAATCCGGTATCGTAACCAGTTCCATACCTAGTTTTTTAGCTACTGCATGGGTTGACAACTCGTATTCCTTGCCGGTCCCATGATAACTGCATCCCGGAAAGTAAGCGTACCTCATTTCACACCACCTTCCATTTTGCGCACCTCGGCAAATATACGGGCAACCTCCGCCGCACCCTGTACCTTTGTCGGCAACAACTTCAGTTTGCCTCTCTGGAACATAGGCATTCCCATATCGGCATTATTAAACAATTTTCCGCTTTTTAAGTTGTTTTGCATAACCAACCCGACCTCATAAGTTCTCCCAAATCTTTCAACTGTCCCCAACAAAGCGTCGTACATAACCTCCACGTATTTGGCCTTTCCCGGGGGTGTAGTGCCACTTTTCCCAGCCATGATCCGGAGAGCTCCCATCACCTCGGCAACCTCCACGTTGCATGGGCAGCGGGTTGTGCATGTAGAGCAGTTTGAGCAGATCCAGATGGTCTGGCATTTAAGCAATTCATCCTTCATACCCAACTGGACCATGCGAATAACCTGGTTCGGTTTGTAATCCATGGCGAATGTCAAAGGGCAACCAGCAGTACATTTGCCGCACTGATAACATTTTTGTACAGGTTGTCCGCTCTCAATACCTATCTCTTCGGTAAAATCCGCATTTTTTACAATTGATTCATTTACATTAATGGATTCCATAACAGACCCCTCTTTGCAGAAAAATCTTAACCAAAAGGGCAAATCCTCGCTCGATCACTTTGGCCGCATTAAAATGTCTATTCATTTTTCTATTAAGTGATGTCACTCACCTGCCATTCCCCAAAAAAAATAATATATTCTGCATAATACAACACCTGCGGTTTAGTGAAACTAAAGGTGCACAAAAACCATTATTTAATTGACTAATAAATCAGATTAATTAAAGACCTGCTGATATTATAAAACGTTTGAGACGATGTGTCTAGGGTAGTATTCCTAGGAATATGTATGGTTATTGTAATATGCCCAGGGGATTGCGGCAAGACAGTGTGGCTGTAAACTTTTACAATTATAATACTCATTATAAGAAATGTAAATTCTTTTAAACTGCAAATCAACCAATTTTACTTAATATGTTAAGAGGGCAGACCATAATAGTCTGCCATGTAATATTATTTCCATATTTTCAGCAGCCATGATCTTAAAAATGCGGGAAGCTTAACAAAATACACACGCAAGGATACTCACATCCCTTCATTAGGTTAGCTGCTAATATATTATTTTAAACACTGATTAAATGTGCTATCTTTTTCATTGTAACGTTTGCCATATATTAACTTTGTGGTTGATGGTCCCGGCCGTCTTTAAACCAAGCGTAAATTTTTTTAGCGATAAAATCTACATCCCCTCTCAGGTGCCGTTTAATGGGAAGGGAAACAAGAAATTGCCTACCATAGCTTCTGCTCAGGAGCCGCCCATCGAGGACAACCACACAGCCGTCGTCTTTGCTGCTCCTAATCAACCGGCCAAACCCCTGTTTAAAACGTATAATAGCCTGGGGTATACTTAATAGCCTAAAACCATCCTGGCCCCGACTGGCCAAATCCTCCAGACGAGCCTCAATAATGGGCTGGGCGGGGGAGGAGAAAGGCAACTTAACGATGATCACACAGGTCAGGGCCTCACCTGGCACATCTATTCCCTCCCAAAAACTTAGCGAACCAAATAAAGCCAGCCTGCCCCCTGCTTTAAACTCGTCCAACAAACGGGACCTACTACCGTCTATGCCATGGCCCAGCAAACAAATATCGTGGGGCTCTAAAAGAGGTTTTAATCGCCTGTAGGCATCACGTAGGATTCTATGTGATGTGAATAATACCAATGTTCGACCACCGGCGGCTAAAATAAATTTATAAAGAGCGTTTTTGATTTTGTCCAAATAAATATCATCATCCACTGCACCCTGCACAGGTAGATCACGGTTTATACACAGCATCACCTTGTGATCGTAAGAAAAAGGGGAATCAAAGCTGGCCTTTAATATCCTTTCCTCATTAAGGTATTTAAGCCCGGTTCGATCTATAATATGGCTAAACCCTCTGTTTACTGTTAACGTTGCAGAAGTGAGGATAACTGTATCCTTATTTTTGAACAAGAGGTCAAATAAAAGAGTTCCCACATCAATGGGAGCAGCGTTTAAGGCACAATTCCTACCAGCAGTGCGGGCATTGACCTCTATATCTACCCAGTAAACAAACTTCTGATCACTACACTGTAATATAAAACACAGATCCTCTGCCCAGGTCAAGCCGGCCACACTCAAACCGGAAACATCCCGCTGTTCACCCGCCCATGCTTCATCGGTAATTGACCAAATCTCCATCAGGGCAGCGCAATCCTTGATTTCATCAGCAAATCTGCGTAATTGTTGGACACATTTTTCACCATTTTCCAGAAGCAGCCCCTGGTTTTCACCGGCTAAAGGTAACCTGAGAGATATATTGTTATAGGCATATTCTTGGCCTAAATTTACATCACAAAGAGATTCAAAAAATTGTCTAGAACCTTCTAACAATTCCAACCTGGTTTCCTGTGCTATCTTGATCAGTTCAAACCATTTAGCGCCATCTGTAGGCGGCGCCTTTTCCGCCAGCTTGGCCAGATCCTTGCCTACCGACCACAACCACCTGTTAAATGTCTTTCTATTAATTTGTACCCCCAGGTGGGTTGTAGCCGATTCTTCAATGTGATGGGCTTCATCAACGATTAAAGGCCCAAATGGAGGCAACACTCTGTTATCCGCCTTAATATCAGAAAAAAGCAATGAATGATTTGTGATAATTAAATCGGCATTCTCAGCGTTTTTTCTGGCTCTGTTAACAAAACAATCCTTTTGGTAGGGGCAGCGCAACCCCAGACAACCGTCAGCCTCCCCGCAAATAGTCAACCAGATTTCATTTTCCATTGGGTTGGTATTCAATTCTCCCCGATCACCTGTTTCAGTAGTGTTGAGCCACAACAATACCCTGGCAAAAAAGGCTGCTTCATCAGGCTGGTGCGTACCTGTCAATACATTAAACCACCTGCGCAGACAGATGTAATTTTGCCGCCCTTTAACAAGCGCGGCACGAAAAGGTTCCCTGATCATTTTGGTGAGCATGGGTATATCTTTCAACCATAGCTGTTCCTGCAGGTTAATGGTATGGGTAGCGACCAAAACCCTTTCCTTGTTTTTAATGCTCCATAGTATGGCCGGAATTAAATAAGCAATGGTTTTGCCCACCCCCGTCCCGGCTTCCATCAGCAAAAATTTGCCTTCATTCAAGGCCCGGGTAATTTCGCATACCATTGCTTCCTGCTGGGGGCGGTATTCATATTCCGGTAGCACATCTGCCACCAGGCCATCTTTTTTTAGCAGTGAAACCACTTCATTTTGGGTCAATACCAGTTTTTCTGCAGGTGGAGCACCTATAAACCTGGGGGGCTGGTTACCACTTTTATCATTGGAATGTAGATACGAAGCACGGGCTATTTTCCGATCGGGGAATTTTCTTAAAAATTCTTTTATATAATTACTGACAGGAACATTCCATGCAGAACGGGCATCATGAAGCAATCTATTCAACTGAATCAAAACGCCAGGATCCAGGTTGCGTAATTTCCCCAACAGCACAAGCATCAGTGTAGCAGTGGCCAGTGCATCCCTAAGAGCCCTATGGCTACCCTCAGAGCTGATATCCAGCCTGGCACAAAGGGATTCCAGGCGGTAACCTAAAGCATCGGGCACCAAGAGGCGTGCTAGTTCGATTGTGTCATAATGGGGATTATTAAGAGGAAGCCCATGGGCAGCTGATAGGAAATCAAGATCAAAACGAATGTTGTGCCCTACTATGGAGCTATTGCCTATATAATCAACCACATCTTTAATCACTTCAGATATTGGCGGCGTATTAACTAGAACCGCATCATCAAGACCGGTAAGCCTTTTGATTCTCAGGGGTAGCACCATGCCAGGGTTGACCATGGTATGATACTGATCTACAATCTGACCCTGTTGGATCCTCACCAGGCCTATTTCTATGATTCTATCCGATATGGGGTTAAGACCTGTGGTTTCCAGGTCACAAACAACATAATTTCTCTCCATTTTTATAGCCCCGCATGCAAAATATAGGTAAAACCC
Source organism: Peptococcaceae bacterium (assembly GCA_012518875.1). Taxonomy (GTDB): domain Bacteria; phylum Bacillota; class Desulfotomaculia; order Desulfotomaculales; family Pelotomaculaceae; genus Syntrophopropionicum. The sequence goes on from JAAYRI010000025.1 coordinate 27,813, forward strand.
CGGCGCGAGCCGGGGTGATTTTGGAACATCCCAGATAGAAACCCCAACCCTTATGGGGTTAGAAATATCACGTTTTACTCCTCATCCGTAGCAATGACTTTGATCATTTTGTCACCCTGTTTGATCTTGTCCACCACTTCCATTCCCTTGGTAACCCGGCCGAAAACGGTATGTACACCGTCCAGATGGGGAAAGGCATCATAACAGATAAAAAACTGGCTGCCTCCTGTGTCCTTGCCGGCATGAGCCATGGAAAGTGAGCCGCGCAGGTGTTTGTTGGGGTTTATTTCACATTTTATTTTATAACCTGGACCACCTGTCCCGCGACCTTCCGGACATCCACCCTGGGCCACAAATCCAGGTATCACTCTGTGAAAGATGAGACCGTCATAGAATCCTTTGTTAATTAAAGATATGAAATTGTTCACTGTGTTTGGTGCGTCCTGTGCAAATAGTTCGATTTCAACAGTTCCTCTTTCTGTCTCTATTACTGCCTTTTTCAAAAAAACACCCCATCTTTTATATTTCCAAGCTTTCGCCCGGATTCATAACTGCCACCTTACTTTTGGTATCCTTTTCCACATCTAATTTGAATTTATAGGGGTCCTGTTCGATAAGGGGAAAGGTGTTATAATGCATAGGTATAACCAAACCCGGCTTGAGCATTTTTACCGCCTCGAGGGCATCCTCCGGACCCATTGTGTAATTATCCCCGATGGGGATCATGGCTATATCAATCTTGTTCAGCCTACCGATTAGCTCCATATCCCCAAATAGACCGGTATCGCCACTATGGTAAATGGTTTGGCCGTCTAAATTGAAGACAAAACCACAGGGTGTCCCCAGGTATTCCAGTGGGCTTTTTTCACCATATCCCGAACCATGCCAGGCCGGTGTCAGCTTAATTTTTACGCCGTCAAAAATATGGCTACCGCCTATATGCATACCATGGGCATCCACCCCTTTGCTCGAGCAAAAAACAGCCAGTTCATGAACGGAAACGACTGTTCCCCCCGACTGTTTGGCGATTGAAAGTGTATCACCAAAATGATCCCCATGTCCATGGCTAACCATAATCAAGTCAGCATTTATATCTTCTGGTTTATGTTTTGCTGTCGAGTTACCTGTCAAAAAAGGGTCAATAACTATCCTTTTACTTCCTTCAATTAAAAAACCAGCGTGACCTAAAAATATTATTTTCACCACTTCATCTCCCCTCTATATTTTCATATAGTCTATTATCTCTAAATTATACCCAATAATTATTTACATTTCACTTCTTTTCCATGGATACTTAATAAAACAAAAATTGCGCCACTGGAGACGCAATTAGAAAACATCAAAACTGCAGTAAACTATACCTTTTTTAAATCTTCAATAACCCAATTAATAATACTTTCTGAAGCAGTGTAGGGATCAACCTCCCGCTCTGCCACCTTCTCCAGCAGGTCGTGTACCCGGCCCGGCCTCTCTACCTCTTTCCGAACCAGCTCCTGCCACTGATGGTTTACTATATCTAGTGTTTCACTTTTGGTCCTTTCCCTACGCCTTTCGCTAAATAATCCTTTTTCATTGAGATAGTTGCGGTGGGTTTCTATAGCCTCAAGAAGTTCAGCTATTCCTTCACCTTTGTTCAAGTTGGATGTTGGTTTGACTGGTGGCCGCCACTTTATATGGTCGTCCTGCATGTCCAGCATTAAATTTACCTCTAATATAAGAGTGTCTGTACCGGGCATGTCGCATTTATTTATGGCAAAAATATCGGCTATCTCCATTATTCCTGCCTTCATGGATTGAATACTGTCACCCGCACCAGGGGTCAGTACCACCACAGTAGTATCGGCAATGTACATGATATCGAGCTCAGATTGGCCCACACCCACTGTCTCAATAATTACCCAATCCACCCCAAAGGCATCCATTACCTTAACTGCCTCTTTTGTGGTTTTGGCCAAACCCCCGAGGCTGCCCCTGGTGGCCATACTGCGGACAAAAACCCCATCATCCATAGCATGTTCATTCATACGGATACGGTCTCCAAGAAAAGCGCCACCGGAGAAGGGGCTTGATGGGTCAACTGCAATCACCCCTACTGTTTGATTGCGCTTTCTAATCTCACGTACCACGCTGTCAACAAGCGAGCTCTTTCCCGCACCGGGTGAACCAGTCAAACCTAGTATATAGGCCCGCCCCGTATGTGGATGTAACTTGCGCAGAACATCCTCCTTTCCCGGTAGACTATCCTCTACCAATGAAATGAGTCTGGCCAACATCCGGTGCTCCCCGTCCCAAAAACCTTGTGGTATTTCCGCCAAAAATACACCCCCCAGAACAAATAATTATAACGCACTCTCCAAAAAATTAAAACAAGAGGTCTTTTTTATATATCTTCTTCATAAAACATTATTTTCCTCTATAGTAAATTGGCTTTTGCTAATAAAAGACATAAATTAAAAGGCGTTATAGCTGTAAAGGGCTGCAAAATTGGATTTATTATTTTAATTCTGCCAAATGTTTTTCAACGGCAAAAGCAGCTGTAGCACCATCTGCAACAGCAGTTACTACCTGGCGGAGCAGCTTTTGGCGAACATCACCGGCAGCAAAAACACCCTTTAATGTGGTTTGCATATTTTCATCCGTCACTACATAACCCTTCCCATCTATTTTAACCAGATCCTGCAGCAAAAGCGAATTGGGTTTGTTGCCCACATAGATAAACACGCCATCGACTTTTAATGTTTTTTTGCTGCCATCACGTACATCCCTTACCCTAATCCCTTCAACCAATTTCCGGCCCAGTATTTCATCTGCCACACTATGCCAGACAAATTCAATTTTTTGGTTTTCAAAGGCTCTCTGCTGTAATATTTTTATCGCCCGCAGTTCACCTCTGCGGTGAATCACAAAAACCTTTTCTGCAAATCTGGTCAAAAAAATAGCCTCTTCTACAGCCGCATCACCACCACCAATAACTGCCACACTCTTGCCTCTATAAAAGGGCCCGTCACAGGTGGCACAGTATGAAACCCCACGGCCGATAAGTTCTTTTTCCCCTTCTACACCCAGCATCTGAGGCTGTACCCCTGAAGCCAATATCACTGCCCGGGTGATGATTTCCCCGCTATCGGTCCTTAAGTGAAATTCCCGATCACCGGTTTCTATTTTTTCTACATGGGCCGACATAATTTGACAACCGAAACGCTTCGCTTGTTTTTCCATTTGGATCATCAAATCCGGCCCGCTTACACCCTCACTGAAACCAGGGTAGTTTTCGATCAAATTGGTGCTGATCACTAGACCACCAGGAACACCACGCTCAAGTATAACTGTATCAATGGATGCCCTGGATGCGTATATCCCCGCGGTAAGCCCTGCCGGCCCACCGCCAATGATTACTAGATCTCTTTTATCCATATTTTCACCCTCCGACAAATATGTCCTTCAGTTATTATTGCATTCTTCCCTTACTATTATTAACCAGGAAAACGAAATGTTTTACCCTTACCCTTTGGCAGCATTTAGCCGATAATAAAAAAAGTCCCTTAAGCAGATTTTAACAAATCATGAAGGGCTAGAACCTACAGCAACTACAACCAGTGATGCCATTGCTCCATCTAGTTGATAATACCATAACTTAACATATATTAATCTGGCTGGGGCGGCTGGATTCGAACCAACGAAATGCCGGAGTCAGAGTCCGGTGCCTTACCACTTGGCGACGCCCCAGTATTAACACCTTATGATATAGCGCTACATCTACCTATCAGTGTGCATGGGACTACAAATATTTAAGCACATATATTTTTCAGTATATCTTCCATAACCTTATTAATATCTTGATCCCCATCAATATTCAACAAAAGCCCTTTTGCCCTATAATAACCGATCAAGGGGTTGGCGTTTGCTTCATATATATAAAGGCGGTTATTAACTGCAGTTTCGTTATCATCACTGCGCTGATATAGTTCACCACCGCAATTGTCACAGATCCCCTCTGTTTGCGGTTTCTTAAACATTATATGGAAGCTAGCTCCACAAGAACGACAAATGCGACGTCCTGTGGTTCGTTCTACCAATTTTTCATGGGGCACCACAATGTTAATAACAGCATTAAGACTGAGCCCAGCCTCCTTCAGCATTTCATCAAGCTCTTCTGCTTGAACAACATTACGAGGAAACCCGTCCAGCAAAAAACCGCGCACACTATCAGGCTGGTAGATTCTCTCTTTCACCATACCTACAACCACATAATCGGGCACCAGCTCGCCTTTGTCCATATATTCCTTGGCTTTTAACCCCATTTCAGTACCTTTTTTAATCGCAGACCTGAACATGTCACCTGTTGAGATATGTACTATACCCAATTTTTTTACGAGCGCTTCAGCCTGGGTCCCTTTTCCCGCCCCGGGGGGGCCCATAATTAAAAAATTCACTAGCCATCCCTCACAAAATATTTTGATTGTTCTGTAAAACTAAACTAGTTTATTATAACATGTAAACATTTTCTCTAACAGTAAAAGGGGAACATCTTGTCAAAAAAAAGCAACATACAGGCAATTTTTTTACATTGCCCACGGGCTTTAAAAAAACCCGCGGCACATAGAATGTCCCCGCAGGTAGTATTGGTATCAATGGTCGGGGCAACACGACTTGAACGTGCGACCTCACGGTCCCGAACCGTGCGCTCTACCAAACTGAGCTATGCCCCGCCAGACATATATAACGCAAAAATAATTTTGTCATAGTCCAATGAAAAAGTCAAGCATTTAAAGCAGTGGGTGTACTTTTAAAGGTTTAAACTAAAAAATGTCGAATGCATATTGTTATTATCGGCATTAAAGGGGGAAATAGCTTGCCTGTATCTCAATCTAGTACCACCTCAAGCGTATTTCTTGTTTTGTATATTATTATCTCATGTAGCGCTGTAATTTGGGTCTATCTGGACACACGCAGAAAAGGCCGGCCTTTATCTGAAACTATAGGCTGGGCTATCTTTATGACGCCACCCTTATTCCCAATTGCTATTGTGACATACCTCTTTTTTCGTAAAAAAAATTTTTTTGACTAGGTAATAGAATTAATGTTATACCGACCCTGCCCCGTCTCTAGAAAAACCACCATCAGTGACAATATCAATCCCGGATAACCTTTCCAACCCCTTTGCATATCATATTCAAAATGGTGTATATTGTCAGGCTGCCGGAATATAATAATTTTAATTAAGATCCTTCCAACACCGGCAGCTATGATGTCGGACCCGGATATGTTATGATAAAAATGGAAACAATATTAAACAAGTAGGTGCCATGACTTGCAAACTATAGCTCTGGTTGGGCCAAGCGGCACTGGCAAAAGCCATCGGGCAGCAGGCATTGCCCATCAGCTTGGAGCCCAGGCAATAATTGATGATGGTCTTTTAATTCAGGGAAACCGCATTCTGGCAGGCTCGTCAGCCAAACGACAGCCAACCAGGATAGGGGCAATCAAATCGGCCATCTTCTTGGAAGAGGATAAGGTTAATGAAATAAAAAAAGCTATCTCAGAACTAGCCCCGGTAAAAATATTGATCCTGGGCACATCCAAAGAAATGGTTCTAAAAATAGCCTCACGGCTTGGATTGCCCCAGCCATCTAAATTTTTAAACATTGAAGATGTGGCCAGTGAAAAGGAAATCAGGAAGGCGAAGTATATCCGGACACATTTTAGCAAACATGTTATACCGGCTCCTACACTGGAGGTTAAGAAAAGCTTCCCGGGTACACTTGTTGACCCATTACAAGTGTTTTTAAAAAAAAGAGGCACCTCAGGGAAAAAAGACTGGCTGGAACAATCAATTATTCGTCCTACATTTACCTTTCACGGTAAATTGTCCATATCTAACCACGCCCTTGAAGCTATTGCCGGCTATGCTGCCGGGTCGATTGATGGCGTAAACCAGCCGGGAAAAATAAATATCCATGTTGTGCAAGAGGGTATTGTAACAATTGATATTGCACCTGTACTGACCTATGGTTATCCTTTACACATAATAGCTGCTGAAATTCAAAAAAGAATCATAGTTGCTGTGGAGGAGATGACCGGGCTGCAGGTGCAAATGGTTAATGTTCAGGTAAAAGGGCTAAGCCTCGATAAAAAATTCGTTTCTAAGGCGACCGTTTAAGTTGCCTTTTTTTAATAACTGGTGGCAAAGACATGGTTGCCAATTGTGGTTATCACCGGCAGTGTCTTGATCCATTTGTCTGAGCTTATATTGGGATTATAAAAGAAGAGAGCTCCTTTGCTGGGATCCTCCCCAGACATGGCATGTAATGCCGCCTGCACCGCCCGTTCATCAGGTTCCAGGTTAATGGAACCGTCACCAACAGGGGAAAACTGATAAACACGTTTGTCCTTTTGAAAAACTATATCATGTATAGTTTTAGGAAAATGTGGACTGGCCAGCCTATTTAAAACAACAGCACCCACTGCCACCTGTCCTTCAAAACTTTCACCTCTTGCTTCAGCGTGGATTACCCGGGCCAGAAGCATAATTTCTTCTTTTGACATTTTCCCCAGGGTGGTAGCCGCCATCGGCAACTGCAAAATCTCACCTGCTAAAATCAGGCTGCTTTCTAATTTATTAGCATTCATAAGTTCATCAAGCGCAATGTGATACTTTGTGGCGATACTGTATAATGTGTCGCCACTTTGTACAGTATATTTGGCCACAGAAGGGCCAGTATGGCTTAAATGTGTGTTTTCTAATGTCTGAGTGCATTCACCCCATGCCACTGCTGTATTTATAATATACACTGCCAATATTAGCAATACTGATCTTAAAATATATCTTCGAAATATGTTTTTCATTGTTTTCTCCTTTCCTGATTCCAGAAGGTATTTTTGCTCATAGAAAATGTTTATATACATAAATTTTTATCTTTACGGTGTAGTATCTGCATATAAAAGAATAAAATACCACCCCAAATAGGTGGTATTTCTTTAAAACATGGCACAGTTACCGGCAACCTAGTAGTCCCTGCGATCCTTTTCTTTTCGTTGCACAGCCCTGATATCAATATCAACCGTCATACGATAGGGACTGCACATTTCCAGTAGTCTTGATGTAGTTCTTTCCCCCAAATATTCTGCAATTTCATCCAGTTTAATATTTGTGGTAACAATAACAGGCAGCCTTTCGTTTAGGCGATAGTTAATAATAGAATATATTTTATTCCTGGTCCACTCTGTATAGTTATGTGCACCCAAATCATCAAAAACCAGTAGGGGTACCTGTCTAGCTGTGTCCAACAGTTGATACTCGGTAGTCTGCTCCGGTCCCCCACCAGGGCCGTAGGTGGATCGTATCCTGTCCAACAGGTCGGGCACCTCAACAAATAACACCAAACACCCATGTTTATTTATTAGTTCATTTGCAATACTGCAGGCCAGGAATGTTTTGCCACTTCCCACTTTCCCTGTAAATAACAGCCCATCTGTGCGCGGATCCTTTAAAAATCTTTCAATAAAGTTCTTGGCAGCTTTATGGGCAATTTTTGCCAGTGCATAACTTGTCAACCCTGTTTCAGGATCAGTAAAATTTTTGTTGTAATATCTAAACTGGAACCTTTCAAATGAGCAGTTAATAAGGTTTCTCGGCAGGCTGACATGCCGGTCTTTTTTTACACAATTGCAGGGTACAGCCGTTTCGTTATTAAGAATAATAATGCCCCGATCTCCGCAAATTTCACAGGTCACACTAGTAATACCTACCTTTCCCAAAATGATTACTGCCGGTGCGGCAAATAGATATTATGTTTTATTGTAAAGCGATCTAATAAAGGCCTTTTCCTTGGAATCCTTTTCCTTGCTTGAGGTGTTTCCTAACCCACTTCGCTGATATTTTCGCTGCCCGGCGGCAGAACGGCGTTTTAGAAAATCCTTGTCGTGTTCTGCTATTTCATCAAGGGTTTGCAGGTTATTTTTTTTCCATTCCATTAGGATACTATTAATATATTTAAAGTTGTGTTTACCCCTCAGTACTGCCCTTTTTAAAGCCTCCATCACCAGCAGTGGGGCTGATTCCTTGGCCCAGAGATCAATTTGATCCACCTCAATAGGGGAAAGGGGCCGGCCAAACTCTTTTTCAAAGGTAGAAATCAATTCCGTTGGCGGATCAAATTTATTATCTGCAGCCACCTTTATCAGGTCTTCAGATTTCATAATTTCCTCAGCTCTAATGGTAGCCCATACATCCGAAACTCTTAAAAAAAGTGGTTCATAATCATACCCCTGAAATATCACATTGTTTTCTTGATCATAGAATTCACTAACAGAAACAATATCCTTTTCCAATAACTCAGCCAGTTCCTTTTTTATTTTTGACGGATTTGCCTCCATCACTGTTGCTATATCCTCAGGAGTGGGACAATAATTTTTTTCCTCTATTTTAAATCTAATTAAATGAACTAGAAGCATCATTTGAAAATCAGTAATACCCATACGGCTATATATCTTAATCAGTAAACTGGGAACAAAGGTAATCCCCTCGAGTACCAGATCTGCACCAAAGGTTGCAGTTATATTAACCTTTTGATCACATTTAATAATGTTTTCACGCAAATTTCTAAACATTTAACCCTGCCTCATCCTTTTATCATGCTGTATTTAACGTAACTACTGCTATTTTTTACTCGGTTGGTAAAAATAACGGTTGGAGCCTATGATAAACAATAATTCAACCTTATCCCTCCTTCTTCCTGCCCGCCATTAAAAACAAAAATGGCCTTGGCGGCCATGCAATGCAAACGAAAGATGTTTTTCTCCATATACCAGAGCTATTTTATGGCATTGATTATCTCTTTTTTCAATCCCGTATATTTATTAAGCCAGCCAATTCTTTCTGCCCTTAGCTTTGCCACCCGTTCGCGGTAATCTGCTTCCTCAAAGTAATTTATTGGGTTATACTCGGCTATATTAATCCCAGGCATCTCCACCGGTACCTGATAGTGCCAGTCCGGATCAAAAGCCCATCTGATGTTACCCTTGGCTATTTGTTTCATAAGTTCTGTGGAAATTTTGATGGTAATTTTTTCGCCAGGTTTTTTGCCTCCCATGCCGATGCTTCCGGTGTTCAATAGGTAACATTCCATATCCGGGTTTTTCCTGAGAATGCGCAGTAGCCTATTCCCCTCATCGGACTCCTTGCCAATTATAAACGGGTTTGTCCCCACCTCACGTTTGGACTCACCAGCGCGTGTCGGATCCCCAGCTGAGGTTTCGATTGATTCACCAAGCATAAAATATGCCGCTGCTTGTTCCGGGTTTAATTTTGCCACTGGGGGGATAATATCCTCCCTTCTAGTAATAAAAATTATCTTGTTTGCTTTATCCAGGTCTACCCTATTATCTGTGTTGGCCACCTCAGATCTTCTAATCACTGTTCTACCGTTTGTGGTTAGTTCAGAGTTGGTAAAGTCGATACTACCATCATCATAAACTTTAACATTTTCCAGGATAGCGTTTGGAGATATAGCAGCATCGTATAATACCTTCTGGGTAGGCTCCAGACCTTCTGTTTTTATATAAAAACCATTTTCAGTGCCGTTGCAATATCCGTCCTCATCCATCATCACCATATCATCCTGTCTAATAAAAACCCGTTCCTCACCAGTTAACCCATGATCATGAATGGTCAGGGTTGTCTTGCCTGTCCCGCTTAAGCCAAACATAATAAAGCCAACATCCTCCAGGGCACTTTTAGCTGTGCGGACTCTTAACACCTTACCCCCCGCATGAAAGCCCAGTCCACCCCTTTTCTTCCACACATATAGCGCCATTCTTAAAAAAGATTTTTTTACTTCACCAAAATAATCAGAACCTAGAGCAAAGGTTATTCCCAGTTCCGGGTGCACAAAAATCAGCCGCTCCGGCCATTCAGGCACCATCACGGTAGTTAAATCAGGCTCTAATTTAGTAGGGTTTGGTTCAAAAAGCATGTTGTGCCACATGAAGGGGATGCGGGCATATTCCTTTGTTATATACAACCTGCAATTAAGTTGAAATTGGGGGCTATTGCCCAGTTTTCGGTCAATACATATGACCTCTTTTTCCCCTAGATACTCATAAACCCTGGATGCCATTTCCCTCTCCTTTGCCAGGGATATTCCCTTTTGATCCACCCCCAGGTAGTCACCCTCCAGTATATAGGTATACCTTGCGCTCCTACTTCTTATCCTTGAAATATAACTGGCACTTCCATAACATGTTGTTTTTTCTTCTACAGCAGCCATATTCCTCAACTGTTCTGCGCTGGGACTTATGATCAGTTTTGAGGCCTGAAACGGCTGAATAAACGAATGCATAATGATGTACTCCCCCCACATAATAATACAAAATGGATCTGGTGCTTTTATTTCTCTAATTATGGATTCAGTATACAACATTTCTAAAAAAATACAATACTATTTAAAACGCAAAAACCACATTTAGATGTATTTTTTGACCATTCAAAAGGTGGAGAGCAATAAATATACACTTATTGCTAATTATAAGTATTAAATGACTGCTATTGGTGCCAACAAAGGGTCTCACATACACATGTGTTTTCCATATAATTTCAATGCTATATCTCAATTTCTATGGGCACTATAAGTGAAGAGATGACAGGAGGTATTATGCTTATGGTGCTAAAGGTAGGAATTAATGGATTTGGGCGGATAGGAAGGAACGTGTTTAGGGCCGCAATGGATCGCGATGAAATAGAGGTCGTTGCTGTGAACGATCTAACTAACGCCTGCACCCTCGCCCATCTTCTGGAGTATGATTCAGTACATGGAACCCTCGATGCCGACATTTACGCCAATGAAGAACGTGAATTCAGGGTAAACGGCAAAGATATTGAGGCTTTCGCCATAGAAGACCCCGGCGCCATACCATGGAGTGAATGTGACGTCCAGATAGTGATCGAATCCACCGGCCTTTTTACCAGGCGTGAGGAGGCCATTAAACATATGAATGGCGGTGCAAAAAAGGTACTGATTAGCGCACCGGCAAAAAATGAAGATATCACAATAGTCATGGGTGTTAACGAAAATAAATATGACCCGGCAAAACACCACATTATATCAAATGCATCATGCACTACAAACGGCCTGGCCCCCGTAGTCAAGGTGATCCACGAAAAATTTGGCATAGCCCGGGGCCTGATAACAACAGTACACTCATACACCAATGATCAGCAAATACTTGATCTTCCGCACAAAGATTTACGGCGGGCCAGAGCAGCTGCCCTTTCCATCATCCCCACAACTACAGGAGCAGCAAAGGCGGTGGCCCTGGTCATCCCGGAGCTGGATGGAAAACTAAATGGGCTGTCCATACGTGTACCTACCCCTAATGTATCTGTTGTGGATTTGGTGGTGGAACTAGCCAAGCAGGCCTCGGTTAGGGAAATAAATCGTGAATTAAAAAATGCTGCAGCGGGGCCACTAAGGGGCATCCTACAGTTTTGCGAAAAACCCCTTGTGTCCCGGGACTTCAACGGCAACTACCATTCCTCAGTTGTGGACAGCCTATCAACAATGGTTGTGGATGGCGCTTTGGCTAAGGTTTTAGCCTGGTATGACAATGAGTGGGGATATTCCAACAGAATCGTGGATCTAGCCGCCTATATCGGTAGATTTGAACTATAAATCATGCTGATTTAAGAGCATTGGTAAATGCCGGCTCCCTTCATGATTTCGGGGATGATTTCCTCCCAGGAAATAGCCATAATATGGAACCCTGCCAGGCCCTTAACATTTTCCTTCATGAATTTTATTTGTTCGATACAAATAGAAATACCCTCAGCTTTCTGATCCTCTGCTTTCATCAGACGCCGCACAATTTCTTCAGGCACAGAGATACCAGGCACACGGTTCTGCATAAATTTGGCAGCCCGCGAGCTTTTGAGCGGAGTAACCCCCGCCAGTATATGAGCCCTTTCGTGCAGCCCGCGCTCCACACACATTTCCATGAACCGGGCAAACCGTTCCACATCATAAATACATTGGGTTTGAATGAATTCTGCACCGGCGTTAATTTTTTTCTCCAAACGATCCACCTGGTATTCGAATGGGTCGGCAAAGGGGTTGGCCACCGCCCCAATAAAAAATTTTGGTTCAAATTCCTTTATTGCTGCCCCAGAGAAAAAGAGTTTTTCGTCACACATTCTTTTGGTAAGCTGAATTAGCTGTATGGAATCTATGTCGTATACATTTTTTGCAGAAGGGTGATTGCCAAACATTTGGTGATCTCCAGAGAGGCAAAGTACATTTTTTAACCCCATACTATAAGCGCCAAGTAAATCACTTTGAATAGCGATCCTGTTTCTGTCCCGGCAGGTTACCTGAACAACTGGTTCGATACCGTTGTTCATAATATGGAAGGCTGCACTAATGCTGGACATATGGACAACAGCAGACTGACAGTCCGTAACATTGGCCGCATCTATGTACCCTTTGAGCTTCTTTGTGTGGCGGATAATATTGTGAGGTGATGAATGTTTGGGGGGCCCTAGTTCCGCTGTCACCACATGGCGACCGCTTTTTAATACCCTTTCCAGATTGCTGCCTACTGAAGTCAACATTTTTTATATTCCCTCCTTGATCATCCTGCGCGGCCCACCATCACGTGATTGGGACCAATCCTTGGGGGGAATGATTCTTTTCAGCAGATCGAGACGACCCTGTGCCGCCAGACGTTTATAGATTAAATGCCATACACAGTCAAGCTCATTATTAATTTCACACTTACCGTTTTGGGCCCCACCACATGGACCATTTAAAATACTTTTCGGGCATCGTGTTATCGGACAGATGCCCGCGGTGAGATGAATTATGCAGTCACCACAAAGACTACACCGCTCTTCCCAGATCCCCTGTTGGATGGATCCCCCCACAAACTTTGTATTCATCGCCGGTATGACATATTTATCATTATACCTCTCAGCCAGGTACTGGGGTCCCACCCCACAGGCCATAGATATAATGGCATCAACGCCCTTTACCATATCCTGCAATTCATCAATAAACTCCGGATCGCATTGACGGGTGACAGTATGGGTTTTTATTTCAACAGGCTTACCCGCCAAACGACGCTTAATACGCAGGGTGCTGGCCAGTATTTCACATTCCTTTTCACCACCGGTAAGGCATACCGTCACACAGCTACCGCATCCAAGCAAAAGTAGCTTGTTATAGCCCTCAATAAGATGTAATATTTCGGCTAGTGGTTTTTGTTCTGCTACAATCACTAGGGCCACCTTCCTCTCCTTATTCAATGAATAACACTAGTCAATTGGTAGATAAGCGAAAATACTGACCATTTATTATAACATGGATGTGCCTCTAAAACAGCCGGACAAAAATGTGTTTGCCCCATTTTTGCCGGCAACAGGTTTGTTTTCCTTGCCTCAGCCGTTTATCCAGGATGGTTTTGTTTTATTATTTTTTTTACATATTGTATAATTTGTATTCTAATAGCGCATAATATGGTTACTCCGCTTTGGTGAGTTCTATCTCTCCCCGTCCAGCGCAAGCGCTGGACATTTTTTTATCTATTTTCCAGGCATACAGCTTGACGCGTTTTTCCGGGTAGGCTATAATTCTATTTGTAAGATTTAGCGGGATGTAGCGCAGTTTGGCTAGCGCGCTTGCCTTGGGAGCAAGAGGCCGGGGGTTCGAATCCCTCCATCCCGACCATCCGGCCCCATGGTCAAGTGGTCTAAGACACCGCCCTTTCACGGCGGTAACCCGGGTTCGAATCCCGGTGGGGTCACCAATAGTATAAAACAGCATGGTTTGATGGGAAACCATGCTGTTCTTATTTATTATCTAAATACTAAACGCTGGGTCTATTAACACCTCTGGTTTTGTTTTTTGTTTTTTTATTATGTGCCCGGCCGGTGTTCCATAGTTCCTGGTATCCAGTTTTTGTGGTACCGCCTTCTGCACATGGTTTAGCAACCTCTTCTATTTTTTTACCCACCTGCATACCCCCTTTATATTAATAATATTTCCGATGTTATTGTGAATTATTTTGCTAAGCCTATTTATTTGGGAATGAACCTATCTTGCTTTCAGGATATAGAAAAATTTTAGTTGTCTGCCTTGTTGACAGAGGGTATCCTGGTATGCTATATTTATGAGTGCAATTCACTTGCAGGACTGAGGATAATTTCATTAGCGGCAGTGGCGGAATTGGCAGACGCGCAAGATTCAGGTTCTTGTGCCCGCAAGGGTGTGGAGGTTCAAGTCCTCTCTGCCGCACCAGTAAAAAAGGCTTCCAGGGTAGGAAGCCTTTTGCTATTTTATCCTGTTGCATTCTCATAGCCTCTATCCCAGAATCTTGCCCAACAGAAAGCTAGCCCTTTATATTTCCTTTCATTCATCTAGAACAGGTGGTTCGCTACCCTGGAATGTTTCTCCCTGGCTACTGCTATGTTCCCCTTTTACTGCTTCGTTTCCATCGCCGCCAAAGTCAGTGGTGAAGTCATTACCAAACCCATCCATTACTGAACGTGCCCGGTCTGCCAACCCCATGCCGCTTTCCATTGACTGCACTGCCACTGAGTGCAGACTCTGCTTGATTGTAGGCCAAAGCATGGCAGCCAAAATAGCTGCACCAATGCCATAAGCAAAACCTTTGCGTTGCCCCGACCCCAGCGTTTCCAACACTCGCTGGAACCAACCGGATCCAACTGTGCCATTGCTGCCCAAAAGCTTTTGTTTAACTTCGTTAATACTAACCCCCTGCCCCCGTGCTTCAGCCACAATAGAACGCGCTATATCCCGAATTTGCGGATCGATATTGACACCCGCTCTGTTCTCTATGGCCTGGATAGCATCTAATTCTTTGGCCAGGTCTCTCCTAATATCTTGCAGTGTCCTATGGCGTTGCTGGATCATCCTGCCTATATTTTGATCAGAGACAATATCGCCATAGCCGTGTAAGTCAGCCATGCGCTGGGCCTCTCTGGCCCTCATGTCAGCAAGCAATTCTTTTTTTACACTATCGGCGATAGCTTGATCATAGGGATTTATAGGGCTAGCATCAGATATGGCTCCATTTCCCCGGTTCACCGGCAATTCCCCCTGAAGATCATTTAGAACCTCTCTTTTTATCCGTTCCAAGTCTATCTGTCCAAATTGGTTGTTGGCTTTTTTGCTGTTATTATACCTACCTTGCCCCAATGTCTCATTAAAAACAGGATCGGACAGTATTTCTTGCTTGATCGATTCCACTAGTCCCCGATTTGTTTCCTGCATGTAGATTCCTCCTTTATAGTTCACCCCTGGACTTTTTTAAAGCTAGTCTTTATAGTTGGAGTAAAAACCACTGTCCTGGGACAGCCGCAAATCATTTAAGATATCCATTTTTATTCTTTCCGCTTCTGCCCTTGAAACCTGTCCCCTGTTACTGTTACCCGCTTCCTTATTTTTCTTTCGTTGCTGTTTAAAACTATTAGCAGACGGCTCTCGCCCCTTTACCCAGGCTTCCCCTTGTGCTTCTAATTCAGCTAACACTTCCTTTTTTATAGACTCTACCAGGAGTGAATTATCCCGTTTGGATCTATCCGATATTGTAGCCTGCAGTTCATTTAGTATATCTTTTTTTATTTTTTCTCTTTCCTCCGGGCTAAACCCCTGATCCAGGTTCTCTCCTTTTCCAGAGCTGAGGGGCAATCCTCTGCCAATTTTCCTTTCAATGAAGCCTTCTACTGATCCCACGCCAACTAAAATATCCTGCCATATAGCCTCAACAAGATCATGGTAGGCTTGCCTGGTAGATTTTCGGCTATAAGAACGGCCGGCATAAAATAGATTATCTCTGTACCTATCATCCCCAGATATTTGAGCGTTCCTAAGCTGTAGGTCGGCCAGAATTTGCTGTTTAACACTTTCGGTTAATGCTTTTCTTGTTTCTAAGTTCATTAGGATTCCTCCTATTGATATTTTTAGCAAGGGCAGCCCTACCAATTTCAATTAGTTTTCATGAAACACCCTTCGTCTCATCTGCCTCCAGGGTTGTTTTTTTCCCCTACCTTACTGGGATAATAAGACTCCTTCTGGAGACTTTTAAATCTTGCTTCAGCCACAATATCCTCAATTTCCTCACTGGCACGGGACAGAACTAGCCGGGCTTTATCCGTCAACATCATGCCGTTTTCTGTTAACAGTAGCGCTAGCGAGCGAAGGCTTTGTCTGGCAACGGGCCAGAACATACTAATCAGCACTGCAGCACCAATGCCATAGAAGAAGCCCCTATACTGCCCTTTCCCCGGCAAATTATGCCTATAGGAATCCCTAGCGGGGCCGGCTCTACCCTCCCTGCCCCTGATCGCAGCCAGTTCTCTAAGCAGTTCTCTTCTAATGTCCTGTAAAATACGTTGCTGTCCACTTATATTCAAATCCATTGCAGCCATGCATGCCCATTGGTGCACCACATGGCCCTACCCCCTTTTCTGTCAGTAGTCCCTTTTAACAAAAGAGCCGCACAAGGTCCTTTGACCCCATCAGATCTTTTTCCAGGCCTATATTTTCCCCCTTTTGGGCATAGTGTTGCCTGCATTTCCTGAAATATGCAGTCCAGGATAATAAATAAATCCCTGGGTAGCATTTCCCCACATTCATTTTTCCATGCTGCTAAATACGCATAAAATAATGTAGCAGATGGCATAAATACAATGAATAGAAGGGGGGTATATAATTTGTTGGGTATTGCAGGACGTTCAGCAATAGCCTTTCTTTGTGCTCTAACCCTGCTGCGTCTCGCGGGACGTAAGTCCATTTCACAGCTAAATTTCCTTGATTTCCTGCTGGCCAACCTGACCGGCAATATACTTGGCAACTATGTTGTAGGCCCAGCCAAAGGGGCAAGGGTGTTTGTAGCCCCCGTTGTGTTTATTGCCTCCGGTATTCTCACGGAACTGTTGACACTGAGGAGCCGCCCATTGAGAAAAATCCTCGAGGGGCAACCTTTAGTGGTGATCAAAAATGGGAAAATAATTAGAAAAAATATGGCCAATACACGCTATGACCTGGCAGAGTTACTAATGGCATTGCGGAAAAAAGATATTTTTGATCTTGGGGAGGTTGAGTTTGCAGTTCTAGAACCTAATGGTAAGGTCAGTGTGCAAAAAAAATCCCAGTATCGTCCGGTAACCCCAAAGGATTTCAAACTGTCTACAGGCTATGAAGGTCTTTCCTCTGTGTTGATCAGTGATGGAAAGGTATTGGAAAAAAACATGGAAATGAACGGGCTCACTCATGACTGGCTTATGAAAACACTCAACAACAAGGGGGTAAAGGACGTGGCCGGGGTTTTTCTAGCCAGCCTGGCTACTGATGGCTCCCTTTATGTGGATATGATGCCCAATAGCTGATATTTTTGCTTGTTCTAATTTAGGATAGGCCAATAACTGTTTCCCCACAACAAGATGGGCTAATGCCAAGCAGCTTCTCATAACTTTCATTTAGGTGGTGAATTAGATGTGGAAATTGATGGGCAGATCCCTGGCCACCTTCATTTTTGCTACAATTCTCCTGCGTATGGCGGGCAGAAAGTCACTTGCTCGACTAAATTATTTTGACTATATCATGGTTAATTTGATGGGTGGGGTTTTAGGCAACTATGTGGTCGGACAGGCCAAAGGACCTATGGTTCTGGCTGCACCTGCCTTTGTTACAGCCGCGAGCGTTATCTCCGAAAAGGCAGCTGCGAAGAACAGGCAGGTTCGAAATGTCCTACAGGGGCAACCTCTGATAATAATACAAAACGGTAGGGTCATTAGGAGTGCCATGGGCAAAGCAAGATACAACATGGGAGAACTCCTGATGGCACTGCGGGAAAAAGGGGTATTTGATCCTGCCGAGGTGGAGTTTGCTGTGCTGGAGAATGACGGCAGTCTTGGCGTGCAGAAAAAATCACAGTTAAGGCCGGCTACCCCCTGTGACTTTAAGATGGGGACCCAGTATGAGGGGATTTCCTCTGTTCTGGTAAGCGATGGGGAAATCTTGGAGAATAACCTGATCAAGAATAACCTTGATCAAGGATGGCTAAATACTGAGCTCAAAAATAACGGGGTTAAAGACCTATCAGAGGTATTTTTGGCTTCATTAGCAACAGATGGTTCCCTATACGTAGATGTAAGGGCTAGTAAAACCAGGTAAAGTAGAATTGAACATTGTGCAGTTGGGATATATAAAATAGGCTAACAGGCTAAACCTAAACAATTTTCGGAGGAAGATAAAATGAATCATGGTAACCTATCTGAGGTCAGGGAAAAAATGTCCCAATCCTTACGCACGATAAAGGAGATAGTAGACCTAACATTGCCCTACCTAAAAAGCACCCAACGAAAAGAAGTAATTGGTATGTGGGAGGATTTCCTCGGGGAATTAATCAGGCACATTAAAATAAAGGGCCGTGAAAACAAGTGTAACCTTTTTGCTAATATATCCTTTCATCGTGTCTGGAACAAATAAACTAATGCAACAAAAAGGTAAAGGGAAGGGGGATACCCGGCAAAGAGGTATCCCCGATTAATATATCTATTAGAAGTATCCCTAAACAAAATTAAATACAATCATGCCCCCTGCTTTTGACTGATGCCTGATGATTTGTTAGCCTTTTTGGTGAGAAAGCCCAAACCTCTATCGGCAATAACGCCAAGTCCCGACCAAACAAGTACCGGCAGCAATTGCTGCAAACTCAGGGGAGCAGTCCTAAGGATGGAACGGATAAAAGGTACATACATGGCCCCGGCAAGTGAGGCTAGAATAACTCCGCTACCCAATGTCACACCTCTATTTGCTCCCAACCGATTGCTATGCCCATAGTTTCCCCTACAACAATCAGACAGGTGGAAAAGACGCCCAAGACCCAAAGCAGCCATCGTTTTGGTCCTGGCTAGCTCCAGATTTTCACCCGCAGCCTGGGACCCATGGTAAACGGCAAATGCGCCCAGGCCCATCGTCAGACCACGGTTGATAATTTTTCTGCCCAACCCCTTGCTAAAAATGCTTTCATTATTCCTACGAGGCATTCTATTTAAAACGCCCTGTACCGGCTGTTCGTTAGCCAACAGCCAGGAAATGAGCGGATCGCTGGCCAGGTTCACCCAGATAAGCTGCAGGGCATTCAATGGCACGGGTCTCCCCAAAAGTGATGCTATTAGGATGACAACGCCGTCACCAATATTAGTGGTGGTGAGATAACGCACACATTTACGAATGTTGTCATAGACTGCACGCCCTTCTTTGATTGCTTCCGGTATCATAGCCATATTATCATTCATCAGGGTTACACCGGCAGCCTCCTTTGTCACCGCCACACTTGAACCCCCCATGGCAATACCCAGATGGGCCTCCTTGATGGCCGGAATGTCATTAACACCATCACCGATCATAGCCACAACCCTGCCTTGGGCTTTCAGAGCCTTTACCAGCCTTTGCTTGTTTTGGGGGGTAATCCTAGCGTAGACCTTCACATCCCCTACTAGACGGGCCAATTCCTTTTCATTCATTTGTTCAATTTCCATACCTGTCAAAGCTTTAGCACCTTCCTGGACAATATTCGTTGCCCTCGCTAAGGCCAGAGCAGTGTTCCTGTGGTCGCCAGTGATTAAAACCACATCCACCCCAGCCCGGCGGCATTTTTGCAAAGCCGCCTTCACTTCTGATCTAGGTGGATCAACAAGCCCAACCAGTCCCGCAAAAACAAGCCCTTCATCCGGATTTTCACTACCTATCAGGGGTTTATAGGCCAGGGCCAGGACCCGCATTGCCCGGAGGGACATGTCATTTACCTTTAGCAAAATTTCGTTTTTTGCATCTTCTGTTAAAGGCATCAAAATACCATGGCAGGATAGCCTGCTACACCGTTCAAGTAGAATGTCCGGAGCACCTTTGACAAAGGACCACCTAAATCCATTCCGGCAACGGCATACTACTATCATGCGCAAGGTCTCCGGATCAAACGGGATTTCTTCTAGTCTAGTAAAACCAGCAGTCAGATCTCCAGGTGGCATCCCAGCTTTCAAGGCCCCTATTAGTAGAGCACATTCTGTGCTGTCGCCAACCGCCAACCATCCATCAGGGCCTTTTCCTTGCAAAACAGCATTATTACATAAACACGCAATCTGAAAAAGTCTTTCTATAGATTTTTTGTCGGGTTTATTTTCCAATTCCATACTAGTATTAGCAAGCATGTATTCATTACCATTAAAGACCCAGTGTTGGCCGGGACATAATATCTCTGCCGCAGCCATCCTGTTTTTTGTTAATGTGCCTGTCTTATCACAACAAATTACTGACGTGCAGCCTAGTGTGTCCACAGTCGGAAAGTGGCGCACTATAACCCTTCGTTTAATCATTCTTAAAGCACCACAAGCCATAGCCAGGGTAATAATGGGTGCTAGGCTATCCGGGATGAGTGAAATAGCCAGGCTTGTGGCATTGAGGATAATCTTGTTTGTGCTGTCACCATGCCAGATGCCGGCCAGGATAGATAGGCTGCTGACAGCTAGCCCGCCAAATACAAAGGTAATTCCTACCTCATCTAAATGTCTGTATAAAGGGATGGTCCCAGAGCCCTTTATACCAACAATTTTGGCAATGTGCCCCATTTCGGTATGGGGCCCTGTGGCCACAACCAATGCCTTTGCCCTACCGCTAAGAATCCCTGTGCCCATGTAAATTGTCCCATTCCGGCCATTTATAGTACCTTTTTTATTTACGGGTACTGATTCACCTGTTAAAGATGCCTCTTCCACCACCAGCCGGCTGTCTCCAATAATACATGCGTCCGCAGGCACCTGATCGCCGGCCTTTACAATAATAACATCCCCCGGCACCAGGGAACGGGCCGGGATATCTTTTTCTTTTCCGTCACGAATGGCAAGAGCTCTGGGAGCAATCATGGACTTGAGCATGCGCAATGAATTCTCAGTACGTTGTTCCTGTAAGGCCGCCAGCAAGGTATTGGCTAACAGTACCCCGGCACTTACAGCAGCATTACCGTGTTTGCCCAGGATTAGGGAAACCCCGGCCAGGCCAAGCAATACCTTGGACATGACATTTTGCAGCTGCTGTCTGAAAAGCTCAGTTAAGGATGCTCTCGGGCATTCAGGCAGGGTATTATAACCACAGGCCACAATTCTGGCAGCAGCCTCATGGGAGCTTAAACCAGGGATTGGGCTGGATTTACGATAGGTAACATTTGGGGACACCGACGTTTGTATTAGGGTGGTTTTGCTTATGGCTCGTTGAACCCCAAGGGGTATCCGGCCATAATTTTCTCTAACCTGGCGCTGGTTTGGCTTAATAAGCCGGGCAGGAACTGTTTTAGCCCGTACTGTCACCTGATAGCTTGAGGGATCAAGAGTTGCCGCTGCTTCCTCACAAACAACAGGCTGCTTTTCCTCCTGGCCAACTGATAATAACAAACGCCCGGAGTTAAGCAATATGGCCAGGGTACTAATATTTTGCAGCAATGCCATTGTAAATGGGGAAAGTAGACCTAAAACTCCAAATGATAAACCAATAAGGTTAGCACCCACGCTAACGATAATATTTTGCCTGGCAGTAGAAAGACTTTGCCGGGCCAAAAAAAGTAATAAGGCTACCTGCCGGGAGTCTCCCCCGGTAATGATTATATCCGCTGATTTGAGGTCCAGGTCATGGGCCCTGGCTAGTGTTATACCAACATCAGCAGCTGATAACGCCAGAGCATCGCTGTCTTTTTCAACAATTAGTGCCAACACCCGCCCCTGTTTCCTTAATTTGCCAATGATCGCCGCCTTTTCCTGGGGTTTGCATTCCGGCCAGGTTTCTTCTAACTGCAGGCGTGACTTCATAGCATGTGTCTCATCCCGAGGTTCTTCGGTCAGCAGTCCAATATATGGAACCCCGGCCCTGTGTATCATAGACACCGTTTTTAGATCGGTGTTGTTTGTTTTTTCCAGTAGTGTAGACTGGCCAAAGAGAACTGTGTTTACCCGGGCCATATGATCCATATGCCTGCCTGCCTTCACTAGTATGCCCCTTCCGGCTGCTGCGCCGGCGCCGGTCCCAAAGGCCATAGAGGAGGCCAGTCCGGCGGCCCCTGGTGTACCAACAACAAGTGTGGCCACAGCCAGCTTGACATCCCGGGTAACAAGAAATACACATGAAGAGACTATAAGAGAAAGGTAGGACAACCTGTTCATCAGGCGCACTGTTTGGATACTATGGGAAGAATAGGACCTGTCTTTCCCCTCTAATAGTTGTATCTTGCGGCTTATATGTGTGTCCCGGCCTACCTTTTCCGCCCTAATATGCAGCTCTCCCTGCATCAGCAAACAACCGGCATAGACAGTATGCCCTTCCCCGGCAACAATCGGAGAGGGCCCCATAACAGGGCACATGCTGACTAGGGCCGTTCCCTGAACAACCGACCCATCAACAGGAATCCTTTCTCCCCTCTTAACTATGATCTGGGAACCGGGGGAAATCTGGGTGCCGGGTATAATAATCTCCCCAGTGGATGTTTTTATTCTGGCAATAGGCTGCTTGCCTTGCAGCATCACCCTAACTCTATCCCGGGCATGTTCCTGAGCCAAAGTGCGCAGCAGGGTGCTTAGATAGGTCAGCCAGAGGATGAATAGCCCCAGGCGGCTTTCTTGAATGGTCAAGGCGGCAACTGAGGCTATGCCGGCTAGAAACTCACTGGTTAGGCGGCCCTTTTTCCAAAGGTGATCAAAGGCCGTTCTAAAGATAGGATAACCGGACATAATAGTCAAAACGTTTTCGAAACCTAACAACCTGTTAGCGCCGGCACCCTTTCTTGGGAAATTCATTCCAGGCTTAAAAAGCACATAAACCAAAAAAAGCCCGGACACAACGGTCATAAAAAATTGGCGCGCCAGGGGCAAACGCTCCAACTCATAAAGATGCATTTCACCATCATCTTTTTTATTTCCCTTTTCCTTTTTCTTTGCTGGGACAGGTTGAAGCTTTTTGATGGCCATAATTTTTTTGATTTGCTCCTTGACCTGAACCCATGAAAGGATATCCGGCGCATAAACAACGAGTAACCGGCCAGAGACAAAACTCGCCTGGGAGTGAACAATTCCCCGCATTTGCCCCAGGCACCCTTCCAAAAATGATGCCAAAACCGGATTGTTATTGAGTCCCTGTAGTTCCACCCGCACTCTTCCCGGAAGAAAGTGTATCACCTTCAAGACAGTTCCCCCATAAAAATATGCCTCTTGACTGGGCCTGAATAACAAAGGCCATAACGTTGCTAGTATAACCTTCACCTCGCAGTTCATGCACAATAGTTCCCTTTTCATGCCCGGGCAATAACCATTCAAAATGTTGGATTTGTTTGTATTTCTATCACTTCAATCAATTTCCACTCCAAAAATGCGCATAGAAATCCACATTCCCTGGACAAAATAAACGTGTTAAAAGGGGGATTGTCATGAGATTAATCCAATGCATCCCATTCACCAGGTGGGCAACACCAGTTGAAATATTTGTCGTTGGCGCTATAGTTGGTGCAGTGGGCTTCCCTTTACTAAAAAAAGGGTGGGCAAAACTGGAGGCTATGAAAGCCGAGAAAGGTGTAAAAATTAGAAAGAAAAACCACCAGAATACCTTTTGGTGGACCGGGGTAATGGAGGAAGCCCGGGAAAGACACAAAAGACGAGTGGAAGGACTGGCACCGGAAGCCGGCAGTCCGTCTACCTCAGCCGGTGGTTGCATTCGATTTGGTGCCGGTTCTGAGTTCTAGCCCATCTTTTTCCCTTCTATCCCACCGCTTTTAAGCGGATTTTTTTTGTAACGGCATATATCCAAAGACTACTCTGTTCATCATCAATTTAATGCGAACAAAGAGGTTAGGAGGCAATTAAATGGATTGTCCACGGAAATTCCATTACATACCAGGGCGGCTGCGGATAGATATACCTGGATTGCCTGGTAACAGGGCCCTGGCAAAAAAAATAGCCCATTATCTTACAAGAATACCAGGCATACATTCCGGATCTGCTAACCCTGTTTCAGGCCGTTTACTGGTTTTTTTTAACCCCGATAAAATAACATTGAACCAATTATTGGCACACGTCCGGCTCAACACTGCATATTTTAATCCCACAATGGACGGGAAGCGGGGTAAAAAAAACAGGCCGAAAATAAAACAAGCAAGCATGTGTTTTATAGAGGATC
This sequence comes from Peptococcaceae bacterium, assembly GCA_012518875.1. GTDB lineage: Bacteria > Bacillota > Desulfotomaculia > Desulfotomaculales > Pelotomaculaceae > Syntrophopropionicum. The sequence continues at coordinate 52,040 of JAAYRI010000025.1, forward strand.
AAATCGCAGCAGCAACAGCCGTTTCACCAATAGCCGGGACGGCATCACGCAACGTCGTCGGGTTACATACTCCCGGCAGTACCAGGCCCTGGCATACATTAAAGCCGTCTGAAGTGCTTACCGCCTTTCAAACCAAACCGGACCATGGCCTTCAGCCGGAAACAGCACTGAAGAGACTTCAATACTATGGCCACAATGAGCTTGCCGCCAGTCCCCCACCATCTTTTGCGGTCCTACTGTGGGCACCTTTGCAAGGTTTCATGAGCAAGCTTCTGCTGACTGCAGCAGCAGTATCCCTGCTGGTTGGCGAGTCCGCAGACGCCCTGGTCATTGTAGCTATTGTGGGACTCCAGGCCATACTGGAGGCCTTTCAAGGCTTTCGAGCTGAAAAATCCCTGACAGCCCTAAAGGAGTTAAGTGCCCCTACCGCCAGGGTAGTCAGGGGTGGCATCCTGCAAAAAATATCTGCCCGGGATTTGGTCCCGGGAGATGTAATAGAAATTAAAGCCGGAGACAAGGTGCCTGCTGACGCCCACCTGCTGGAATCGAGCAATCTAACAACTGATGAAGCAAGTCTAACTGGTGAGTCTATCCCTGTACCGAAAAACATAATTGCCAGTCACAGGTATCATGTTTCAACGGGGGATCAGGAGAATATGATTTTTTCCGGCACCAGCATCACTTCCGGCCGGGCGAGGGCAATTATAGTGGCCACGGGAATGAATACTGAAATGGGTAAAATTGCCGGTATGCTGAAGGAGGTTAGGTCCGAAGTAACCCCTCTACAGCGGCGCATGGAATGGATGGGACAAAAAATAACCCGGTTGGTGGTAGCTTCTGTAGGTGCTATTTCCATTATTAGCCTGGCCAGAGGAAATAGCCTTCTAAATACCTTGCGTACCGGTGTTAGCCTGGCTGTAGGGGCCATTCCGGAAGGAATGCCGGCTATTGTTACAGTGGCGTTGGCTTTTGGTGTGCAGCGAATGGCACGGCGCAAGGCTATCGTCCGCAGACTCTCCGCGGTTGAAGCTTTGGGGAGCACAACAGTTATTTGTTCCGATAAAACAGGTACCCTGACAAAAAATGAAATGACGGTAAAGGAAATTTATTGCGGTGGACAACACTATTACATATCTGGTGAAGGCTACCAGCCGGAGGGCGGATTTTTGCGCTGTGGGTATCCCATTAAACCGAAGGAAGCATACGACTTGACAAAAACCCTGATCACAGGAATATTATGCAATAATGCGGTGTTATACCGTGATAAAAAAGGTTGGCAGATACAAGGGGATCCTACGGAAGCTGCACTGCTAACGGCAGCCGCCAAGGCCGGGCTGTGGTGGAAAGACGCTCGGGATAAACTATGCCGGGAACGTGAAATCGCCTTTGATTCCAGCAGGAGGATGATGACGGTTATTTGTAACAATGGGGGAGATAGTTATACTGCTTACACGAAGGGGGCAACTGGGACGCTTTTGAACCATTGTACAAAGATACTGAAAAATGGGATTGAGGTACCGCTGGAACCCTCTGAAAAGAAAAGAATCCTGGCCACGAACAACATTATGGCCAACAAAGCACTACGTGTGTTGGGGTTAGCCTATAGGAATCTGGAGCTGGGGGAAAAACCTTGCCAGCACGATTTGGAACATGATTTGGTTTTTGCTGGATTGGCCGGGATGGTGGATCCTCCCCGCCCAGGTGTTAAAAAGGCCATTCATAAATGCCGGGGTGCAGGGATAAAGGTGATTATGATCACTGGTGATCATAAGAACACTGCCACAGCTATAGCCCGGGAGCTGGATATCTTACGGGGTGGGGCGGTAATAACCGGCAGGATGCTGGATAATATTTCAGAATATGAACTGCTGGCGGCAGTGGAAAATATACAGGTATTCGCCCGAACCTCCCCGGAACAAAAGCTACGCATAGTTAGGGCCCTCAAAAAACGGGGCCATATAGTAGCCATGACTGGTGACGGGGTCAATGACGCCCCGGCGGTCAAAGAAGCTGACATTGGCTTATCTATGGGGCTGGCCGGTACTGATGTGACACGAGAGGTAGCGGGAATCACTCTGGTAGACGACAACTTTTCTACTATAGTTGCCGGTATTGAGGAAGGGCGAACTGTGGGGGAAAACATTGATAAGTCCATTCGCTATGTTCTCTCGGGAAATGCTGGTCAGGTTCTGGCTGTTTTCCTGGCAGCAATCAGTGGTCTTCCTTCACCACTCCTGCCGGCCCAGCTTTTGTGGACAAACCTGGTTACAGAGGGGTTTCCAGCCATGGCCCTGGCGGCTGACCCCCCCAGCACCGATTGCATGCGCCGTAGATCAATGCAATCAGGCAGAAATGTCTTGAATTCAGGTTCCTCGCTGGAAATTATCCGCAAAGGTATTTTATCTGGAATCACTACCTTCGGCGTTTACGCCGGTGGACTAAGCACAGGCTGGCTACCGGGGAAAGCCCGGACCATGGCCTTTGCCCACCTCGTTATGAGCAGGGTATTTAATCTCTTTGACAGCCAGCGGATTAATCATGGCCGATCTGCTGCCAAAACAAAGAACCATTTTATCCTGCCTGCCGCAGGGCTGTCTACAGCCATGCTGGCCTTGACCATGTATGCCCCTTGTTTACAGCCTCTTTTTTCAACAGTACCAATGGGGGTTGGGGACTGGGCTCTAATTGGGGTTACCTCCGGTATTGCCGGCCGAATGGATTCTCTTTTGCGCGGGAGCACTGTTATAAATAAACACTAAAAAGGCCTACCAACCCCTTGTATCCGAACCGATGGATCCTGATTGCGGGTTTTATCCACTACCAGGCCGTTTCACTGTTTTACACTACCTTACCTATGTTAACATGCAGCCCTTATTCAATAAAAAGCCGGGCAACAACAAATGTTGTTGCCGCCAGACAGATACTGTAGGCAAAAATTCTTTCAAATTCACTGTCACCCTCTTCCAACCAATTTTGCACCTTATCTGCAAAGCTATTACACCATTTGTCTACCCCAATACCCTCCCATAGACGCCCCAAGGTATACCCCTCCTCATTCGTACATACGTTTGCCTATATACTAACAGCGAACCTATGTTCAGTCAATAGTTCCATTGATAACGAATAATGTAGAAGCTGATCCCGAGGGGCAGCCGAAATAGGTCATTTTTAACTGTCACTTTTCAATCACCCCTGTTGTAGCCTATAGGGGGTGATGAATTTGGCAAAACAGGCCAACGCTATATTTGAAGGAGGAGGTATAAAAGCCTTTGGTATACTCGGTGCTTTATACGAAGCTGAAAATAGAGGATACACCTGGGTTAATGTGGCTGGGACATCAGCAGGAGCAATAGTGGCCTCCTTCATTGCCGCCGGGTATACGGCTGAAGAAATCAAGAATTTGGTGTGGGATCTCGAATTTAGTAAATTTAAAGATAAGGATTGGCTGGCCCGAATACCATATTTAGGTCCCCCTTTGAGGCTCTGGTTTAAAAATGGACTCTATAAGGCTGCTTTTCTTGAGAATTGGCTCAAGGAGATCCTGGCCAATAAAGGGATCAATACCTTTGGTGACCTGGTATTGAGGGATTTCGAAAATGATAGTAAATGCCGTTATAAGCTGACAGTTATTGCCACAGATGTTTCCCAAAGAAAACTTTTAAGACTCCCCTATGATATTAAAGACTACAATATTCATCCGGATGAACTTGACGTGGCCACAGCAGTAAGAATGAGCGCTAATTTACCGTTTTTTTACGAGCCTTACGCCTTAGCATATTTGACAAAGGAAAAACTGAGAAGATCTAGTTATATTATTGATGGCGGTGTCCTCAGCAACTTTCCGGTATGGATATTTGATCGGACCGGTACACCAACCTGGCCTACCTTTGGTTTTAAAATAATTGAGCCAGACAGCATGAATCCTCTACCTGTTTCCAATCCTTTTGATTTGTTCAAAGCAACCCTAACCACCATGTTGGAAGCCCATGACAGGCTTTTTGAAATGGATCCCAAGAGCGTGGTCCGGACAATAGCCATTCCTTCTCACGGGATAAAAACTACTGACTTCGAAATTACTAACAAGCAGAAAGAAAATCTTTTTCTGTCCGGTATGCAGGCGGCTAATAATTTCTTTGCCGGTTGGGACTTTAATGCCTTCAAAGCCACCTTTTTTAACCCGGATATAACCCAACCAATCTTCAAAAGATAGCTGATCACTGCTATCAATGCTTCATAAATGCCAAAAAGGTTTGACTTTCCTCTGGCACAAAGTTAATATTATTTCATGACTATTAAAATTCATTGAAACGATTTTCAATAATCAAGCTGCTGGACAGCTTTAATTTTTTTATCGGGGGGACAAACCGCCATGCTCACAAAAACAATAACAAAAAACGGTGAAGGAAACAGAATTATAGTTACCGTTATCGGCCCGGATAAGGTGGGCATTATCGCTACTGTGGCCCAGGTGCTCGCTGACAATAGAATTAACATACTTGATATTAGCCAGACCATCCTGCAGGAATTTCTGGTAATGGTCATGGTCGCTGATATGGATAAGAGCACTGGAGACATGGCTGCCATCAAGGACAAACTTGCGGAAAGGGGCCGGGAAATCGGCGTTAGAATAGACGCCCAACACGAAGACGTCTTTAATTTTATGCACCGGATTTAGCAGGGAGGATTGCCTACATGCTCACCTTACAGGAAATTATGGAAACCGTTAATATGGTCCAGGAAGAGAATTTGGATATCCGCACCATCACCATGGGGATCAGCCTGTGGGACTGTACCGATACCAACCCGCGCATTGCCGGACAAAAAATATACGATAAGATCTGCCGCCTGGCGGGTGGTCTGGTCCAAACAGGAGAAAACATTGAAAGAGAGTATGGTTTGCCCATTGTGAACAAAAGGATCGCTGTAACACCGATAGCTCTTGTGGCTGGAGGATGTATGGAGGACAACCTCAATGACTTTGCCATTACCCTGGATCAGGCGGCTGCTGCGGTTGGTGTCAATTTCATTGGTGGTTTTTCAGCTCTGGTGCACAAAGGTTTTACCAAGGCTGATCACAAGCTGATCGACAGTATCCCGGAGGCCCTAGCCTCCACCACACGGGTTTGCTCATCAGTCAATGTCGCCACCACAAAGGCCGGCATTAATATGGACGCCGTATACAAAATGGGGCAGGCTATAAAAAAGACAGCGGAAGCAACGGCTGAAAATGATGGTCTCGGTTGCGCTAAACTGGTAGTATTCGCCAATGTCCCGGAAGACAACCCCTTTATGGCCGGGGCTTTTCATGGGATAGGTGAGCCGGAATGTGTGATCAATGTCGGTGTTAGTGGCCCCGGTGTAGTCAAAAAAGCTGTGGAAACAGTCGGTGATGGCGATTTTGGCATACTGGCTGAAACAATCAAGAAAACAGCCTTTAAGATCACCAGGATGGGCGAATTGGTCGGTCGTACCACTGCCGGCAAACTTGGTGTTCCTTTTGGCATTGTTGACCTGTCACTGGCTCCCACCCCTACCATCGGGGACAGTGTGGCCGAAATTCTTGAAGCAATGGGCCTGGAATGCTGTGGCACACATGGAACCACTGCTGCCCTGGCACTTTTAAATGATGCGGTAAAAAAAGGCGGTTCTATGGCTTCGTCCTATGTGGGTGGACTGTCAGGCTCCTTTATCCCGGTAAGCGAAGACACAGGCATGATCAAGGCAGTAGAGGCCGGAGCCTTGACCCTGGACAAACTGGAAGCCATGACCTGTGTATGCTCCGTGGGCCTGGATATGATTGCTGTGCCGGGAGATACCTCCGCCGAAACTATTGCCGCCATAATCGCCGATGAGGCGGCCATTGGTATGATTAATAAAAAAACCACCGCTGTGCGCATAATACCGGCAATAAATAAAAAGGTCGGTGATTATGTGGAATATGGTGGCCTACTTGGACGGGCACCGGTAATTCCCGTCAAGCCTTTCTCTTCCGCGTCTTTCATCCGCCGGGGTGGCCGCATCCCGGCGCCAATTAGCAGCTTAACCAACTAATTCTAACAGGATAGACTATGAAACAGGAAAGCCTTTTTTGTCACACAATAGGTATGGACAAAAAAGGCTTTTTTTGATTAATCCTTGATAAAATAGCTGATCAAAAAACTGATCACTGTGATCAACAAAGCGGCCATAAAAGCTACACCAAAACCCTGGATATCGAATCCCTTTACAACTGCACTAACCAACCATAGCATTAGGGCATTAACAATCAGTGTAAACAAACCCAACGTCAGCATATTGATCGGCAAGGTAATCAGAAGAATTATCGGACGGATTGTGGCGTTGACAAAACCAAGGAGAACAGAGCCTACTATTGCCGCTAACACAGTCACATTAAACCCTTCGATAATGCTGGCTGTAACAATGATCCCTGCTACATTCAAAATCCATCTTATTAGCCAGTGGGATATGATGGATATCTCCCCCCTTCCAAGATATCTAACCTGGTAACCTATATTATTTTTATTGTTAACTTAATCTTAGCGGGGGTTTGGGCATTTGTAAATATTAATAGCACCTCTTTTTGCATCTAGCGCCTGAACGGCTGTTCTTAATCTTTTGTTACTTTAACCAGGACTTTTCTCTGCCTCGGGCCATCAAACTCGCAAAAGTAGAGACCCTGCCAGGTGCCGAGGACCATTCTGCCGCCACTAATGAAGACTGCCAGAGAAACACCAACTAGTGAGGATTTAATGTGTGCTGCCGAATTTCCCTCAGCATGCCTGTAGCCGTCATCTAAGGGCACGATTTTGTCTAGTTCCATGAGTATATCCCCGGCCACATCAGGATCGGCATTCTCGTTGATCGTCAACCCGGCGGTAGTGTGCAGGGTGAACAACCTTACCGTACCTTCCCTGACACCGCTTGCCGCTACAATTTTTTCTACCCTGGACGTGATATCAAGAAACTGCATTCTTGCCGTGGTGCTAATATCCAGAGCAGAAATTTTCGATTCCATTTTCACCCCTCCTTATAAGCAAAAGGCCCGGAACAACCCCTTCCCCTGGAATTGTAATTGCTAATTTCTCCTGTTTTTATAATGAAGAGGATCCCCCCATTGCCACAAACCGGGTGTAAAGCCACAGGCAGTGATTTCCTCAATCAAGGTTTCCGCCCTTTTGTAATTTTTATTTTCATATAAATAATAGTAGTCTCTGGTATCCTCAGGGGTAAGAACCGGCATTACTATGTTAGCCCCCGCCCGCAACCCCATTTTCAGTCCGTCCGGGTTAATACTTTGCAAGGCGGTAGATGCTACTATATTAATATCATGCATCAAAAGCCGGGATAAAGCCAGCATTTTGAGGGTCGTAGTATAGGGATCAAGTTGTGTGTCCAAAACCTTTGACAACGGGGCTGCATGATGGGGGATATAGGGGCCCATGCCCAGCATGTCTACATCCTCATCCTGAAAAAAAACTAGATCCTGATATAGATGTTCAGCTGTTTGGCCCGGTAAGCCAATCATTACACCTGTCCCGGTCTGGTATCCAATATCTTTTAAGGCCCGCAGACATTCCAAACGGGATTCTAGATGCTGTGCCGGGGGATGAATGCGTTTAAAAAGTGTAGGATCGGAGCTTTCTATCCGTAGCAGGTAGCGGTGTGCTCCCGCATCCCAGAGCTTTTTGTACTGCTGATAACTTAACTCACCCACACTGAGGGTTATACCCAAACCCCTGGAATTTTCATCCCTTTCCATGCTCAGTCTTTTAATCTCCGCCACAATTTCCGCCAACAGGTCGATATCTGCGGTATTATTACTCTCACCCGACTGCAAGCAGATAGAATGGTAACCCTTTTCAAAGGCCAGCATGGCCATTTGTATAATATTTTTTTTATCCAAACGGTAACGCTGCAAATTATGGTTATCCTTCCTTATGCCACAATATAGGCAATTACAACCACAAAAATTACTGAATTCGATCAGCCCACGTAAATACACCTTATCGCCAACATTTTTTTTTCGGCATTTTTCTGCTGTTTGGATCAGGTCCTGGAGACAATGGGGACTATCGGTGGCTAAAACATTTATAATATTTCTTGCAGAAAGCTGTATCACTGGAAACACCTCTTCAAGGCAGCAATCAATGCCCCCAGTTCTTGTTCATCAAGGCTCTCGTGATTGTCAATATATATACCATAGTCCTCATTAAGCCTTATCTTTTTTGCATTCATACAAATTTCATTACTGTTACCGAAGAGGTATGACCATCTATGGCCATGGATCCTGACCCAGCGCAACCTTAACCAGGGGTAGGAATTCAATATCTCCCTGTTGCAGATTTTTGCCAGTTCCTCACCACTACTACAGTGACAGCTATTTGTGATGTTTCTTACTTTATAGCTCATACCTGCGCCCCTTTTTTAAAGATACAGATCCCTGTCCCCAGCATCGATCTGCTGGAGAAATTTTTCCACTTTGGCCTTTACGGGTTCATTGGGCAAAGCTGAAATTTCTTTGGCAATCAACCTCTCGCCAATTTCCCTTGTTTCAGCACTGGCATAGTCTTTTAGATATTCTTTAAATGTGAGTATAGCATTAGGCATGCACAGATTGTGTACCTTGCCCTGTTTAGCAATATCCATAAAATAGTTGCCGGTGCGCCCACAACGATATCCTGCCGTACAAAATGAGGTGATGTAACCTATATCAGCCAGATCCCGAATGGTTTCATCAAGGCTGCGGTTGTCACCGAGGATAAACTGCTGCCGGTTATGAACTGGGTCACCTTTGCTGTATCCACCGATGGCAATGTTGGAGCCGGCGTCTATTTGGGTGCAGCCCACCTGTATAACCTCACGTCTTACTGCAGCATTTTCCCTGGCAGTAAGGATCATACCCGTGTAGGGAACGGCAAGTCTAATTACGGTAACCAGTTTTTTAAAAATATCATCATTGACTTTATAAGATGTTTTTTCGATAAATGGCGTGTTGACGGCTGGTTCGAGCCGAGGAAAAGAAATAGTATGAGGCCCCACCCCGCCGAAGTGTTTTTCTAAATCAATGGCATGAGAAAGTAGGCCCATGACCTCAAACTTCCAGTCATATAAACCGAAAAGAGCCCCTATACCAACGTCATCAACACCCGCTTCCATGGACCTGTGCAAAGCGTAAAGGCGCCAGTGATAATCCGCTTTAATACCTCGCGGGTGGAGCCGCCTATAGGTCTGATGGTGGTATGTCTCCTGGAAAACCTGGAAGGTCCCAATCCCCACTTCCTTTAGGATTTCTAGATCCTCAATAGACATCGGCGCCGCGTTTATATTGCAGCGACGTATTTCTCCATTATCCAGTTTTGTTTCATAGGCTACCTTTAGAGTGTCGGCAATGTAGTGGACATCAGAGCTGGGGTGCTCTCCATAGACCAAAATAAGGCGCTTGTGTCCTTTGCTGACCAGGGCCTCTATTTCTTTTTGCAGCTCATTCATATTTAGCTGGTAGCGAACGCTGTCCTTGTTTTCTTTTCTATAGCCACAATAGACACAACTATTAACACAGTGATTACTGATGTATAGTGGAGCAAAAATTACAATCCGCCGGCCGTAGACCTTTTGTTTTATTTTCAGTCCCACTTCATACATTTCTTGCCATATTTCTTCATCAGTGCAGTTGAGCAGAACAGCCGTTTCCTCCAGCTCCAGCCTGTTTAGTTCCAGGGACTTGGCTATTACTTCCCTTACCTCATTCTTATCCGGCTGTTTTTTTGATTGAAGTAAATCATTAATGCGGTCCTCATTTATAAAATCCCTGCCGTTTTCCATATATTTTTTTATCTGCTCCGGTTTCACTATGTTGGCCACCCAATCTTTAATCGATGTGTTATTCATATAGCCGTTTGCCTCTTTTCCTTTTATTATTTAAATGAAGGCCCCT
>JAAYRI010000026.1 GCA_012518875.1 Peptococcaceae bacterium
GTTCGTCTTTCTTTATCCTGTATCTAGGATTTTTCGCCACTCGTTGTTTTTCTCTTTCCCCACGTTTTAGCCAGTCATACAAGGTTGATTTGTGTATCCCGGCATAAGCGGCCGCTGTTTCTATATAATTACCCGCTCTTATAGCCGTAACTATTTTATGTTGTAGTGCTTCATTTAATTTCCTGGGCCTCGCCATACCCCCTCTCTCCTCTCTACTAACCTAGAACTACTTTGTTTTTTTTTCCTAACCTATCAACTATTTCTATGCTTAGCTCTTTACATATTTCCTTCTCCGGTATTTCGTCTTTATACCTATCTCCGCCCTTAGCAAAAATAATAGTATTGCCTCTATACCGCTTTCTTAATGCCTTCAAATTTTCAATTACCGTTCCATCCTCCCCTATATGCAACTGTACCTCGTCTACTCCTTTAATATTTCTTAATATCTCTACTCTTTCAGCCTCCGGCATAAACTCATATCCTTTTTTTTTAATCATATGCTTACGCCTCGCTACTGACACTATCAAATAATCACCCAGACCCCTTGCCAACTGTATCATCTCAACGTGCCCAGCATGTATAGGGTCAAATCCTCCTGCCACAAATATAATCCTCATCAAATCCCCCCTATAGGAACCCTTAATATAGGATTGATAGACCGTTCTATATCATATTTGACTATTTTCTTTCCCCACTTGCCTTGCAAAACCATAGCCTGTCTATATTCTTCACCTTTTGTCCTATATGCGGTAACCCCACCGCTACCTTCAATGTGTCCGACATTATAAGCATATTTGTTGAATCTTAATATTCCCCTATATTCATTCAAGTGCTGTAAAGCAAGGTCATAATCTTCTTTTAATGGGAGTCTTTCATCATAACGAATAGGGTTCTTTATATGCCCACTAAACGGACCCAATATAGGCGATACCATGCTAAAGGGACTATATTCCCGGTAAGCCTTGTTATCATCCAACAGATTAAGCCCCCATAACCTAAAACCTATTTCTTCGCACATCACAAAGCCATTCACCATAAAATCCAGGGCCTGCTTTTCATTCATGGTATGCCTTCGGCCATCTTCAAAATAGACCAAATTTCTATTGTCATCATCCATCATTACAACCCAATCACTCTGTCTAAAACCTTCTTCTAATATAAAATTACGGACACTTGCTATGTTCCCCCTTAAACTGTCAGGAACTACAAGAATTTCTCCCCCCTCTTTTTCCCGATACTCGTCTGCCTCAAATTCATGGACAACCAATATAACCGACTTGAACCACTCTCTTATTTTTACATCCCCGGCCCTTTTATATGAAGGACTATATATCAGCACTTTCTTTCCCCCTTCTAGCCCACTCCAAAACCTTTTCACCTTTTAACACCCTGCCTACACCCTTCCGTTCATATCCTTCTCTGCTGTCAAGGGCGGCAACTGTTTTTATTTCGAACACTTCCTGCGCCACTTGCCAGTCCATGATATTGTCAAAATACAAGACCACATATTGACTTTCCTCTAATACCTCTTTTGTAAACTCCACTTCTGGCTTTTCTTCATCATCCTTTTCTGGTTCTGCGAATAACCCTTCAATCTCATCCAAATCAAACCCGGTAAACTCATCTTCCAAACCTTCTAACTCCAATTCCAATAGTTCAAAGTCCCAGTCCGCTATCTCGGCCGTTTTATTGTCAGCTACCCTAAACGCCCTAACCTGCATAGGGCTTAAATCCTCAACCCTAATGGTCGGGACCTCTTTCATCCCCAGCCTCTTGGCCGCCTTTATCCTTACATGCCCCGCAATAATTTCATTCTTATTATCTATAAGAACAGGTACCTTGAACCCGAAGTTTTTGATACTACTCGCTACTTTAGCAACCGCATGGTCATTTACCCTCGGGTTATTTATATATGGAATCAAATCATCAATGTTCATGTACTCTATCTTTAACTTATCCATCCTGTGGCCCCCCTATGTTGGTTTGTATATAACCGTATAAGCAACCGCTGTTTTTATAGTCCCTGTATGCACAAAACGCTTCAAACGCTTGACGGCTTTCTCCTTTTTATCTACTCCATGGGTCTTGGTTCATTGTATTCATCCATTTCCAAAACGCACACCTCTCTAAATGTTTCCTTGATTTGTTTAATATCTCCCTTATAAAACACTAATACATTTTGATGCGCTTTGCATACTTTTCTTCCGGGATTAAACGTTTTCGCCGCAACTATAGGTAACGTCCCTAAGGACGTAATTAATATGATTTCATTGTAAAGCCTTAAGCCCGCTTTTTCGAAAATGTCTGTCGTCCTGCTAACAAAATTCTTGTAAAACCCTTTTTTGTCTCTTACGTCGCCAACAACAAAACAGGCAAATCTATTGTTTTTCAACATTGATGTGGCTTCTTTTATTATGTGTTCATATGTAACCAAAAAGGTATCATAATCCATGTTCGATAAATCCCTGCTGTCGTCTGTATATACTTCTAAATCATGATATGGAGGACACGAAAACACAAAATCATATTCACCATCGGCAAGTGTTTTTATATCTTTGCTATCGCCACATACCCACAGGGGCATATTTTTAGGCGTTA
>JAAYRI010000178.1 GCA_012518875.1 Peptococcaceae bacterium
ACATCATACCCCTTTTTTTTTAAAGCCTCTGCCTTATTGCGACAATATTGCTGTCCGCCCCCCATATTGGTAATATCGTATGTAATGATGATATATTTCATTTCGCCACCACTGCTCATATATTTCCAACCTAAACCAGCCGGCACTCTTGCAAATAGCGCCCCAGGGCGTCCTCCCAGTGGGGCAGTCGGTTAAACCCGTTTTGATCCAAATTATCCAGTGACAATCTAGAATTCAGGGGTCGTCTGGCCCGGGTACGGTAATTAGCCGAGGGTAGCGGGTTAACTTGAACAACAGCCCCGGCTTGCGCCAGGATGGTCTGAGCAAACCTATACCTGCTACAGTACCCCTCATTCACCCCGTGATAGGTACCGTATTTTTTGGTTTGCAAAATATCGCAAATCAAAACCGCCAAATCCGCTGTGTAGGTAGGTGCACCAACCTGATCATCAACCACACTTAATTCTTTTTTATTCTGGGCCAACCTGAGAATTGCTTGGACAAAATTATTACCATTGGGGCCATAAACCCAGGCCGTTCTAATGATAAAATGTTTTTCCAGCAGCCCCCGCACAGCCACTTCCCCTTGCTCCTTGGTGTAACCATAATAGTTAACCGGATTTGTGGGGCTATCTTCCCGGTATGGTTTTGTACCCTCACCGGCAAAAACATAGTCCGTACTGATGTAGACCATTTTGGCATCAATGACCCGGGCTACCTCGGCAATATGCCGCGTACCCTGGACATTTACTGCATAACACAACTCCTTTTCATCTTCAGCTTGATCAACAGCAGTATAGGCAGCGCAATGCACTATCACATCAGGATGGGCCTGCAAAATGTATTTTTGTGTTTGTTCCTTATTCCTTAGATCAAAGTCCCCACGACCAACCCCGATTGCTTCTATCCCTAATTCATGCAGTCTGCCGACCACATCATAGCCCAGTTGTCCATTTACACCGGTAACAAGAACCCGGATGCTAAAATTGACATCGCTGTCCTTAAAAAACGAAGCGTTTAAATCCCTCGCCGATAATATGGGGTCAGCCAAACCCCAGTCTATGGAAAATTCGGGATCATCATATCTAATGCTGCGATCATGTTCTTGGGAATAGTACTGGTCCGCCTTGTATTGGACCTCAACATCATCTGTGATGGTAGTAAAGGCATGTCCAAAACCCCTGGGTATAAACAATTGCCTTTTGTTTTCGGCCGACAATTCTATACTGAACCACTGCTTATATGTATCCGAACCCCTTCTTAAATCCACAACTGTATCCATAACGGCACCCCGCGTACACCTGACCAGCTTGCTTTGGGCCCTGGGGTTAGTCTGAAAATGGATCCCCCGCAAGGTTCCTTTATGTGCCGAATAGGATTGATTATCCTGAACAAAGTCAGCATCGATCCCCTGGTTAGCAAATTTATTCTTGGTGTAGGTTTCCGTAAACCAACCCCGATTGTCACCATATACATCTGTTTCTATAATCAGCAAACCCTTAAACCGTGTCCTGGTCACCTTCATATAGACTACCCCTCCCCCATAAG
>JAAYRI010000179.1 GCA_012518875.1 Peptococcaceae bacterium
AAACACCCTCAGTTCGCCCCTGGTCGCCTGGACGCCTCTGGCAGGGTGGGTTTCGGCAGGTGTGGCAGCCTTGATTGCCGGCGATATGGGCAGTGGATTTTTATTTTTCGGCCTACTGGTGTTGTCCGGTGGGCTGCTGGTCCTCTACATTGCCTGGAGCAATCCTGATTATTATGAAGATGTGCTGGTAGCCACAGAAACCACGTTCCAGAAAAAACGCGCCCTGGCCGAAGGGCAGCTCAACCCCGAAGCTTCATCGGCGAAAAAAGTGCAGGTAGTCCAAACCGGCGTCGGCGGTGTGGGCCCCAGTACCATTTTTTATAAGCACCTGCGGGAATCCTTTCGCGCCAACCGGTTTGCACTCTGGGGAATGTCATCTATAATTATGGTCTCAGGAGCAGCCCTCTTTTCTTTGTTCCAGGGCGACGAAGGTGGGGGTATCCTGGTGCTGTTGCAAATTTTGATGTGGATCCAGATCTTTTTAATTGGCAGCGGACGTGGCCTAAAGGAACTTTATATGCATTACCTTTACCTGATTCCCGCCGGCTCTTTGCAGAAAATAGTTTGGAGCAACCTGGAAACGGTGTTTAAGGTACTGGTGGAAAGCCTGGCTATTTTCGGTATTGCGGGCCTGATTATGGGCGAATCCTTTGGGTTAGTAGCCCTGGCTACCCTGGTTTACACCCTGTTCTCATTTTTGTTGCTGGGCGTCAACTATCTTTCCCTGCGCTGGACAGGCATGAGCATCAGCAGCGGACTACTGGTGTTCATTTACACCCTGGCGGTGCTGGTGATTATGCTTCCTGGACTGGTTGCCGCCATTGTCCTTGCTGCTTTAGCTGAGGGGTTAGTTGGCGGGGGAGGCATACTGGCCGGTCTGGGTACACTGGCCTTATGGGAATTACTGGCTGGACTGGGCTGCTTTGCCCTATCCAAAGGCGTTTTACATAACGTGGACATGCCGGTGATGAAAACCAGTAAATAACGGGTGCATGACTCCATTGATAGGGAGGATTTTAGAGTCCCAGGCGGGAAGATGATAAAACCCTAGCGATACTGTAAAGGAGGTTTCCCTTTGTTAAACAAATGGCGCATACCTTTGAAATTTGTTGGTCTGGCATTTATTGCGGCAGCCTTTGCCGGATTCCCTTCGCCCTGGCCCTGGGTGCTGGGTATTTTAGGCCTGGTTCTGTTCCTGGCCACAGGGGGTCCCGGCTGAAGCGGCTGCTAGGGGTTGGTCAACCCCCAGCTCGAGATTAAACACTACCTTTTTTGCATAGAAGGGACGAGCCATGATTTACGAACATATCAAAGAAGGCATTTTCCTGGCCCGCCCCAATCGTTTTATTGCTCACGTTGAAATAGCAGGTCGGGTAGAAATATGCCACGTGAAAAATACCGGCCGCTGCCGGGAACTACTGACCTACCGAGCCCCTGTGCTGGTGCGGAAGGTCGATTCCCCCACCCGCAAAACAAAATATGATTTGCTGGCGGTGTACAAAGGGCGGAGGCTGGTCAATATTGACTCCAGCGCTCCCAACAAAGTCTTTGCCGAATGGCTGCAAAAGGGAAAATTATTCCCTAATATTACCCTGCTCCAGCCGGAAAAGACTTTCGGTAACTCCCGGTTTGATTTTTATGTAGAAAGCGATCGGGGCAAAGCCTTTGTAGAGGTCAAGGGAGTCACCCTGGAGGATAACGGCGTGGTCCGTTTTCCCGATGCCCCCACCCTGCGGGGTGTAAAACACCTCCTGGAGCTGGTATCCTGCCTGGAAGCCGGCTTTAAATCTTATGTTGTCTTCATTATCCAAATGGCAGATGTGCTGTATTTTGAACCCAACTGGGCCACCCACCCGGCCTTTGGCACGGCGCTCCAACAGGCTGCCGCCCGAGGCGTACAGATACTGGCCCTGGACTGCCAAGTCACAGAAAACAGCATCACAGCAGGGGACCCAGTGGAAGTGCGGCTGGAATAAAAACCCTGGGACAGGGGGACGGGTACCTCGTCCCACAGTATTTAGGGTATTCCTTTGGGGTCAGTTGGAAAGCGAGAAGGCTGAAGGTAGAAGACGGAAAGCGGGAACAGGAAGCGTGGCCACTATATCAGCCATTGTAAGTCGGGGATCAGACCCGAGGAACCTGGACAGAAGAATGGGGACACATCTCTGTTTGGGGCCGGGCTTTGATGCTGAGTTATGTCCCCAAAATGATGGGGATTGGCTTTGGCGCCGAGAAATGTCCCTCCATGTGGGCCGTGTTGTAAGCTGGAGGATTTCCCCCGTAAATAGTCAGCATGGGATACGGGGCCATTCTTAGTCCCCGATACACATAAAGGAACGTTACTTGTATAATTAGCAAAGGGGGCGAACCAGCTTGAATGGTAGAATTAACAGAACCAACGATTACGCCTTTAAACGGATCATGGGATCAGGTCAGGAAGCACTAATCAGCTTCCTCAATGCCGTTCTAAAACCAGAACCCGGCAAAGAACTGGCCTCAGTACAGTTACTGGACCGGGAACTAGATCCCCGGTACCTTGCTGGACAGAGCAGCCCGGCTGGACATACTGGCCCAAACAGCAAAGGGAACCCTAATAAATATAGAGGTGCAGGTAATCAACCAGCACAACATTGACAAGCGAACCCTGTTTTATTGGGCCGGGCT
>JAAYRI010000212.1 GCA_012518875.1 Peptococcaceae bacterium
GAGACAAAACCGATCATCACCACCGCCAGAACGGCCATGAGCACCGCCACAGGCCGGTCTACGGAAAAATTTGATAATTTCACCGGTCAAACCCTCCCCCCCGGGCAAGGCAGCCGGAGAAATATTTTGAAGCCCTGCGCCGCAGCACCAACCCGGAAACCAACTTTTTCGGTATGGCAACACCAACCCGCAAGGCTGCCACGACGTGATCTATGAGGAGAAACCCTGATTTTTTCACTGTTTGGCCCCTCCCTCCACGATCGTCACCTTGCCGCTTTCCTGGAGATAATGCTGTCCCCTGACCACCACTTGTTCGCCGGGATCGACGCCTTCGAGCACGCTTACTGCAGTCCCGTTCTCCAACCCCACAGTCACCGCGCGGCGGCGGGCCAACCCCTCCTCCACAACGTAGATCACCTGCCGGCCCTGCTGGACCAGAAGCGCCTCCACCGGCACCACCACGGTATCTTTTTCAGCGTCGATGACCGCCCGGATCGTGGCAGTCATCCCCGCCTTCAGCCGGCCGTCCTCATTGGGGAGGGTAGCTTTCAACTTGTAGGTTTTAGTGCGGGGATCGGCCACGGGGCTGATGCTGTGTATTTTCCCCGGCAGGGGCTCCTTAGAGACAGAGGGAACCAGAACATCGACCTCCTGCCCGATGGAGACACGGTTCACATCCTTTTCCGTGAGATTAACCTGCACCTCCATGGTGTCCAGCTTGTTGATGGTCACCACCGGCGTGCCGGGCCCGGCCATCTCGCCGGGGTTAAGCACCACACCGCTCACCGTCCCGCTGATGGGGGCGACGATCCGGGCATCAGCAAGCTGGGTGCGTGCCAACTGCAAAGCTGCCGCCGCTTGGGAGACCTGGGCCTCTATGATTTTCAGATCTTCGGCCGTAGCCCCACTTTCCGCCATCTTCAGCTCTTCGGCGGCCTGTTTAAGCTGGGCATCGGCAATTATGTACTGGGTTTCGGCCTGATCAAGCTGTTGTTTGGGTACTATCCCTTCTTCGTAGAGAGCCCGGGCATTGTTAAAAGATCTCTCGGCCTCATCATAACCGGCCTCGGCCATCTGCAGGCCGGCCCGGCATTGTTCAAGCTGCTCTACCCTGGCACCGGCCCTTGTTTTTTCCAGATTGGCCAGAGCCACCTCGTGACCGGCCTCGGCTTGGGCTACCTGCGCCTCGATCTCGGAGGCCTCCAAACGCAGCAGCAGATCTCCCGCCTCCACCCTATCGCCATCCTTAACCCTTACCTCCGCAACCCTGCCCCCAATTTTGGGCACTACGTTTACCACCATCTCGGGTTCCAGCACACCCGTAAAATCGATCTCCGCCTCCACATCACCGCGGGTGGCCGCCGCAACCATCACCGGCACCGCCGCCTCCGCAGTTTCGGGGGTAACACCATCTTTCCCACACCCCGCCAACAAAACAACAGCCAGCAACAAGCAGAGAGCCACCGGAAAAAAAACAGGGTGCCGGAACCGGGGAGCCATGCCTACCTTTTTGACACGCACACTTTTAACCTCCTCCTAATTGAGGACACAAGGGGACGTACCTATTGTGTCATCGAGAAGCACAAGGGGACGTACCTATTGTGTCATTTTGTATCATTCCGCCAAAGCATAATCAGATTGGCACAAAGAACCATCAGGCCGCGTGAAAACCACTAAAAAATCGAGGGCTTTTA
>JAAYRI010000180.1 GCA_012518875.1 Peptococcaceae bacterium
ATCACGTCACCTCGTTTGATGGTCTTTTCAACTAACAAACTACAGGAAAGACGTGATTATGGGAAGAGTTTTTTTAAATTCTTCCCATATTTTTTTCATTTTGCCTACGATAATTTTACTCTAAGCATCGATCTCGGAAAATACCCAATAGCGGTTTTGCCAGTAACGTGACAAGAAGTACTAAACCTGCATAGCCAAATAACGGATATAAAAACCGTACCAAACTGGTAAAGCTAAAGCTCGTCAGAGGTATTGCCAATAGACATGCACCTATTCCGCAAAGACGATAATATATTCTATTTTGCGAGGCCAGGCGGCTGGCAAAACCATGTGCATTGGCGATCACAGTAGTTAGGATAGCCAGCCAGATCAACATTCCAAAACCCCAATGAAAGGTGTTTCCAAAAGACCCGGCGAGATACAACATAGGTATTTGATAAGTGGCGGCTTCCGGCAGGTGAGCAAGCCCTGCAGCAGTTACCAAAAAAATAGCACCGCCCAGCAATGCCCCCCCCAGCACTCCACCCAACATACCTATTCTCAAAGGAACTGTCTGTCCAAGGGAGGCTAGGACTGCAACAGGAACAATCATGTTGTATGAAACATATAGGAACCCGGCCATTACCCAGTTTCCTGTCACCCCTCCTATTGCTGCCGAGGACGCCAGGCCAAACAGCCCGCCGGGGTGACCTAGTAGGGCGACCAGTGATATGGCCAGGACAGCCAGATATTTTAGTGGAACCAGGCACACATTAGCGATTAAAACACCTTCTAGCCCTCCCATAAGCACCAGGGCTGTCAAAATTGCTACTGACCAAATTCCAATCTGGGAGGGAAGGGCGAAATGTTCGGTGAACACAGCTGCACTCCCTGCCATCATTACCCCCATCCCGCCCAATAACATACAGAGATTCAAAATATCCATAAAACGGCCCGCTTTTTTCCCCAGAAGAAAACCAAACACCTCCCTATAACTACCCGAGCGCATGGCTATAGACAAAAACATTACTAGCCCGCCCAGATAAGCAAAGAGAACGGTAGCAAGGACAGCACCCATCAACCCAGCACCACCATGTAGGACGAAGAACTGCATTATTTCTTGACCGGAGGCGAAGCCGGCCCCAATAACAGCCCCAATGTAGGCACTAATCACCTTGACCAATAGCCAAATATTTTGCCTCTGCCGGATAATAATCACCGCCAAAAGAATCATATGCACCCACCGAGTGCATGAAGACATCTTTTAAAGAATAATACAGCCTGGCCCATTCTATGACCCCAAAATATGGTTCTGACAAAGAATTATTGTGAATATAAGAATAACCATCACCCCCTTTGGAAATAAAATATAATAGCATGGCTGTTTTAGGAGGAAGAACAAATGGTTGTTTTTAATAAATGGTCACAGCTCAATAGCGATACAAGAACCAAAATTTACATGAACGACAGGATGGCGCCCAGAAAACTTGCAGGTGATCTTTCGTTGCGCCTTAAAAAACATAATTGTGAAAGCCCCCGGATATTGCTATGTATTGGAACAGATCGCTCTACAGGAGATTGTTTGGGACCCCTGGTAGGGTCTAAAATAGACCAAATGAATCAGGGTTTCTTTGAGGTTTACGGTACTCTCAACAATCCGGTCCATGCCAGCAATCTAAAAGACACCCTGGAGGAAATAAACAGCAGGTACAAAAACCCCTTAATTATTGCTGTTGACGCCTGCCTGGGGCGGATTGAAAATGTGGGCTATATAAATCTTGGGAACGGCTCCCTTCACCCTGGTGCAGGTGTTAATAAAAACCTTCCCCCGGTGGGACAGATTCACATCACAGGCATTGTTAATGTTGGTGGGTTTATGGAATACATGGTACTACAAAACACTAGACTAAATATAGTAATGGGGTTAGCAGATATAATTGCCAGGGGTCTAGGTGAGGTCATAGCAGAATATGCCCGCCCGCAAAGCGTCCAGGGCTGCTGATCATTACCCCGTGAAAGCTAAAACCCCTGGCTTATATTGAGAGGGACAGACCGTCATGATGGTCTGTCCCTCTCAATAGGACATAATTTTATTTGTATTGTTTCACGTGAAACAAATTACAACCAATCAAATACACTACCCCGGCATAAAATATGGGAGCCAGTACACTAATGGTAAAGCGTAAAATATAGCTGGCAGCAAGTTGGCCACCTTAATTTCCTTAATACCCAGTATATTAATACCAATCCCAACGATTAAAAGGCCGCCTGTGGCGCTCATTTCCAGGACTGCTTCCGGGCTTAGTAGTCCCCTCAGTAAAGAAGCAAGCATTGTGATCGAACCCTGGTAAACCAGGACGGGCAAGGCCGAAAATGCAACCCCCAGCCCCATGGTGGAAGCAAACAGGGCCGCCGATACCCCGTCTATAGCAGCCTTTGTAAAAAGTATTTGGTGGTTATTATTCAGGCCTGCCTCCAGGGAACCCATAATTGCCATAGCGCCCACACAGTATATTAAGCTGGTCATCACAAATGCCTTCCCTGCTTCTCCCGCCATTCCCCCTACACTAGTATCTACCCAACGACCAAGACGAGCCAGCCATCCTTCTATATTCACTAATTCCCCAGTTAGACCACCTAACACCAAACTGGCCACAACGACCAATATCTCTTTACTTTGTATGGACATCTGTAAGCCTATAAGCAAAACAGCCAGTCCTATTCCTTGCATAATAGTGTTGCGCATTCTTTCAGGCATGCCTTTTTTAAACAATAACCCGATCATTGTACCCAATACTATTGCCGCTGCATTTACGATAGTCCCGATCAAAAGCATATCTCCCTAGTAGTTGCTCAAATTGTTATGCATATTAAAAATTAGCCATAGAGCCCACTACCTTAGTGGTGGGATGTATGGCTGATTTGCTCTTAATCAAATTTTATTCTTTTAACCCCTTAATAACAAGTGCTATAATCCTGGCTAATTCTTCTTCACTGCTAAAACCAATCTCTAGTTTTCCGCCACCGCCCCGTGCCTCCTTCACTCTTACCTTGGTCTTTAGAAATTCCCGCAGTTTTTTTTCTGCTCTTATAAAGCTATCTGCCGGTTTTTGCTCCTGGCGATTGTGTTCTCTTTTTTTTGTAGCGATTTCCCTGGCCATTTTTTCCGCCTGCCGAACACTCAACTGATGCTTGGTGATTTTTTCTGCTGTCGCAACCTGTTGTTCTACACCATTAATCATTAGCAGAGCCCTGGCATGACCAGCACTTATTTTTCCCATGTTAATTAATTCTTTAATTTCATCAGGGAGTCCCAACAACCTCAATGTGTTGGCGATTAAAGATCTGCTTTTCCCAATTCTCCGGGCAACGTCTTCCTGGGTGAGTTCAAAATCCTCTATCAACCGGTGATAGGCAGATGCTTCCTCCAAAGGATTTAGATCCTCCCGCTGCACATTTTCAATTAATGAAGCAGCTGCTGCTTCCATGTCGGGGTAGTCCTTAACAAAAGCCATTATGGTCTTATATCCCAGGTCCCGGCATGCCCTCCAGCGTCTTTCTCCTGCGATTAGTTCATATCCCGTATCTGGACGTTTCCTGACAAGTATCGGCTGTATAATACCATGTTTCTTAATTGAATCCGCCAATTCAGATAGTTTTTTCTGATCAAACATTAGTCTGGCCTGATGTTGCGCCGGTTGAATGGCTTCAATATCAATTTCCAGCAGCCCCTCTTTATCCTGGGGCACTTTTTCAGTAACAGGAATCAGTGCCTGTAATCCTCTGCCCAAGCCCCTGCGCTTAGTCAACCCCCATCACCTCTTTTGCCAGCTCATGATATACCTCTGCCCCCCTTGATCTGCGATCATATACCATTACAGGCTTGCCATGGCTTGGCGCCTCGCTCAATCTGACATTTCTGGGTACAATTGACTTAAAAACCTTATTTCTAAAGTGCTTTTTAACCTCATCAACTACCTGAATAGAAAGATTGGTTCTGCCATCAAACATAGTTAATAGTATCCCCTCCAGGACAAGACTCCTATTGAGATTCCGCTGTACCTGTTGAAAGGTATTTAACAATAAACCTAGACCCTCAAGGGCATAGTATTCACATTGGATGGGGATCAATAAAGAGTCAGCTGCTGTTAACGCATTGATGGTGAGCAAGCCCAGGGAAGGTGGACAATCTATAAACACGAAATCGTAACGCTCCTTTACCACCGCCAATGCTTTTTTGAGCACATATTCTCTTGCGGCAACGTCCACCAACTCTATTTCCGCTCCGGCCAGCTCTATGGTTGCAGGCAAGATGACAAGATTATCTACTGCACTAGGTAAAATTACCTCCGTAATGGGAATTTTATTAATCATGACATCATACATACAATATTTCACTGTTTCTTTGTCAATACCTACTCCAGTAGTCGCATTTCCCTGCGGATCTGTATCTATGAGCAGAACCTTTTGCCCCATAACTGAAAGCCAGGCACCAAGATTTACAGCGGTAGTAGTTTTTGCCACACCACCCTTCTGGTTGGCAATTGCTATGGTCTTACCCATGTTCCACCTCCGGCAGGTACTAATTTTTCTACTACTTCTCTATGTAACAATATATTTCCTTTAGAATAACCCTATTTGTAGTCTCCACATCAAAGACAATTGAAGGATTGTGTATATCCCATTCAAAGAGGTTTTTTAGCTGGTATTCCGGCACGCCTGGGAAAGGCGTCCGGGGAAGACCGAACTTTACTAATTATAATCAATTTTCTTTCATCCCCCAGGTAGGGTAGCCTGATTCCAATGGTATCTTCAATAACCCCACCCAGAACAGCAAGGGCATTTTGTGCCGCTATAACCTCCTCCTTTGTATTAGGACCCTTCATAGAAATAAATACACCATTTGTTCGCAATGGAGGAAGGCAGTATTCTGCAAGCACAGCCAGGGGCGCCACAGCCCTAGAAACAACAACATCATATTTTTCCCTGTATGCCTTTTTCCGCCCGAAATCCTCTGCCCTGGTATGAAGAATTTTAACGTTTCTTAAAGCTAATCCTTGTATAACCTCTTCCAGAAACCTTACTTTCTTTTTGGTTGCTTCGACCATAGTTAACAAAAGATCAGGCCTACAAACAGCCAAAGGAATACCTGGAAAACCAGCACCGGTACCGACATCCAATACCCGGGCTCCCTTTTTTATGTTAATAGCATACAAGCAAGTCAAAGAGTCAATCAGGTGTTTTACAATGAATTCCTGCTCATCTGTTATCGCTGTCAGGTTGACACTTTTATTGGTATCAATAACCATCTGATAATATTTTTCGAATAGAACTAGTTGTCCCGGCTTTAACGTTATTCCTAGTTCTGCGGCCCCGTCAATAAGGGTTTTTTTAAAAAGATTATTCACCATTATTTTGTCTCCGGCGCCTTTGTTCCAGATAGATTAGAAGTACTGCAATATCTGCTGGATTAACACCTGCTATTCTACCGGCTTGACCGATGGATACCGGTCTAATGAGTTCCAATTTTTCCCTGGCCTCAGCTTTTAGCCCCCCAACCTGGGCATAATCTAGCTCCGGTGGGATTTTCTTCTTCTCCATTTTTTTAAATCTTTCTACCTGGGCCAATTGTTTTTTTATATATCCCTCATATTTCAGTTGGACTTCCACCTGCTCCTCTACTTCATCAGACAAGTTAGGGTTTTCTACCGGTAGCAACCGTAGACTTTTATAATTTATTTCAGGACGCCGTAGTAAACCAGCCAGGGAAATCCCTTGCTGCGGCAGTGTTGAACTGCCCAACCTTTCCAATATCTTCTTTGTTTTATCTGTCACTGGTACCATAGTTTTCTTAAGCCGATCCTTCTCTTCTTCAATCATCTCTTTCTTTTTCACTATAGCTCTAAATCTATCTGGTGATATAAGCCCTATTTCATAGCCTTTTTCCGATAGCCGCAGATCAGCATTATCCTGCCTTAAAAGCAGCCTATATTCTGCCCGGGAGGTAAGAACACGGTAAGGTTCAGAAATTTCCTTGGTAACCAGATCATCTATCATCACACCTATATAGGCTTCCGACCGACCAAGGATAAATGGTTCTTTCTCCTGCACATACAGGGCAGCGTTAATTCCTGCAACAATGCCCTGGGCTGCAGCCTCCTCATAACCTGAAGTGCCATTTATCTGGCCGGCAGTAAAAAGACCCGGTATCATTTTCGTTTCCAGGGACAGCTTTAATTGGGTGGGAATAATATAATCATATTCAATTGCATAACCGGCCCGCATAATTTCTACCTTTTCCAAACCTGGCAAGGTACGAAGCATAGCTAATTGTACATCTTCAGGCAAACTGGTAGACATACCCTGTACATACATTTCCGTTGTATTCTTCCCCTCCGGCTCTATAAAAACCTGGTGTGCCGGTTTATCTGAAAACCTGATCACCTTCATTTCAATGGAGGGACAATAGCGGGGTCCCTGGGTCTGGGTTGCTCCCGAATAAAGAGGTGTCCGATGCAGGTTATCATGTATAATCCGGTGTGTTTCCTCCGTGGTATAAGTCAGCCAGCAGGGTATTTGTTCCCTGTTCTTAATGTTAGATATAAAGGAAAAATTACGAACCTTCTCATCACCAGGCTGTACCTTCATACGGCTAAAGTCGATGCTGTCCCGGTCAATCCGGGCTGGTGTACTAGTCTCAAAACGACCCAATTGCAACCCCAATTCTGTCAGACTTTCAGCAAGAGCTATTGCAGGAAATTGGCCATTTGGTCCACCAGAAAAGGAAAGTTCGCCAATAATAATTCTTCCTTTTAAATAGGTGCCGGAAGTCAGTACAACAGCTCTGGCTGTAAAAACGGCGCCGGTACTCGTTACCACTGCGCTAATCTTCCCTTTGGAGGTGATCAGCTTTTCCACTACTGCCTGTTTCAAATCCAGCTTCGGCTGCCTTTCCAACGCCTGCTTCATGCCGGTCTGGTAACTGTTTTTATCTGCCTGTGCCCTCAGTGCATGCACAGCAGGACCCTTGGCAGTGTTCAAAAGACGCATTTGGATGGAATTACGATCAGTATTTAGACCAATTTCACCACCTAGAGCATCTACCTCCCGCACTAGGTGCCCTTTGGCTGGGCCGCCTACCGCCGGGTTACAGGGCATTAAGGCCACACTATCCAGGTTTAAGGTGAGCACAAGAACACTGCATCCCATTCTAGCCGCAGCTAAACCAGCCTCACAACCGGCATGTCCGGCCCCAATTACCACCACATCATATTTTCCAGCTGAATACTCCACCGACACTCCTCACTTCCCAATGCAAAAATCAGCAAATATCCTATCCAACAGATCCTCAGTTACTGTAGAACCAGTTATTTCACCAAGTGCCCCCCAAGCTGCCTTAATATCTATGGCAATTATGTCAACCGGTACATTATCCTTGATGCCTGCCTGAACATCTGCCAGGTGTCTGCCTGCCCTTTCTAAAGCATTCTGATGCCTGATACTGCTTATCAGCACCTCGTTAGTATTTGCTATCTTTCCTTCCAGGACAGTTGTATAGATTGTTCTCTTTAGCTGATCCAAACCTGCTCCCTTTTGGGCTGAAATCCATAAAACAGACCTTCCTTTTGCGCATGCAACAATCCTATTGTAGTCGATTTTTTTTTCTTCTATATCTACCTTGTTTATAAGAAAGATTGTTTTTTTATCTGCGACTGATTCAATAATCTCTAGATCCTCATTTGTTAACTCCTGTGTTGCATCAAGAACCAGGAGTATAAGGCCTGCCTTTTTTATTGTGTCCTTTGTTCTTTCGATACCAATTTTTTCAATGACATTTTCTGTTTTATGCAACCCTGCCGTATCAATGATTTTTAGAGGAAGTCCCTCTATATTTACCATTTCCTCTATGACGTCCCTTGTTGTACCTGGTATATCGGTAACTATAGCCCTGTTTTCTTTCAGTAGAGCGTTTAGCAATGACGATTTACCTACATTAGGCCGGCCGATAATAGCAGTGCTGATCCCATCCCGATATATTTTACCGACCCTGGCACTGTCAATTAATTCTTGCAACTCCCCGGCGATTTCCATGATAGACAAAGCCATTCCCTGCATATCCTCAGCTTCCAGGTCATCATCCGGAAAATCAATATTTGCCTCAATCTTAGCCAGTAGGCCCAAAAGCTTATCCTGCAACATACAAATTCTATCCGAAAGCCTTCCACTAAGCTGACCTGTAGCTAGCTTTAACCCATCTTCTGTTTTAGAACGTATTATATCTATTACTGCTTCTGCCTGGGCCAGATCCATCCTACCGTTTAAAAAAGCTCTCATGCTAAATTCACCAGGCTTAGCCAAACGAGCCCCTGCAGCCAATGTTAATCCCAATACTTTTTTAAGGGGCATTGCCCCCCCATGGCAGTTAATTTCTACTATATCCTCCCGTGTATATGTATAAGGAGCCTTCATATAACCTAAAAGAACCTCGTCGATCATATTCCCGTCAAAGTCATAAATATGGCCGTAAATCAAACTATTGCCTGGGGCCCCTGACCATTCACCACGCCTGGCTTTGAATATTTTTTCAGCAACCTCAACGGCTGCCGGCCCACTTACCCTTACTATACCTATGCCCCCCTCACCCAGGGGAGTTGAAATGGCAGCAATAGTATCTTCTAACAATATTCCGTCCTCCATACTCTTTTTTCAAAAAAAACCCCAACGGGAGTTTACCCGCTGGGGTTTTTTTATTTCTTAGGGGATATTATAATTTTGCGGTAAGGTTCGTCCCCTTCACTAAAAGTATATATATCTTCCCT
The DNA here is from genome assembly GCA_012518875.1 of Peptococcaceae bacterium. Taxonomy (GTDB): domain Bacteria; phylum Bacillota; class Desulfotomaculia; order Desulfotomaculales; family Pelotomaculaceae; genus Syntrophopropionicum. The sequence continues at coordinate 8,799 of JAAYRI010000180.1, forward strand.
TCCCTGCAGGGTAGTGTGTATAATGCGTCTCTCCTGTGCACTCATCGGTTCCAAAACTACATTTCTTCCCCTTTGCTTAGCCTTATCCGCCAGCTTGAGAGCCAGTCTCTGTAAGGTTTTTTCACGCCTGCCCCTATATCCCTCTATGTCAACAATTATTTTTTTTCTAATCTCCTGGTTTTTATTCGCCGCCAGATTCAAAAGATATTGCAAGGCATCGAGTGTTTCGCCTCTTCTTCCAATTAAGATACCCAAATCATTTCCTTCCAAGTCTATAAACACAGCCCGTTCATTCTCGGAAATATTTATTTTAATATCCATATCTATAGAATGAAAAATACTTTTTAGTAAACCGGAAGCTCTTTTAGATGGATCATCCTTGAGTGTAACCTTTACCTTTGCCGGTCTTACATTAATTAAACCCAGTATTCCTTTGGAAGGCTCCTCCAGTATGTCCACATCTACTTCATCCCTGGTGGCGTCAAGCTCCTGCAAAGCCTTATCGACGGCCTCATCAATAGTTTTCCCGATTTTCTCAATAGTTTTCACTTTCCGCCAACCTCCCCTTTCAACGGTAGGGTTTGTTTGTTGATATAATACTGTTGTATAATACCTACCAAGTTGAAAACAACCCAGTACAGTGCCAGCCCGGCTGGTACTGTAGCTGCTATCCAGCCAATAAACACCGGCATGGTAAACAGCATCATTCTTTGCGTCGGATCGCTACCTGTCATCGTCATTTTTGATTGAAAATAGGTTGTTATCCCCGCCAAAACAGGTAATATAAAAAAAGGATCTTTGTCAGTCAAATTTGGTAACCAAAAAAATGTTGCATGGGCAGGATTGACATAATCGAATACAAATAGAGAACGGTATAAGGCTATTAAAATAGGCATTTGGATCAAAAGCGGCATACAACCCGCGGCAGGATTGATGTTATGTTCTTTGTATAGCTTCATAACCTCTTCCTGCATTCTCTTTGGGTCTTTCTTTTTCCATTTATCCTGGATTTCCTTAATTTTTGGTTGAATCTTTTGCATACCCAACATTGACTTCATCTGTTTCCGTGTCAGTGGGTAAAGGATCACTTTGATCAGGACAGTAAGCAGGATTATGGCTAGCGCATAACTGGGGAGACCCACAGAACTAGTAAAATAATAGAGATTGTTTAATAGCCAGGTCATCCCATCTATAATACTTTGGAAAATTATTCCCGCCTCCTTAACTTAACAATTAAAAATGGAGCGGCTTGTCTACACTGTTTTATACCGGATCATACCCACCGGGATGAAAAGGATGACATTTCACCAGCCTGGCCAAAGCCATCCAGGATCCCTTAATGACGCCGTATTTTTCTATCGCCTGTATTGCGTAATGAGAACAGGTAGGATAAAAACGGCAACTAGGTTTCTTTAACGGTGATAAAAACAGTTGGTACATCCTGATCGTTGCAATTAGTATTGCTTTCAAAAAATCACCTTTTATAGATTTTATTTGCTAATTTTAACAAACATTCTTCTACCCGCTTATATTTAAGATCCACAATACTGCGGCGGGCTACCAGCACCAAGTCAAACCCCCCTGTAAAAACACTACTATTTAAGCGGCACACCTCTTTCAATAGGCGTCTAACCCTGTTTCTGACAACAGCATTACCGATTTTCTTACTCACTGTAAAACCAAATCTACAGTAATCTAAATTGTTAGGTAAGTAATATATCACCAGGTAGCGATCTGCAAAAAATTTCCCCCGGTTGTATACGTGTCTATATTCCCTGGTTTTTTTTAAAGTGGTAGGTACCCTCATCTAACCCTCTGAAAGTTTCTAAACGTATATTACGCATTCAGACAATAAAGCAAAACCCATACCAAAAACAAACTATTGTCCCATTATACAGTTATAACCATAAAGCCATACCTTTATACACAAATTGTGGATAACATTTATAAAGGCCACTTTGATTAAGCGGCCTTAAGCGGTTAATCTTTTCCTACCTTTAACCCTCCTTCTTTTAATTATATTCCTTCCGGATGAAGTAGCCATTCTTTTTAGAAAGCCGTGCACTTTCTTATGTTTACGGGTTTTTGGCTGATAGGTACGTTTCATGGCTTACACCCCCTTTTTTATCGAAAAAGATTAAGAGGTGTCTTTTGACGGACACATATAAATATTATATAGTAACCAATTTCCAACGTCAAGAAACAGAGCAGTAGG
>JAAYRI010000227.1 GCA_012518875.1 Peptococcaceae bacterium
GGAAGAAAGTGTATGGGGCTGGGCGGGATGATCAGAGACGGCCTCGCAATCCCGCCGGGTTTCGCTACTACTCTTGTTGCCTACAATAAATTTCTGGAACTTACAGGTTTAAACAAAGAGATCGCCGCTTATTTTGAAAAGAACAAGGGCAAGATGGAAGCTGATCTGCGCGTTAACGATGTCAGGATTTTCGGTGAGGCCGAAAAATATATTGGTAACCTGATCGAAACGCAGTCTATGCCTGCGGAACTTGAAGAGGAGATCCTGTCATTTTACCATCAACTTGGAAAGCAATGCCAGGTTGATGATGTTCCGGTAGCCGTACGATCCAGCGGGCCGGTGAGCATGCCGGGGCAGTTCGATACATTTCTCCATGTGGAAGGTGAAGAGGCGCTGTTGGAAAAAATAATCAAGGTCTGGTCCAGTTCTTATAATGCCCGGTCCATGGCTTACCGCTTGCAGCGCGGCATGAGCCTCGAAAATTCGCCTATTGGGATTGCGATCATGAAGATGGTCAACGCCCGCTCATCCGGGGTTATGTTTACCCTCGACCCCTTAAATGGGGATCGCTCTGTAATTACGATCGAAGGCAGTTGGGGCCTGGGCGAAAGCCTGGTCAGCGGCCAGGTTACCCCCGATACATTTACCCTAAACAAGGTGACGATGGAGATCACAAAACGGACCATTGGTGAGAAAGCCATAGAGATGATCGGCGGCCCCGATGGAGAGGTCATATCCGTGGAAGTTGATGAAAAGAGGCGTAATATCCCCTGTATCACCGAAGAAGAGATCTATGGCCTCGGCAAACTGGGCAAGAAGGTGGAAGCCAAGTATAAGCTGCCACAGGATATCGAGTGGGCGGTAGACGATGATCTGCCTGCTTCCGATAATCTGGTTCTGCTACAGACCAGGCCGGAGACGGTGTGGAATAAGAAAGAAATCAAGCCTTTGTACGATTCCAAAAAAAGTGCTATGGATCACATTGTCAGCAAACTTATGGCCGGCGAAAAAATTGGTTAATTGATAAGGGGCTTTAAAAGCCTGAATTTAAGGCTTTTGTAATATAAATCAATAGAAGGGAGAGATCTATTTTTATGGATTTGAGGGACTTTATTGAACTTTGTGAAAAAGAGGGTGAACTGCAGCGCATTAAACCGGAGGTAGACTGGAACCTGGAATTGTCTCACATCGCAAAGATCAACGAGGAAAAAGAAGGCCCGGCACTTTTATTTGAAAAAGTGAAGGGGTATGAATCCCCGGTTTTTACGAGTGCTTTCACTACCGTCCGGCGCCTTGCCATCGCCCTCGGTCAGCCGCTCGATAAACCGATCAGCGAACTCTCCAGAAGCTGGATGGAGGCCATTACGAGCAAGTTAATCCCACCGCGGGTTGTTCAAAGCGGCCCTGTCCAAGAAAATATTCTGGAAGGAGACAAGATCAAGCTTCTCAATTTTCCGGTTCCCAAGTTCTATCCAATGGACGGCGGGCGCTTTATTGGCACTGCTGTCGCCCTGTTAAGTA
>JAAYRI010000181.1 GCA_012518875.1 Peptococcaceae bacterium
CCAGGCATAAATTTTTTTAGCTGTTTTAATCGCTTTAACCCGGACCACAATGTTACTGCCCAGGATAGCCCCCCAGAGATACACCCGATCGGCAAGGTTACCGGTATGTTTTTTTAGGTCCCCCATATCCCCTGCATACAGGCTTTTGTCCCCGCTTAGATAGTGGTAGGCAATTGACCTGTTGACCACTTTGCCCAGCATGGCCCGTTTGTAACTAGGGTTATAGCTCAGATAGGACAAGAGGATTTTGAAGTGGGTGATTTCTTTTTTGATGAAACCGTAAGTATCCTTATTGGTCATACTTTCGTTATGGATTCTATATATGCTCATGAGCTGGTTAATAAAACCCAGTTTACCTTTCTCCCCGGCCAGGACCTTGATAAAGTAGTCCCAGTAGGGCAGCAGGGACCATGTTTCATCAACAACATCCCAAATTTCTCTTCTAAAAACTAAAGACGCGGAATGATAGATCAGATCCTTTTTAAGAAAGGTGCCCAGATCAGTGACCGGCGGGTAATCATTTACCGGCCAAAGAACCCCGTATCTTTGTTCGGTGTCATTAAAGAGCTGCACCTTATGGGCACACAGGGTACATTCCCTGTGGGCCCGCAGGAAATCGATCTGTTTCTGCAACTTGTGATTGTCCGCCCAATAATCATCACCATCACATATGGCAATGAATTCGGAGGTGCAATATTCCTTGGCCCGGGCAAAATTTTCCCCAAAACCAACATTGGTATCTGAGGTAATGATCTTGATCAGCCGCGGGTATTTTTGTTGATAGGCCAAAGCAATATTTCGCGTATTATCTGGAGAACAGTCCTCGGCAATAACCAGTTCAAAGTCAAAGTCCGTCCTCTGGCAAACCACTCCTTCAATGGCCTGCCCCAGATATTTTTCATGATTGTAGGCCACCATAATCACACTCACTGTTGCCAAATGTCCTATCTCCCCTCATCAACCGGCTTTATTTTATCCAGTTAGTAATCTCCTCTTTGATCAATATTTTGGCGTGATAGTGCCCCCCAGTATTGATCTCATTGCCGGAAATATAGACAACCGGCCTGGAACCGGCTATGTCGATGGCCATGATGCCCATGCTGTCCCCATGATCCGCCATGTTGATGCTGTTTTCGGCCACATTAAAGACACCCGTCACAAAACATTTGACCCCTACCAGGCAGTTATTAATCACATTGGCCCGGATGTGGGCTACATTCTCAATGGCCGTACCCGTGGTGTTATCATTGATGGTATTGTTGTGGCAGGTATCAACACAGGCAATGGAGGCCTCGAACAGACCATTAATTACGTTGTCGGTAACCAGACCCTGCCCCAACACCCCATAGCCGATCGGCACCCGGCCGGTATTGGTAATCTCGTTGTCGGTAATTTTAATATTTGTATAATTATCCTGACCGATTGTTCTAATTACGGTGGAGCGGTCTGAGGCCGCTACCTTGACGTCAATTTTGTTGTTGCTGATGGTGACATCATCCAGCCGGGATATTGTATCTGTATCTTGCCCCACCTGAAAAATAGCATATCTCAGATCATCAGCGGTGACAGTGTTGCCGTCAAAAACAACGTTATTGGTTTGTGCTGCGCTGCAGTCGTTAAACTCACCGGCGAAGGCGCTGAGCACCACATCGGGTACCCGGCCATAGGTTTTGATGCTGTTGTTTTGCACCACCACGTCCTTTACCCGGCCGGTACAACCCCAAACAGCAATGGCCTCATCGTTGCCGTTCTTCTCGATGATATTATGGGCTAAAACTACCTGTTCGGTGGCATTATGGGGATTGGCCCCATCTATATTGAGGGATCTGACCATTACCGCCGCGCCGTACGGCGCCCCAGTGTCATTTTTAATATAGCAATTTGTAATCCTCACATTTTTGCAGCCGGCATAGAGATCAATATTAGAGCCGCCAATGCCCTGCCCCTGGACAATAAAATCGCAATCCTCCACCACCAGCTTCTTGATATTAGCCATCCCCAGCAGGCACCAAATGGGGTCCTTGTTTTTTTTGGTCAGGACAAAGGTCAGGCCGCGAATGGTAATGTCATCTGCAGTGGCACTGTCGTATTCCTGACTAAAGCCGGCATTGCTGACGGCAAATTCATTTTCCGGGTAGTATGGGCCTTTTTGGAAGGTATCATCGATGATGATCCGGGAACACCCCCGCCGGCCCTCCAGCACCGTGCCGCTTTTCAACCTGATGGTCCTGGCCAGGGTATAATCCCCCGGGGGCACAAACACATAGCCGCCCGAGGCCAGTTGCCGGCGAATTGATGAAAAACTCTCCATGGGAGACTCCTTTGCCCCTTTGGCCATCATTAACCCCACATACAGTAAGGCGATACACAAGGTTAACCCCAGCCATTTATAGGGCATTGTTTTCCACTTGATCTGTCTGACCCCCTTTGGCCCGGCTGGTAAATATAGCCACCAGGGCCCATATATACCACTGGCAAACAGTCATATCAATAATATTATCCGCCAGACTCATCAGATAGAACACAGCGACAAATACAAAGGCCACCAGGTAATTTTCCCTTTTTCGCCTGATGATGCCCCGCAAGGTGTTGAACTGCAAAACCAGGTAGGAACCCAGACCAATCAGGCCCGTCTCCAGCAATAATTTAAGATAGTCATTATGGGCTTCAATATTCCAATTGAGGATATTTGTACTGAGCTCTTTAAAAGCACCGATACCGTAGCCCAAAAAAGGTTTCACATAGAATAAGAACCCCATTCCCTGCCAGATGGCAAACCGGGTGGCCAGTGAGCTCCTTTCCACATCGCTGCTTAACACATTGGTAAACCGGTCCGCAATATTGTGCATAAAAGGGCTGACAGCCAGGAGGAGTAAAGCGCTGTAACCCAGTTTTCTGGACAGCGGCATTTTACTAAAAATCAAATAGGTGCTGCAGATCAGGGCCAGGCCCAACCAGGCCCCCCTGGTATAGGTGGCATATAACTCCACCAGGCAGAGACCGGCGACTATATAGAGCAAAATATTTTTTTTATTGTAGCGCAGCAAATAGATGGTGATGGTAACAAGGATAATGATCAGGAAAAAGGCGAAAACGTTGGGGTGGGCCAGGGTGCCATACAACCGGTTCAGGTTGGCCTCGGCGTAAAAACCATTTGTTAGGCCCTTACTGAATATAAGTTGATATAAGCCCACTGCCAGCGGGATAACTGCCGCTGCTATGATCCCCTTCATAATGACCCGGTCAAAGTTATCTATCCTTTCACACAGATAATATACAATCAGGTAGATACACAGCATACTGATGAATTTAATCACATACACCAGGCCAAAACCATAGTTGCCGGGGAGCAGCGCCGTAAGGAGACCAATGGCGATAAAAGCATAAAAACCCCAGGCAATGTTGTTCTTGATGATGATTTTATTGGTGACTAGATAGGCGGCAATTAAAACAACGGCGTAAGCAGCAAACAGGCTGGACATGCTCACATCCAGGGCCGCTATATTAATACTGGTTTCCATAAAAGCATCTATGGTACTGCGGAAAACCAGCATTAACAGCACCCCCAGCTTGATATCAATGATCGAGATCACCAGCAGGGCGCTGGAAAGCAAAAAAAACATGGTCGTTTTGAATTCAAACCTCACCAGGGCCAGCACGGCGATGCTGATCACAGCAAAAAGACCTGCAATAACCCATTCTTTTGCGTTCAAAATATTTTTTTCCTTATTATTATTTTTATCCGGCTTTATTCACAATCACGCCCAAAATATGGGGGTTAACCCGCGCCAGGGCTTCCTTGCTTTGGATTGTTTCTTTCAGGTCCGGCCGGCCGGCCTGGACCACAAAAATACTGGTGTCCACATATCTAGCTAATATTAGCCCATCTGCCGCTTCGGCGATAGCCGGCGTGTCAATAATGATATAGTCGTATTCTTCCTTTGCGTCAGCCAGCAGCTCCCGGCACCGGGCTGAGTCCAACAAGGTGTTGAAATTCACCCGCCAGGAGCCGGAGGTGATCAAACCCAACCTGTATCGGCCCTGTGTAACGGTATTTGAATAGGGTATATCTCTGGTTAAATAGTCTGAAATGCCATTGGTATTTGATAAATCAAAATATGTATGCACCCCCGGGTTATGCTGGTTGAAGTCAATCAGTAGGGTGTCTTTGCCGCCGTCAGCCAGCATCGCCGCCAGATTGCAGGCGACAAAGGTTTTTCCTTCCCCGGCAACGGCGCTGGTAATTAGGATCGATTTTTGGCCGTTGCCGATGGCTACCTGGATGTTGCTGATAACCCGGCGCAGGTGATCAATAACCTCAGAGTGATAGGGCTTTTTTCTGGTCATGATTCATATCTCCTATTGGCGAAGAATGCCGTTTTGTTCTGGCTATGTGCCCCAGACAGGGCAGGTTCAGGTGCCTGTTGACGTCAGCAGCGGTGATAATGGCGGGCTGTAAATAGTTCAGCAACAAAGCCAGACTAACAGATAAAATCAACCCCGCTAAAAGCGCCGCCAGGATAATGGGCAAAATCCTGTTGCACCAGATCACATTTTCTGCCGCGGGATAATCCAGTACCCTAATTTCAATGGGGAAAAATTGCGGGGCAGTAGCCAGTAGGCTGGTGCTGGTAGCCTGAGCGACATCCATTATCTCTGTGGGTGTATCGCCGCTAATGGTGATAATGATAATGCGGTTGGTCCGGGAGGTGGTACGCATAGATTGTTGGATGTTTTTATAGGGGACACTCCCCTGTGTAGCATAACTGACCTGCCTGGCGAATGAATCCGACTTGATAATCCCTTCCAGGGCGGTTCTGGTGTCGGTGTCTATGTGCTCTTTGCCGCTAATAAAGAAGCTGAACCGGATCTGATATAGCTCCTTTTGGATCAACAGCCCGTATGCGGCCCCCGCGGCTGTGAGGAGCACGGTAAAAACCAAA
>JAAYRI010000182.1 GCA_012518875.1 Peptococcaceae bacterium
ATACCTAAATAGAAGGGGCCCGTCCTTGGCAGACGGCCCCCTGTGGTAAATCTATCTTAGACCCGAGTTTTTTTCCATCAGCGCGCGCACCTTCAGCGGCAGACCAAACAGATTGATAAAGCCTTCGGCGTCCTGCTGGTTGTATATTTCATCCCGGCTAAAGGTGGAAAGCTCCTGGTTGTAAAGGGAATAGGGAGATTTTGTGCCGGCTGGAGTGCAATTACCTTTGTAGAGTCTCATGCGCACTGTGCCGGTAACGGTTTTCTGGGTGCTGTCTACAAAGGCATCCAGGGCTTCCCGCAAGGGGGAAAACCAGACTCCATCATAAACCAGCTCCGCATAACGGGCGGCAACAATTTCCTTGAAATGCAAGGTAGCCCGGTCCAGGGTCAAGAGCTCCATTTCATGGTGGGCGTTAAACAACACAGTACCGGCGGGGGTTTCATAGACACCACGGGACTTCATCCCTACCAGTCTATTTTCTACCATATCCACAATCCCTACACCGTTCTGCCCGGCGATTTCATTTAGTTTTTCGATCAGCGCCACCGAATCCAACGCCGCCCCATCCAATTTAACCGGGATACCCTGCGTAAATTCAATTTCTACATAGGTCGGTTTGTCCGGTGCCTTGGTGGGTGGAGTTGTCAAAAGCAGCACATCGTCCAGGGGCTCATTCCAGGGATCCTCCAGGTCTGCCCCCTCGTGGCTCAGATGCCATATGTTGCGGTCCATACTATAGGGACGGGATTTGGTCACCGGCACGGGAATGCCCCTGGCGTTGGCATAATCAATAGCGTCTTCCCGGGAGCGGATATCCCACTCCCGCCAGGGAGCAACTATTTTCATCTCCGGTGCCAGGGCCTTGATTCCCAGTTCAAAACGGACCTGGTCATTACCTTTACCGGTGGCACCGTGAGCAACGGCCTCAGCCCCTTCCTTTTTCGCTATTTCCACCATTTTTTTGGCGATCAGCGGGCGGGCCATTGATGTGCCCAGAAGATACTTGCCTTCATAAACAGCACCGGCCTTAAGCGTGGGAAATATGTATTCCTCCACAAATTCCTGCCTGGCATCTTCGATATAAATTTTACTGGCACCGGTATTAATTGCCTTTTCGTTTAATGATTCCAATTCTTCCTTTTGACCCAGGTCGACTGCCAGAGCGATAACCTCATAACCGTAATTTTCTTTCAACCAGGGGATAATAATCGAGGTATCCAGGCCACCTGAGTAAGCCAGCACTACCTTCGGCATATGTATTCTCTCCTTTGTCCGATACAAAAATTTTTTATTGGATGATCATCATTATCAGAATTTACAATTCCATTTATAGCAGCATCGCCAGGATCGCCTTTTGGGCATGCAGGCGGTTTTCCGCCTCATCCCAAACCACCGAGTGAGGCCCGTCTATAATTTCATCCACTACCTCCTGGCCCCGGTGGGCGGGCAGGCAGTGCAGGAAGATGTAATCAGGCCGGGCATGGCTGGTTAATGCCGGATTAATCTGGTAAGGCGCAAAAACACGGGCACGTATAGCCTGTTCAATCTCCTGTCCCATGCTGGCCCATACATCGGTGACAATCACATCCGCACCGGTCACAGCCTCCACCGGGTCTGTAACTATATCAATCCGGGCACCAGTAGCGGCGGCATCATCCCGGGCCAGGCGCACTACCATTTCATCGGGCTTGTAACCATCCGGCGCTGCCACCGCAATGTTCATACCCACCTTGGCACTACCAATCAAAAGAGAATGACAAACGTTGTTGCCATCACCCACATAAGCCATTTTAAGACCCTTAAGTCGGCCCTTCTTTTCTAAAATAGTCTGCAAATCAGCTAAAATCTGGCAGGGGTG
>JAAYRI010000027.1 GCA_012518875.1 Peptococcaceae bacterium
CTGGTGTCGTTGGCCGGTTTGCCCACAGAGCTGGGCAAAAAAGGGACAGAAATAAGCTTCGTTAAATTTGTACTCCCACAGGAACATCTTTTTTCCTGGTCATGACCAGGCAGCTGGATCATCTCCACCATTTTTCCACAATCATTACACCTGTACTCAAAAATTGGCACATGAAGCACCCCCATAATGTTGATATTTTTGTTTGTCTGTTAATCAGCAGGAAGCCTTGTCAGTTCGAAAATAACAGGCCTATCCGGGTCTGGGCAGGTCCAGGTTGTTGTGTTGCTGTCCACCATCCAGGGGAAACTGCCACCGTAAAGAAGTGCCGCCACTGCCGAACGTAAGGAATCGTAAGCAAATTGACACAACCCCCCTGGTGTAAATTCTGTGAATTCAAAAGTATCTCCCACCTTGTGCCCATAGGAGCACTTCCCTTCACCCCTAATCTCCACAATCCTCGCTATTACCTTGTATTTATACACCTAAACACCTCACAAAACCCCGCTATTTATTATTGTTCCCAAATCAGTATTTCTTGTAGCTACACAATATAAGCCTGGTTCAAATATTTTAATAAAAAACCAAGGAAAATGAAAGTAGGTTGTAATTTTCTAAAATTGTTTGGCATTAATTGATATGCGTCTTCCCTTGTGTTATCATCAGCATAATAGGGGGTGGAAAAATATGAAAGTAGTCTTTCACGATTTGTTTCGCGGCGTCTATGATTATGACCCGGCCGCTGCCGCCGGTAGAATGGATTGTATTGTGGATGAGCTTACCGGAGAGTACGAATTTGTCGTCCCTTACCCGGCAGATGTGGAAGACATCCTACTGGTACACAGCCAGGGACACCTGGATTGGGTAAAGGAACGCAGCGTTATTTATGAGATGGCCCTGCTTTCCGCCGGGGGAGCCATCATGGCGGCGGAAATGGCCCTGAAGGGCGATCCCGCCTTCGCCTTGATCCGCCCACCGGGGCATCATGCCAGCCGGGATTCCTGTTGGGGTTTTTGCTGGTTTAACAATGTGGCCATCGCCGTGGAAAAAATCCGCCGACGGGGAGCAGTACAGAAGGTGATCATTGTAGACACAGACCTTCACTTTGGTGATGGGACAGAAAATATTTTTGATAGTAATGATCAGGTTAGTTATTACAGTATCCACAATGTAGCAGGACTAGCCCAATTCCTCAACATCCATCAGGATTGTGATTTCATTGCAGTTTCCGCGGGCTTTGATAAGCACAAGCTGGACTGGGGCTTGATCTACTCCACAGAAGATTTTCGCACCATGGGTCGGATGATCGCCGACCATGCCCGCCAACATTGCCGGGGCAGATTTTTCGCCGCCCTGGAAGGGGGCTATAATCACCAGGTACTTGGCCAAAACGTTAAGGCCATGTTGGAGGGGTTTGATGCCGGTTTAAACCCTAGATAATTATTTAGCCGGCCAACTATGTGGAAACACAATTTAGCTGCTGATATCAGGCCTAGCCTCACTCGCAGGCACGGCGGCAAACATTCCCGCCACACTTAGTCCGGCAGCAAAATATAATACCCCCTGGTAACCCCAGCCCTGGGCAATGATTCCCCCCAAAAAGGGGCCCAAAGCGCTACATAAGTTAAGGGTTGCCTGGAATATGCCCCCCGCTGTTCCTTTTTCTTCACCACTGCGCAGGACAATAAGCAGTGCCCCCACATATAGGCAGGACCAGGCCACACCCAGAAGGGCCATGATAATCACCAGGTGGGTCTGTTTGGTGAAAAAAACCATGGCCACGAATACAAACACAGAGAGCAACTGGCCATAAAGGAATATCTTGTACTCAGAAAAGCCGGCCAGCATACGCATTACCAAAAACTGCACCCCAAAATTAATTGACCACAAAAGACCGATCCAGGTTTTGTTCATCCCCAGAGAAGCCAGATACAAAGGCAATATAATCCACACCGCCGTGGCACCCAGATGGCGCAGGAACACTGATAGATAGATGCGATAGCCCCGGCACAGGACCTGCCATAGGTCTGGTGGTTGGGTGAAACTTTGGGGCTTTCTATGTGGAAAACTCAGGGCTATAAAAAACCCCAACAGGCAAGCAAAAAAGCTGAGCCAAAAAAGCAATTGGATGTCTGCCACCAAGGCCCCGGCCCCGGCACCAAAAATCCAGCCCAGGGATCCATAGGAACTGTATTTGCCCATGTCTGTGTCTGCCTCAAAAGCATAGGCAATCATGGCCGCTGTGGCTATACCCAGGGAAAAACCCACTATTCCCCTTACCAGCATCAAAATTAGGATATCATGGGCCAAAAGCTGGGCAGCAAAAGCAGCGCTGCTGGCCAATAAGCCCCAGCGCACAAAAACCAACTTGCCCACCCGGTCGGATTTCCAACCGGAATAAAGTGACGAGGACAAAAAAGCCGTGCCATAAATAGCTCCCACCACCCCAATTTGAAAATCAGAGGCTCCCAGATCAGCCCCCAATAGGGGGATAAAAATTATTGAACCCTGGGTCGCAAAACTGAGCAAAAAATTAACAAGCCCGATCAACCAGCGATAGGACATCTTATCTGCCTTGCCAATGGCCAAAGCTTACCCTTCTTCCTGTATACACATAGTGGTATTTTAATGTCGGGTCATTTTTATGTCAATAAAAAGAGAACTTTGTCATACTAGCAAAAACTGGTTTAAAAAATGCTGGATACATATAAGCAACAGTTTTCTCCTAAAAAGATGGTTTAAGTAGAAATTATTTGCCAACAATAGGGATGTATTGTATCTTATTATTGGATGTTTATGTAATCAACGCTATGAAGGGTGAGGGATCCATGAATAAAGGAACAGGTAAGAATTCTGCAGCGGAGATGGAGAAAATTGCGGATGAAACTCTACCGGAAACATACATCCGGACACAGGCCCTGCTGTCCCGCCGGAAAAGGCTGGAGAAAATCCAGCAGGAAAAGGACTTTTTTGTAGACTTAAAAGAGCTGGCCGAGTTTGAAACGGAACAGGCCCAGGCATTTATCAAAGAATGTAAAAACCTTCTCAGGAGCAACCTGGCCACAGGCGTTAAGACAGACTGGGCCTCCCTTTATAACGACAAACCTTATCCCCCCTTTGTTTACAAAAGCCACGCCCCCCAATACAATCAGATTTCCAAAGAAAAAGGTGTACCGCAAAAAAATTTCTTATCGGAGCTGCTTTTTCCTGCTACTAAAAAGGCACGCCTGAAAAAGGAAAAAGAGGCCCAGGCCACTTACAATTTAAAGGTGGGGCAACATGAAGCGGATCAAAAAGCTAAACGGGCTGCCTACGAAAAAGACAGGGACGCCTATATAGCCAGACAATCGGCCTATAATAGTAGGGTGGAAGCACTGCAACTGGATTTTGAAAAGGGGCATCCTAAGGCTATGGAAAGCTATGCCCGGATCGCCCTCCTGGGGGCAAAGATGCCCGATTTGCTTAACGTTTACTTTGACACTGTCTACCTGCCCCGGGAAAAACAATTAATTATTGATTGTTTGCTGCCGGCCTATTATGATGTGCCCCGGGTCCTAAATTATCAATGTAGCAAAGATGGCCGAACCATAGAACCCACTGTAATGACTGATGAGGAGTTTGATACCTTTTACAGGGATCTGATCCGGCAAATTGCCCTGACAGCGATTAACACCGCCTTTACAGCCATTCCCACCCGCCACTTAAAAAAGGTTGGGTTTAATGGGTGGGTGGATAATGACAAAATTGATGACACCCTGGAATCAAAGGTCTGCATCATTACCTGCCAGACGGGTCGGGAACGCTTTGCCGGCCTTGATCTACTAAAATTCCCCGCTGCAGACAGTATTCATCAATTGGGTGGACTAACGGCAGGGTCCATTTCTGGTACGGAGACAATCCGGCCCATCGTCAGCTATGAACCTTCTCCTGAAACAACAGCTACCCGAAGGCAGGCGGCAGACAACCCCAAAAAAGGCCGCCAATCACCTCAGTATCAACCGGGTGAATTTAGGATTGCCACCACAGAACTGGTGGATGAGGTCATGGATCAAATAGAAAAAAACCTGCTGTTCACCGCCGGGAAGAAGGATGAGACACTGCACTAAAGCGATAAATGTGGTTGCCTGAAGGAAGTCAGGGGTAAGCTGTGTGAAAATTCTGCAATGTTATTTATTTCAATAACCACCACCATGTGGTACTATATAAGTAGGAATAGTGACATGGGAGGTGGTCTCCGTGGATTCCAGGCTGCACAGTTTAGCTAAATTTTATGTTGCCCTGGACCAAAAGCTACAGCCGCTAACGCGGAATTGCGGCCCTTGCGGTGAGTGCTGTCGCCGGGCAGCGGGGCTGCAGGTTTACCCCCTGGAATTACAGTACATCAGCCGGTTTGTGCAAAAACCCCGGGCTATGCATAAATTTATTAACTTCATAAATAACAAGCGGGTTAAAATATGGGGGGAGACAGCAGGTCAATGTCCCTTCCAGCTAGGGGACTACTGCTCAATATATGCTGTCCGCCCTTATTTTTGCCGCATCTACGGACCGTATAACCTTCGGGGTAAAAACCTGTTGCCGGGATGTGTTTACGATGGCCATTCTATCACCTATTTTGATCGGAAAGAACTGCCTCTCTATGATCAATTTCTAGATCTGGTACAAAAACCTAATCACCTTTACCATAGGCGTTGCTAATGGTGGAAAGCCTTTTTAAGGCAGCCATATTGGATCTGTCACCTGTTCTGGCCCGGCGCAGGGCTTTCTCCAGCATGTTTATAGAGGAGTCATAATCCTGCTTGTTTACTGGGAAAGGATGTCCATCCTTGCCTCCGTGAGCAAAACCATAACGCACCGGATCAACTCTGCTGGCCCCGGCATTGTAAACCACTTCCGCCACCAGGGCAAAGGCCCTGATAGTTGCCGGTCCGACACCGGCCGTGCCCAGCAATTTTTCATATGAAGCGGGCTGGGTGTCATAAAGCCCGGTGAGAATTTTTTTGATCCGGCCCGCCTGGGGGACAGGATGGGCAGCGGGCAGGTTTAATACCCGCAGCCGGTCCGCCGGAAGCCCGGCCAGCTTTTTTAAAACATCAACCACTTCAGTCGGTCTGGCGGCCAGGTAAAGGGAGGTATCCCGGGCTTTGGTACTTTCCTCGGCCACCATGTTCAATATTTCTCCCGCCGGGCGGCCGCACACCGCCGCATGAGGCTCCTGAATAAAGGTATCCACCTGGTCACCCAGCCAGTGATAGCGCCTGGCCCAGCCGGATTCCTTGTTCATACCCTGCTGCACCACCGCCCAATTACCATCGGCAGTAAAGGCAAAAACATGGTGATAGATCTGAAAACCATCCTGCACGGCAGCACTGTCTACTTTAGCCGACATGCGGCTGGCATATTGTAGGGATTCCACATTTACCGGTAGAGCAAAACGGTCGGCATATTGCTCTATCTCCAGTGGTGTTTTGCGGGAAGCCAGCGCCTTCCCACCGGCAAAATAAAGACCTAATTGATGCTGTTTGTGGCGCAGGCCCTGCTTCAAGGCACCGCACAAAACAGTGGTCAGACCGGAGGAATGCCAGTCAAAACCAACTACACAGCCCAGGGCTTGAAACCAAAAGGGATCAGATAAACGCCTCAGTACCTCACCTGGTCCGTATTCTTCAACCACAGCCTCAATTATGGCCGAACTCAACTTCACCATGCGCTCAAAAAGCCAGCGGGGACAATGGTGGCCGTGGAGAGGCAGATTGGCAATACCAGTGCGCAAAAACATCACCTGCTTTTAAAAAAATTAAGAACATACCCGACCGGTGGATATCCGCACCTGGGCCGGACATGTATCCTAATATAATTATACACAGAACAGGGGTTCTGCACAAATGGGGATATGAGGAGAAAAGATCCCCATGCTTAAATGGAATCCATTTGTTTTTTCCAGAAGGCTTATCTATTTTCGGGTACCCTGCTTCAGTCTTTTAGATACATAATGAGTGGAGTATCTTTCTTCCACAGTAGAACTTCCATGTTTGGAAAAACGCAACCTCTGCTTTGGTCCTTTGCCCCATGACATATAACCCGTTTGGGATGGTTTTAGCCCTGATGACAAGGCATATTCCCGCAAGGCCCGCAAAATTATATTCATCTTACCCAAACCACCATTGGTTACACGCTCCAGATAGGGGATGCGCCGGAAGCGCCAGTCCTCCACCTGTTGGGGCGTCAGCCGTTCCATTTTAACCAGGAGGTCCACCGGGCTGACGTACCCTTTGTCCGCTACCAGCTCACAAGCGCATATTCGCACCTTTTTACAAAGTTCATTCTTATTCATTATTTCCCTATGCTCCTTCCTCCCTGAGCCTTTTCAAAAACCCCTCACGGTACTCACGATAGAACATTCTTATCAAATATTTCCATACCCAGGGAAATATTTCTTGTTTTCACCTTCCAACAAAGCCAGCATTCTAGCGTGTTTGGCCGGCAGGGGCTCCCGTAGAACATTTCTTTCTGTCAGGGGCACTTTGATTTTTATCTCGTCCAGCACCACGGCCGGGCGGGCGGATAAAACCACCACCCGGTGGCCGAGCAGGAGTGCATCCACAATATCATGGGTCACAATAATCACTGTGCGCGACCTTTCCTGCCACATTTCAGCCACTGCCCGCACCAGCCCCAGACGTAAGGGGGTATCTAGAGACTTGAAGGGCTCATCCATCAACAAAATGTCGTGGGGGTAGGCAAAAGCGCGGCACAAAGCCAGCCTCTGCTTCATTCCTCCGCTCAGGGCTTTGGGAAAGCTATCCCAGTACCCATAGAGGCCCATCAGGGAGAGATATTTCCTAATCAACTCCTGCTGCCTGACTTCAGTGACAACATCATTTAAAACAAAGGCCACGTTTTCCGCTACTGTCTTCCAGGGCAGCAACCTGGGCTCCTGGAAAACATAACTCAAACCCAGGCCCGCCATTCCCGTTATCCGGCCCCCATCGGGGCTTTCTAACCCGGCCAGGAGTTGGAGCATGGTTGTTTTGCCACAACCGGAGGGGCCGATAATACAGGTAATTTCATTTTTTTGGACTTGGAGGGAAAAATCTTGTAAAACCTTTGTTTGTCCCAGGGTTTTATATACCCGCTCAAAAGCAATCAAGGTCCGATCACATCCAGTGACGTAATTTCTTGTTGACAAAGTGGGACAACAGCCGGTCCGTGAGCAGCCCCAGGCCCACCAGGACAAAGGTCCAGGCAAAGAGGTCTGCTGTCTCCAGATTTATCCGGGCTACCGCCATCCTAGCTCCCACTCCTGTAGAAACACTTAAAAACTCGGCCATCGCCACCGCCTTCCAGGTGGTGCCCAGAGCAGTAATAATACCGGCCAACAGGTAGGGCAAAACCTGGGGCAGGTAAATCTCCCGAAAAAGTCGGGCGCGGTTAATTTGAAACACCTGGGCCACCTGCAGTAGTTGCTTGTCTATATTTCTTACCCCCTCGATGGTATTAATAATGATCAGGGGTAAGGTGGTGACAAAGACAACAAAGGAGGGTACCTTGCTGAAACCAAGCCAGATCATGGCCAGCAGCAGCCAGGAAACTAGGGGCGTCACCTGTAGGCCCACTATCAAGGGCCGCAGCAGGCTTGATATTAATGGGCTCAGCCCAATAAACAGCCCCAGGGGCAGCCCCACCAGAACAGCCAGGCTAAAACCAGCCAGGCCCCGGCCTATTGTCTGCCCTCCCTGCTCCCACAGTTGCCCCCCTGCCGTTAATTTAACAGCGGAACGGGCCACCTCCAGCGGCGAAGGAAGCACAACCTGGTGGTAAAAACCAGAAACCAACTGCCACAGCAAAATAAAGAATATTAAACCGAAAAGGGGCACCAGGCCCCTAGTCAGCAAGAAAGAATTTTTCATCGGGAAGTTTCCCCCCCACCATATCCGGTGAAATATCCAGGAGCCGGGATAGATAGGTATGCACATCTTCCCTGGCTTCCGCGCCGGTGGCGAAAAATAGGCGGGTCCTTTCCATACTCTTGACAAACACTGGCGCTGCAATGTCCATCTTTGCTGCTGCCAACGGGGCTGCCTCTGCCGGGTTGGCTACAGTCCAGTTGACGGCATCCCGGTAGACCTTCTGGAATTCAGTGACGGCTGAAGGGTGCAAACGGGCAAATTCGTTGCGCACAACCATGCCCGCCTGGGGCAACCGGGCCTCCTGCCCCTCAAAAAGCTGCCAGTCTGCAAAAAAATCCCGGGCCAGGCGTACCTTGTTGTTGTTCATTAATACCTGGGTGGCTGCCGGTTCCGGTAGTACAGCATTCTCCACCAGGCCGTTAATCATCAGCTGGGCAATTTCGGGGGAGTTGAGGAAGGCCAGTTCTATGTCGCCCTCCTTTATCCCATTCTTACTAATAAAATATCGGGTCAATACATCGGGACTGGATCCCTGAGCGCCCACATACAGTTCCTTCCCCTTGAGGTCCGGCCAGTCGGCTACCTGGCTGTCGGTAGTCAAAAGATAAAGAATACCCCAGGTGCTGACGTTGGCCAGGGATATATCCACCTGCTTGTTATAAAGTTTGGCCGCCACATTTAGGGGCAGTACTGTAAAGTCCGCCTCCCCCTTAGCGATTCTGGTGGTGGCTTCTTCCACTGATTTATATAGGATCAGTTCCAGTTTCATACCCTCTATCTCTCCATCAGCCGCAAATTTAAAAAGCGGCGTGGTGGGTGGCGCTACGGGGGCCTGAACAACAATTTTTTCCGGCTGGACTGGTTTTTCCGGCATTTTGTCGCCGCTAGCCCCACATCCAGCGGCAAAAAGAAACATGGCCATAGTCAACAATATTGCCACTCTAGTTTTCCACATCATTAGCCCTCCTTTTAGCATGTTAATTTTCGCTATTGTTCCCTTTTGCACCTCTAATTTGCTCAATAAATAAATATAAAAAGGAATTACCAATTTAAATTGAATTATTATATTAGGTGATAATACACTTTTTTCAAGGAGAGTAAATATGAACCTGCAAAAAAAATTTAATGAAGCAGCCCGAATAATAAAAAATGCCCAGATCCTTGTGGTTACCGCCGGGGCCGGCATGGGTGTAGATTCCGGGCTGCCGGATTTTCGTGGCGACAAAGGTTTCTGGAAGGCTTACCCCATGTATCAGCGCCTGGGCGTTAGTTTTATGGAAGCGGCCAACCCGCTCCATTTTGCTATGGATCCTGAATTTGGCTGGGGTTTTTACGGCCACCGGGCCAACCTTTACCGTAACACCGACCCCCACAAGGGTTTCCATATTATATTGGATTGGCTGGACCGTCACAATCTGGACTATTTTGTTGCTACATCCAACGTTGATGGCCACTTCCAACGGGCCGGCTTTGCGGCAGGTAAGGTTTATGAGGTACACGGTTCCATTCTCTATATGCAGTGCCTGACGCCCTGCAGCGATGAAATATGGGAAAGTGATGAAATCGTCCCGGTGGATCTAAACACCATGCGGGCCCAGTACCTCCCCCGCTGTCCCCATTGTACGGCCATAGCCAGACCCAACATCCTCATGTTCGGCGATTTCTCCTGGGTCAGCAACCGTTCGGATAACCAGGGCTACAGCTTCAACCATTTTTTATACCAACACCGGAGTGAAAACATGGTGGTGATTGAAATTGGTGCCGGCACTGGCGTTCCCACAATCAGGCGGCTCAGTGAACATCTGGGGGCCCAGCGCAACACTACTGTGATCCGCATTAACCTGCGTGAACCTCAAATCCGTTCCCCCCACATATCCATTCCCTGCGGGGGGCTGGAGGCATTGCACCATATTGACCAGGCCCTGCTAAAAATGTAAGGGAATATTCCCTTCTACAGGTTAATAACAGGAGGCATGGCTTTGTTAATTTAACACCAGGAAAGGAATGATCATTATGAAGAAGTTTACGATTGCGGCCCCTGGCTGCCGGAACCAAGGTGAAGCCAACATCTGGAAAGAAACTGGTTTTGCCACAGCAGCCCATAAACCCCGGGATAAGAGGGAACTGGGACTTGATGTTTTCCTCTGTCGCCAGCCCCGGCAGGGACACTTACCCACTGGGACGATTTTGTCATTACTGCCCAAACTGATAGTAATAGTCAACCACAAAGACGGCCACATTTCCCTTCCCCCTGACCTGTTGGAAATATACAATCAGCAGTCCTTTTCCAGCAGAGACCTTAATTTTACCATTGGCAGCCGCCTGGAAGGCCAGGTCACGGTGCCGGACTGGAACGCCGCCGGCAAAGGAAGTGAAATAACCAGGGAAGAACAAATTCAGGCTGCCGCCGGCGCCGTCTACCGCTTCCTGCTGGAAGATGTGATCCGGGAAACAGCAGAATGGTGCGGCCATATGTCCAGTGTAGTGGGGCACCTGTAAAAACCAGCCCATCCGGGGGCCGGGGACCCGGCAGGCAGGCTAATGCCTAGTCCACCGGCCCCTTGTAATGCAGAACAGCAAGAATGCCCGATTCCACCCGGACAAAGGGACTCTCCTCTGCAATGACATTGGAAACTGCCCACTGCCAGTTTATATTCAGGGTGGCTTTGTTCAGAGGGTATTTAAACCCGCACAAACTTACCCCCGACACCTGGCTATTCAAGGCTATCAAGGAAACTGTGTCACCTAATTTGCCTGGAACCATTAGCTGTTTTCTCACAAAATAAACAGTCAGATCCGGCGACTCAAAAACCACATTAATACCCCGGGCCAAAAAAGACAGAGCGCTAAAAATATTGGAAAGGTTATGATCCAGGCGGGAACCTGTCCCGCCCCAAATTTCTATCTCCCGGCCCCCTTCCCTCTCCGCCAGTCTGAGGGCAATCTGGGTGTCGGTAAAGTCTTTTTCTGCCGGGTGCAGCTCAAAGCTGACCCCCGCCTCTTCCATAAAACGGCGGTCTTGTTCACTGATGGAGTCCATATCACCCACAATCCAATCCGGTATAATGCCCAGCTCGCGGGCCCGGCGGGCACCCCCGTCCACAACAATCCTTTTTTTAAATTTGTTTACCCTAGGCCTGTACCAATCGAGATCACCGTACGTCCCGTTGGTAATTATCAGGTACCTCATCATCTCTAAAATCCCCGCTTAGCAGTGCTGTATTTATTTGTTTTCCCTGTTCAAATTTCCAGAGCTGCCATGACCTGATCCCTTATGGTGCCGTATTGGGGATCAACAATAGTGCGGCCATGGGGCGGTCGGCAAAATGGTACCGCTGTTTCCAGCTTGACCACTGTAGGACAATCGGAAAGAACATAAATTTTGTCACAAAGATACAGGGCTTCATCCACATCATGGGTGATAAACATCACCGTCGGCTTGATTACCTTGAAGACATCAATCAACCAGGCGTGCATTTTTCTTTTGGTAATAGCATCTAGGGAAACAAAAGGCTCATCCAGCAACAGGATATCACTGGAAAAAAGAAAGGTCCGCAGCATGGCCGCCCGCTGTCTCATGCCCCCGGACAACTGTCTGGGATAATATCTTTCAAAGCCTTCCAGTCCAAATTGGTGCAGGTGTTTTGCTGCCTCAACACTGGCTTTTTTTCTGGGCAAGCCCCTTAAAATCAGGGGGATGCTCACGTTTTCCAAAATGTTCAATGAGGGTAGCAGCAAATCCTTTTGCCGCATGTAGCTGACTCGCCCCATCCTGCCTGTAACATCCCGCCCATCGATGTAAACCTGCCCCCGATCGGGCTGCATCAGACCGGAAATGATGTTGAAAAGCGTGCTCTTACCACAACCACTGGGACCGAGAATACCTACGAAATCCCTGTCTCCTGCCTTTAAATTTATTTCCGCCAGGGTGAGCAGGCCACCCAGGGTCTTGCTCACCCCTTCAACTACTATCTCCGGCATTTTTATTTATACCCCAGGCAGAAATTCGTTGGTAAAGGCCTCCTGGTAATCAAGAGGTTCTTCCAGCAGCCCCTGGCTGTACATCCAGTCGGAATACTTTTGCCACCGCTCCGCCGCCATCTGGCCCCACACCGGGGCGTCACTCTGGTATTCCCCGGCCAGATACATCATGCTGGCCATAACCAGTTCTTCGTCCAACTCCGGCACATTGTCCAGGAGAATTTGCCCCGCTGCCTGGGGATCATTGATACAATCGGCATACCCCTTAGCTGTAGCCCGCATGAAGGCGCCAACCATTTGGGGATCGTTCTTCAGCGTATCTTCGCTGGCAATCAACACAGGTGTATAAAAATCAAGCGCATCGTGATAATCTATCATCCGTACAAAGCTCAGGGGGACACCCCTTTGCTCCGATTCGATGCCTGTCCATCCCCAGAAAATCATGGCAAAGTCCACATCTTTTTTAATGCTGGTAAAGAAATCCGTAGTACCAATATTAATCATTTCTACCTGGCTAAAGTCGGCATCCTCCTCATTCATCAAGGCTTCAATTACCGCCTCTTCCGCGGGTGAACCCCAGCCCCCGTATTTTTTACCCGCAAAATCTTTAGGGGAGTTGATCCCCTTCTCTACAGGGCCGGCAAAACCGGAGGTATTATGCTGAATCACTGCCGCCAGGGCCTTAACCGGCACCCCCTTGGTACGGGCAATGGTGGCCTCCTCCTGGTAGCTAAAACCGAAATCACCCTGGCCGGCCCCGATCAACTGGGCCGTACCACCTTCACTTGGCTGGGCAATTTCCACATCCAGCCCCTCCTCCTGGTAATAACCCCGCTCCTGGGCTACATAAACCCCAGTATGGTTGGTGTTTGGTGTCCAGTCCAGCAAAACAGTAACCTTTTGCAGTGCTTCCTGTTCACCAGTGGTCTGTTGAGCACTATTGCACCCCACTAGAAGCAACACCACTGTTGCCAACAGCGCCAATACAAATAGGCCTCTTTTCACAACACAGCCCTCCTTTAAAGCTAGTGAATTCTAAATTGGATACTCCAAAAAACAACCAATCACAACCTCCATGATCACCTCCAGCAAGCAGGTTATTTTTCATCCAGCTTATTCCAGGGAATCACCAGTCGTTCAACCAGGCTGACCAGCAAAAAAAGCACCGCACTCAAAGCAGTCACCGCCAAAATGGCCGCAAAGACCCGATCCACCTGAAATGAACGCTGGGACAGGGTCATAAAGGTGCCCAGACCTTCTTTCGCCCCCAGCCACTCACCAATAACGGCACCCATCACACTGTAGGCAGCCGATATCCGCAGACCGGAAAAAAAGGCGGGCAGGGCTAGAGGCAGCTTAACCATGCGGAATATATCCAGCCGGCTGGCCTGCATGGACCGGAAAAGCTCTAGATAATCCTTGTCTACTGCCGCCAGCCCGCTTAAAAGGCTGATGACTACCGGAAAGAAACACACCAGCACCACCACAATAACCTTAGGCAGTATCCCATAGCCGAACCAGATAATAAAGAGGGGCGCCACAGACACAATGGGGATGGTCTGGGAGGCGACAATCAGGGGGTATAGCGCTTTTCTGAGCAAGGCTATTTCATCCATCAGGAAAGCGATGACAAAAGAAAGCAATATGGCCACGGTAAAACCAGCCAGGCATTCAATCATGGTACTCTGGGCATGTTTGGCTATCAGCGCCCCATTGTCCACCAGGGTGCCCACAATCTGTACTGGCCCCGGCAGGATCCAATCGGGTATGGACCGCAGCCTGACGATATATTCCCATCCCACCAATAGTAAGATGATAAAAACCAGCGGGATAGATATATCAGCGGTGATTCTTGATTTTTTCATCGATACTAACACCACCGGCCTTGTAGTCAATCTTCACCATTGATATCACCCGGGAGGCCCCATTGGCCAGGCATATTTCCTGGGCCCCGGCCACAAGCTCAAGGAGCAGGCGCAGATCCCCCTCCATAGTTGTTTCCATCGGACCAACTAGATATTTAACCCCCGACTGTTTAATCATATCGATCACCTTGTCCACAACCGGATACAGGTCCTCCTCGGAAACATTGGGTACCACCTGCAGGCTGACATGACAATGCATCTGATCACCTCACTTCAACCGGTCCTGGTTATATTTTCAATCAAATTTAAAGCCTCCACCCGTTGGGATGAAGGCCTTTAAACACATATTGCCAAATCCTTTTCAATCCCTACGCCGGCATTACCCGGATCAGGTCTGTGGGTCAGAACAAGTTCTTTCTCAGCCGAATCCCTTCAGCTCCCCTATGTGTATTTAGTTGTCCCTGGCTTTGCCCACCTGTCTATAGAATATATGTTTTTACATAATTTATCAACATTATGTTGGTCCCTAAAACCTGCAGCCGTTAAGCAACGATAGATTTAACAGCCTCAATAAGCTGGTTTTCATTGGGCATGTAGAACTGTTCCAGCGGCAGACTGGATGGGACCGGTATATCCGGCGCCGCCACTCTTTTAATCGGCGCCTTCAGGTAGCTAAAGGCTTCCTCCGTCACCAGAGCGGCAATTTCTCCCCCAAAGCCACCGGTCTTAGTGGCCTCATGAAGGACCACCAGCCGGCCTGTCTTTTGCACGGACTTGATTACCCCCTCCTTATCCAGAGGTAGCAGCGTCCGCAAATCCAATATTTCCACATCAACGCCTTCCTGACCCAAAACAGCGGCGGCCTTAAAAGCAACACCGAGCATCTTGGACCAGGTGACCACAGTCACATCACGCCCCGGTTTTTTAATGTCTGCAACGCCGATGGGAATAGTGTAGTCTTCCTTGGGTACAGCAGAGGGGTAAAAGAAAAGCCCCATATCCTCAAAGAAAATCACCGGGTTATTGTCGCGAATGGCAGATTTCAGCAGGCCCTTCGCATCAGCGGCAGTACCTGGCATGACCACCTTTAACCCTGGACAGTGGGCCGCCCATGCCTCCAGGTTGTGGGCGTGCTGGCAGCCAGCACCGCCACCGGCGCCTGTTTTGATCCTTACCACCAGGGGAAAAGAGCTTTTGCCGCCTGAAAGGTAGCGAAGTTTGGCCGCATGGTTGACAATCTGATCAGATGCCAGGGTAAAAAACGGGTTGAACATAATTTCCACAACCGGTCGCAGGCCCATTACTGAAGCACCCACAGCCAGTCCCGCTATAGCCGCCTCAGAAACGGGGGTGTCTTTCACCCTCCCAGCCCCAAACTCCTGCAAGAGCCCGAAAGTGGGCATCAGTGGGGAGTCATGGATACCCACCCCGATGCCTTCACCAGCCAGAAAAACACTGTCATCCCGGCGCATTTCCTCAGTCAGGGCCTGTTGTATGGCCTGACCCATTGTTATCTGCTGCATGGCAAAATCTCCTTTCCTAAATATAAACATCTTCCAACGCTTCTTCTGGGGCCGGGTAGGGGCTTTCCTCGGCAAAACGCACAGCGTCATCCACAAACATAGCGATGGATTCCTCCAGTGCGGTAATGTCCTCCCTGGATATGGCCCCTTTTGCCAGCAGCTGCTGTTCTATTTTTTTAATCGGGCAGCGCTCCATCCACATAGCTATTTCCTCTTTTGGCTGATATACCTGGTGATCCAGTTCACCGTGTCCCCGCCAGCGGTAGGTTTTGCATTCAATCAAAGTAGGCCCTTCCCCGGCCAGGCAACGCTGCCGGGCTTCGGCCGTAACCCGCAGCACGGCTTCGGCGTCGTTACCGTCCACTATTATGCCGGGCATACCGTATCCCTGGGCCCTTAGGGCAATGTCCTTTACCTTAGTATGTTCTTCCATCCGCTGGGCGCCGGAGTACACATTGTTTTCACACACAAAAATCACCGGCAGGTTCCAGAGGGCCGCCATATTTAGGGATTCATGAAAACTTCCTTCATCCGCAGCCCCATCCCCGAAAAAGCACACGGTGATCGCCTTGCTTTCCCTATACTGCTGGGCAAAAGCTGTGCCCACAGCAATGGGAATGCCGCCACCTACAACAGTAGTGGTGCACAGAGCATTTACCTCCGGTACCGCCAGATGCAGGGTACCGCTCTTGCCCTTGTTGCAGCCCGTTACTTTGCCGAAGATTTCAGCCATCAGTGCATTGGGGTCAGCGCCTTTGGCCAACAGATGCCCGTGACTGCGATGGTTGCCGATGATCACATCATCTTTCTCCAACGCGCCGCACACCCCGGCGGCCACTGCCTCCTGCCCTGTGCAAAGAATCATCATGCCGGGCACTTTTCCTTCAGTTTTACATAACTCGGTCAGCTTTTCCTCAAAGCGTCTGATAAACAACATATTCTGATAGAGCATTAACTTTTCCTGTTCCAAACTGCTGTCCCTCCCCGCAGTTCATTTTATTGAAGAGATACGACAAGCACATCATTAAACCCTTTATAAATTTTACCATACTAATTTTCAAGGCTGTTGCCCCCATGAAAAATACAACTGGCAGACTCTTCGCTAAACCCCAAAAAGCCCCTAATAGAGGGGCCTGGAACAATGTGTGGAATCATCCACAAATAAGGCTATACCAAACGGGGCATGAAGCTCCCTCCACTTATTCCTCCGCCAGTTTAGCTTCCCTGTTCATATTCCCCCTGGCCAGGGAAGCAAAAACACCGCCGACACAGGTAATAGCAAAAACAACGAAGGCCACCTTGGCACTCTTCAACAAGGGATCCGCCACAGCGGGAGTAAGCTGGGCGCTGCCCACATAGAGATCTATAATCAGGGTAGCTACAGCAATACTAACTGCCTGGCCCACCAGCCTCATGGTACCGCTGGTGGAAGAGGCGATACCGTAATACCTTTTATCCACAGAACTCATGATGGCGTTCATGTTCGGCGAGGAAAATAGGGCGAAACCGATCCCCAGCAACACCAGTATACCAATGATTATCCACACCGGGGTTTCTTTCGTTAGAAAGCTGAACAAAAAAAGTCCTAAGGCGGAAAGGCCCATACCGACAGAAGAAACAATCCGCGGCTGCACACGGTCCGATAAGGCCCCGGCAAAAGGAGAAAGGAGGGCCATCATCACCGGCTGAGCCAGCAAAATCATGCCTGCTGCAGATGAACTATGTCCCATCCCCACTTGCAGTACAAGGGAGAGCAGAAAGGTTAAGGCAAAGGTGGCACTATAGTTAATCAGCGCCGCCAGGTTGGACATAGCAAAGGTGACATTACGGGTCAAAAGTTTGATGTCAATTAACGGATACTCCGATCTAGCTTCATGCCTCACAAACAAAACTAGTAAAACCAGCCCCAGCAGCAAGATGTACTTCGATGCCTCTGACGTAGCGATTGTGGAAATGGCATATAAAAAGGCTACCAATCCAGCCATATAAAAGGCAGTCCCCGCTGTATCAAAGCTTTCACCTTCGGCGCCGACCCATTCCCCTCTAATCTTAACAGCAAAGGCCAGGACAGCCAGACCCACTACCGCGTTAAGAAAGAATATGGACTCCCAACCCAGATGTTGGTTCATAGCACCACCCAACACTGGACCCAGGGACAACCCTGTATAGACTGTAGCCACATTTAATCCCAGCACCCGGCCCCTTTCCCGGGGTGGAAATATAGAAGTCAATATAGCTGTACCCGTGCCGAAAGTCATGGCCGAACCTACACCCTGTAGGACCCTAAGGCCAATAAGGGCCTGGATGGACCAAGCAAAACCGCAAAACAGGGAAGAGATTAAGAATATAGCCATTCCTAGGACAAAGATTTTTTTCCTGCCCACCATATCAGCCAGGCGGCCGAAGGGCAACAGAAAAGCTGCCGACGACAGTATGTAACTACTGACCACCCAACTGAGCAACAGGGCGTTGCTGCCGAATTGCTGTCCAATGGAAGGTATGGCCAAATTTATGGCGCTACCCATAAAAGGTGTGGTAAAGGAAGCTAACATCACTGTAACTAGCGCATATTTTTTCGTTGCCGGATCATGGTTCATAAAGTCATCCCCCAAAAGCAATTATTAAAAAAACAGGTTCTTATCAATATTCTATTTATACAGCGTTTCGGTTTACTTAAATTCTTTAAAAGATAGGTATCTCCTTTTTATTAATCAACATTTGTGCCTGGTAAATGTCAATGTTTGTTGATCTAAAGATAATAAATGCTTAATAATTCAGAAAGACAATCTTAATAAATATGGGTTATATTATATATGTTGGTAATGTTTACTTCATTTGTATTTATGCTATAGAAAGGTTGAGGTGATCAAATGACATTAGCGCCCTTGCCCACAAATTATGACTACAACACCCTGGTCCTCATGATGCAAACGCCCCGGACACTTTATGTGTACTGGGATCTCTCCCCCAGCCAAAGAGCCGCCCTGGATAAAAAAAAACTGATGTTGCGACTGAGTGTAGCCAACCGGGGCGTAGATCGCTCATTTGACATCAAACCTTTCTGGGACAGTTTTTACATTACAGGTGTAGAGCCGGGCCTGGAATACTACTGTGATATAAGCATAAAAGAAGCCGATGATCTCTATTACCCCATTATTTTTTCTAACACTTCATCTACCCCGATGGAACACCCCGGGATCCAGAACATAGCCGGTTCAAACTTCTGGGGCACCGGGGAGTATAAAAGCAGTACCGGAGTACCCTGGACAAGCTATAGTTCCGGCTCATTTTATAACAAATAAATGGGGGAAAAACCTACCCCACTAAAAAAGGAGCAGGCTAAAAGGTCTGCTCCTAATGCTGTTTCGTCTCTCTCGATCTGTGGATTGCTTCAGTTGCCCGATGTAAATCCTCCTTCCTCACTAATATTTCATATGTAGTAGATCTGTGAGATTGGACTGGCATTCCAGAGTGATATGATCCTCTACCCACCGCCCCGCCACCGCCAGCTTTTGTTTTCATCCTTATTCCACTATCTAATAATCTTCCTCTAATAGTAGCAAAATTTTGAAGATTACTTGTTATGTAAATAGTCTCCCAACCAAAAAACATCTTCAGAAACCTCTTGGGCACCACTCCACCCCCCTTATCTCGGTAACAATGGAATTAAATAATCATCTAGACCAGGTGTGAAAAATATGTTTTTTCATAATGACTTACCAGTTTGTTCAATAGTTTTGATCCGTTCCGGGGCGGGCGGGTGGCTGTAACTAAACCATCGCACAAAGGGAGCCGGTGCCACATCAGATAGATTGCCCACCGCCAGATTAATTTCCAAACGGAGGGCAGCAGGGACATCCTCGGTTAGCATCACCGATACCTGGTCTGCCTCTGTTTCCATATGCCGGGAGATGTAATTTTGCAAGGGATTGGCAGCAAATGAAGTCAGCAGCAGAAACAGCAGTATCACCGACCAGGTGGCTGGATTACGTGTCCACTGGGGCACAGTCACCGGCAGCAGCAAAAACAAAATATACCAGAGAACAAAATTACCTGATATCCCTAAAAACAAGCCCTTTATTATGTGCCCCTTCTGCCAGTGAGCCATTTCGTGGGCTACCACCGCCTTAACCTCGTCAAGGGGGTGGGATGTCAGCAAAGTATCATACAATACGATCCGCCTGGTACCACCCAAACCGGTATAATAGGCGTTGACCTTGGTGGTACGGCTGCTGGCGTCCATAACCAGTACCTCACTAACGGGCAAACCGGCCTTATCTGCCAGTTCTCCTACCATAGCCACAAGGGCCGGATCAGTAGCCGGTGTAAAGCGGTTAAAAAGTGGTGCCACCACCAATGGCCAGAGAAAGGTCTGAATAATAATCCACACGGAAAGAAATATTGCTGTAACCAGCCACCAGGTTTGTGGCCAGCGTTGCATGAACCCGAAGAGAATCAAAACCCCTGCGGCAGATATAACCAGGCTGATAGCACTTCCCTTGAGATAATCCCCCCACCAGGAACCCATAGTTTGGGTGGAAAAACCCCACCAGTGCTGCCAGAAGTAGCTATTGAAAAGAGTAAAGGGCAGGTTAATTAACTGCAGGAAAAACCAGAGCACCAGGAAAAACAGCAACAGGTTGACCCAAAACCCGCCTCCTGCCGTTTGTGCCAGCCAGCGGATCAGAGCAGCCGCCCGCCCTGTGAAAATAAACCAGACCAAAAAGGCCACCTGGGCAAAAACAGAAAAGTTACCGGCCAGGCGTATGGCCCTGTTGTACTGGCGGCCCCGTTCCACCTGCTCGGCACTAAAATGAAGAAAGACATCTGCAGCCGGACGGCCTGGGAAAAGGGTAAACCAAAGATACAACAAACCCAGCACCCCCACCCCGGCGATTAGAATTAACCAGATCATGTGCAAACGAGGCTGCATTGTTACCCCCTTTTAAAAAAGATGAACCAGCCCGGGGGCACCCATAAACAAAAATACGATTCCCCCTACCAACACCAGCGTGATGATTATTCCCAGCCAGTAGGGAATCCTGCCATTTCCTAAAACACCAATGCCGATGACAATTATTATCACCGGCCACAATTTTTGCAGCTGGGTAATGAGGCCCCTGGTGCCATAACCAAGATTATCTAACAAAACTGTTGCACCGACCAAAATCAGTGCCAGCCCCACAATAAAGGATCCCGTACTCATGGGCCAGCCCCCCGCCTGCCCCGGGAAAGGACAAAAATGCCCAGGGCGATCAACAGCAAGGGCCATACGTAGCGCATTAAATACCAGGGGAGTATTTCATGGGCCAGCAGTAGGACCCCCAGCCCAATTAAGATCAGGCCGGCGTTGCGACGAGCAGTTTCCCCGAGACCCCTTTTAGGTTTTCCATTATCCTCTAGCTGTTCTTCACCAGACGCTCCCAATGTTTCCCTTCTTTCCGGAATGATAATCATAGCGGCAATGTAGGCCAGGAGACCTGCTCCACCGGCAAAAGCTGCTAAAACCCACAATAATCTAATAATGGCCACATCGATATCAAAATATTCGGCTAGACCGCCTGCTACCCCGGCAATGATCCTGGTTTTCCGGGATCTATACAATTTTTGCACCTGTATCCCACCAATAGCCATAAGGGCAAATTAATATTACTGCTTATTATTTCAACGAGACCTGATAACGATACATTATCAGTGAAATCGGGTTTTTCCTATTCCCCCATCACCTTGATGATCACCCTCTTTTTCCTTTGGCCGTCAAACTCTGCATAGTACACCTGCTGCCAGGGACCAAGGTCCAACTGGCCCTTTGTAACTGGTATAATCACCTGGTGGTGGACAAGTAAGCTTTTTAAATGGGCATCCCCATTGTCTTCACCAGTCCTGTGGTGTAAGTAATCCCTTCCATAAGGCGCCATTTCCTCCAGCATTTCATCTATGTCCTGGATAATGCCTTGTTCATCATCATTTACATATACACCGGCCGTAATATGCATCGCCGAAACCAGCACCATCCCTTCCTGAATACCACTTTCACCCACTGCCTTTTCCACTTCTCCTGTAACATTGATATATTCCCGCCTTTTACGAGTGTTAAACCATAAATATTTAGTATGAGCCTTCATCAAGCTCCCTCCTTCTCAACCTATTATTATCGTTAGACAAAACAAGAAATATTTTTATTAAATAAAAAACTCCTAACTGCTAATAATACAGGTGTAGTACAAAATTCGAAAGAAAGGATTGAACAAAATGCCACACTCAGGTCAACAAAATATCCACTGCATTGTTAGTGACTGCCACTATTGGAACCAGGGAAACAAATGCCATGCTGATCAAATCCTTGTAGCCAACGATGCCTTTGGCAGCATGCAGCCGGATCAGATTGATGTAAACACTGCCAGTCAGCTCACTCCTGGGACAGCAGGCTCCTGCATGGCCACCTGCTGCAAAACCTATGTCACCAAAGGTTCTGATAAAATTGAAGCTGATGGTGCCAAAAGAATGCCCTAGTTGCGCAAAAGACCCGGCTGGCATTCCAGCCGGGTCCCATTATTATATCTCATCAGGAGTCTGTTTATTAAGGGGAACAATCAGCACATATGGACCTGAATAAGGTAGTGCTCAGGTAACGGTCGCCGCGGTCGGGTAAGATGGCCACAATATTGCCTTTTTCCATAGTCCTGGCTATTCGTAGGGCCCCGGCTACAGCAGCACCACTGGACATGCCTACAAAAATGCCTTCCCTGGTAGCCAACCTTCTTGCCGTTTCATAGGCTTCGTCATCCTCTATATTGACCTTGAGATCCATCATTTCCGGATGGTAGATCCGGGGAACAATGGCTTCTTCCATATTTTTGAGGCCCTGGATAGCATGACCCTTAAAGGGCTCCACACCGACAATTTTTATCCCCGGTTTTTTCTCTTTAAGATACATAGCAATTCCCATTAGTGTCCCAGTGGTACCCATACCGGCTACAAAAACATCGATTTCTCCTTCTGTCTGAGCAAAAATTTCCGGGCCGGTGGTTTCATAGTGAGAAAGGGTATTGTTTATATTTATAAACTGGTTAGGCATATAATACTTGTTCGGCTCTTCTTTTATTATCCTCAGGGCCTCCCGGATGGAACCATCGGTACGTTCACATGCCGGGGTAAGGACCAATTCGGTACCATAAGCCTCCAGGATACGACTTCTTTCCTCACTGACACAACCGGGCATCACCAGCTTGACCCGGTATCCCTTGGCGGCACCAATCATTGCTATAGCAATCCCAGTGTTGCCTGAGGTGGGCTCCAGGATAATCTTATCCTTTGTAAGTTCACCCGATTCCTCTGCCTTTTTAATCATGTAGTAGGCAGGGCGATCCTTGATTGAGCCACCGGGGTTATTCCCTTCCAGCTTGCCAAATATGCGGACCTTACTCCCGTTGTTTAGTGTTCTTAATTCCACAAGCGGTGTGTTACCGATAGCAGATAAAATGTCCACAGTTTCCCCTCCAGTTGTCCTCTTGGTTTATAATTTAGTGTTTATGCTGGTGTAAAAGGTGATTTTTTAGGACCCCTTGAAAAGAGGCTTACGCTTTTTCAAAAAAGCAGCCAACCCTTCCTGATAATCCTTGCTATATGCTGCCTCCAGCACCCCCTGTCGCTCAACCTCCAGCTGACGTTCCAAGAGGGGCAGAAAGGCCCTGTTTAGATTCTCCTTAGCTATAGCAAATGATCCAGTAGCGCCCGCAGCTAGTTTTTCAGCCCACACCCGCGCTGCAGCAGCCAGTTCTTCAGGTGCTGCTACCTTGTGCACCAGATTCATAGCCAAAGCCTGATGGGCATCATAAACCTGATCCAAAAAGACCATCTCGTTGGCCTTGCTAAAGCCCGCCAGTAAACCCACCCAAAGACTCCAACCGGCATCAGGCGCCAGCCCCAGGCTGGTGTAAGCCTGCTTGAACTTGGCCTGGCTGGAACAGAGTCGCAAGTCACAGGCCAGGGCCAGGGACATTCCAGCCCCGCCCACAGCCCCATTGATTACCGCCAAAACGGGCTTGGGTAAATGCCTGATCTGCAGAATAATGCGCTGCAGCGGTTCCAACACCTGACGCACCGGTTCACCGGGATCTGTGTGGGCAAACTGAGCAAAATATTTTATATCACCCCCGGAACAAAAAACTTTGCCGCTGCCAGTAAGGATTACAACCCTTATTTCCCGATCTAAGCGGCATGTCTCCAGGACTGTACAAATCTCCCTTGATATGTTTAGATCCAAAGCGTTAAAACTGGCAGGTCGGTTTAGGGTAATGGTCGCGACAGAACCATCCTTATGAAAAAGAATGCCTTTAAAAGACATATAACCACCCTCCTTATTATACGCTACCAATATGATAATTCTATAATCATCTTGTATTTCCCGCCGGCAATATTAATTAAGTTAAATTAGGTAACCCCTTTTTATAATTACCTGGGAGCAACAGCCACTGCGGCAGCAATAGCCGCACCAGCGCCCGAACCATCCTTGACCAGGTTTAGCTGGACCTGTCCAGAACTATTCTGCAAAATCTCATCAAGACCTTTTTCCAGGCAGGAAGCAAAACCAGGCATTTTTTCATATAACGAACCATCAATAGCAATAATATGGGGGCGTTTTAGAAGGGGATCCAAATGCCTCAAAACGCCGGCGTAGGTTGCTGCCACAAGCCGCGCTGCCCTCGTTGTTAACAGGCTAACGATAATTTTTAGGGCCTGGAGTTCAGACCGAGACAAATCCTGGATACCAGCGGCATTTTTGAGCCATGCTGCCGTTTTCCCAAACCCGGGTGGGTTATCACCCAATACCAGGGAAATATGCTCCGCATCAAGGTTCTTGGCCTGGGAAAAAAAATCCATCATTTCCCTACTCACCCCCTGAAATAGACACCCTTTACGAACTAGATCAAGGAGAACCAGCCTCATCAAAGCACCCAGGTAACGTCCGGAAACCATTTTTTCCAACACCTGTTCACCAGGCTTTTCACTATGTAGATCTAGATACCGATCATATTCATTTGCCGGCAGCCTGTTAAAGTTGCCGGACTCTATGTTGATGATCATTGGGTTGGATTGCTGGGGTGGTTGCTGTTCCAAATAACAGGTGTTGTGGCCGGTGCCGCAGATAGAACCAATGTCGGCCCGGGGATTTGAGTATGCTGCCGTCATCAATGTACCCACTGTATCGTTAATGACAGCCACAGGTTTGATCCCATGCAAACCCCGCTTTTGTAAAGCATCAAGCAAAAGCAGGTTAACATCCTTCCCCACTGTCGCCCGTGTATTGAATTCTTTTGTCCAGCCGATTAAAACAGCCTTATTCAAGGCTTGCATCTTAGTGGGAAAAGAAAAGGTCAATCCCAGAGGAATGGTTTCGCCTACCCCAATCAGTTCTGCTATTTGTTCTGCCAGAAAACCAAACAGTTCTCTACCGGTGGCAGTGGCTGCAGTATAGTCGTAGCTGCCGCCGGGATCCCTAAGAAATGCAGATATCTTTTTTAGCACCCTTATTTTCCCTTGTCCCAAAAGCTGAACCAGGGAAACCCTCACATTGGTGCCGCCAAAGTCTATGGATAGAAACACCCCACTTTCCTCACCGGTAGGAATATTAAAAAAAGAGGGCAACATTTTCAATGATCCCTTTTGCTCCGTGAGCCCATGCAGCATAGACTGATGAAATTTTTTAGCAATATGCTGCATTTGCGGCACTGTCAGGTTAAAGCAGCTATGCAAATCCGGCAGCCCCAGGTCTAAAAAATGGCCTTTTACAGTTTCCCATTCGGACATAAAAATCCCATCTTTGACATTAAAATATTCCTACCCTAATGTTAACACATTAATGAACCCAATCACAATTTTATCCTATTCGCAAATTATAAACTATTGTACCTGGCAGGCAATATTATAAAAACTGTTGCACAAAAACAAAAACCCGCCGGTAGCGGGCTATGAATCGTATTTCTGATCTATGCCTGTTATTTTATGCCTTTGTTGCCTGATCTTCAGCCTTGGTTTCCTCAGGTTCATCAATATCCGCTTGTGTTGAACGTTTGAATTCACTAATAGTCTTACCCAATGCCTTGCCAACATCCGGGAGCTTGCCCGGCCCAAAAATAATCAATACCACAATCAGGATCAATAATAAATGCAAAGGCTGAAACGCTCCTGAAAACATGCCTGTCCCCCCTTAAAAAGGTCTTACGTTGATTATACCAGATTAACTGATAAACGCAATTATTACTTCTTATATTACATCTACCCAAAAATGTCATCCCCCTGTTGGTGTCTTCACAGGGTGCCCACGCTGGATATAGAATTCTATTGTTTTACCTGGTGGCGTGGTTTATAATTCTTTCTATACATGTGTAAGCTGCAGGATCATGTTAAAATTATAAGAGCAATTTAAATAAGGAGGCTTTTTTATGAATAAGGGTTGTCTTCAAAGCGAGATGGTGACACAGGGGGTAGCCAGGGCACCGCACAGGTCCCTTTTTTATGCTATGGGCTATACCCCGGCTGACTTGAAGAAACCACTGATTGGTATAGTAAACTCCTTCAATGAGATTGTTCCGGGACATATCCACCTGCGTGATCTGGCCCAGGCAGCCAAACTTGGGGTGGCAGCAGCAGGGGGGACGCCAGTGGAATTCCCGGTTATTGGTATATGCGATGGTATTGCTATGAACCATGATGGTATGAAATACCCCCTGGCTAGCCGGGAGTTAATTGCAGATTCTATAGAAACCATGTCCGTGGCCCATAAATTTGATGGACTGGTCCTGGTGGGAAACTGTGACAAAATCGTGCCCGGTATGCTCATGGCAGCAGCCAGGCTGAACATACCTTCTGTTTATGTCGGCGGTGGACCCATGTTGACAGGCAATTATGCCGGTGATGATGCCGACCTGGTCCGGCCCCTTTTTGAAGCTGTGGGAGCATATGCAGTAGGGGCCATCACTGCCGCTGAAATGGCCGAAATGGAACAAGGCTCCTGCCCCACCTGCGGTAGCTGCTCGGGGTTATTTACTGCTAATTCCATGAACTGCCTGGTGGAAGCACTGGGTATTGGGCTTCCGGGCAACGGTACCATACCGGCACCTTACGGCCGGCGTAAGGCTCTGGCCAAGCTGGCTGGCCAACAAGCAGTACAGATGGTCCGGGAAAAAATCCGCCCCCGGGACATCATGACACTGGAGGCCTTTAAAAATGCCATTGCCCTGGATATGGCCATTGGTGGCTCCAGCAACACCGTCTTACATCTGCTGGCCATCGCCAACGAGGCTGGGGTCCCCCTCAGAATTGAAGACTTTGACGAAATCAGCACCCGGATCCCCAATATCACAAAACTAAGCCCGGGTGGCCCATATCACCTTTTTGACCTTTATGTAGCCGGCGGCATTTCTGCAGTGCTAAAGCAACTGGCTGAAGCGGACTTGCTGTATCCGGAGACTAAAACAGTGACCGGTGGAACCTTGCTGGAGAATATTAGCCGGGCCTCCGTCCGCAACCAGGAAATTATCCGCCCCCTGGATAACCCCTACAGTCAGGAAGGCGGAATCGCCATCCTCAAAGGCAACCTGGCACCCGATGGAGCTGTGGTAAAACAGTCGGCAGTAGCTGAGGAAATGCTTAGACATAGTGGACCGGCACGTATTTATAATAGTGAGGAAGAGGCCTTTGAGGCCATCATGAACGGTAAAATTAACAAAGGCGATGTAGTGATTATCCGTTATGAAGGACCCAAAGGCGGGCCGGGTATGCGTGAAATGCTCAGCCCCACCTCAGCAATCACCGGCATGGGGCTGGACAAGGATGTGGCTTTAATTACAGACGGCCGATTTTCCGGCGGCACCAGAGGTGCCAGCATTGGTCATGTATCACCAGAGGCTTCTGAGGGTGGTCCCATTGCCCTGTTGCTGGAAGGGGATCTGATTGAAATTGACATTCCTAACCGCACCCTGAATGTACAGTTAACTGAAGAAGAATTAGCAACCCGCCGCAGTAACTGGCAACAGCCGGCGCCCAAGGTTACCGGGAAAAGCTACCTGGCCCGCTATTCGGCCCTGGTAACCTCCTCCAGTACAGGTGCTGTATTGAAAACACCCGAGCAATAACCATGGTTCCCCTCACGTGATTAGTTAAAAAGGTGATTGCAACCGACCCAATGGTTCTAATCACCTTTTTTGTTTGCTCTAGGGCTTAATAACTGTTAAAAGAAATTTAAAATTTTCATCAGCATCGAGGGCATGGGGAACTCCACTGGGCAGGACGATGCTTTGCCCTTGCTGCACATTAAAGGTTTGTTCACCAATGGTGATTCTTGCTACTCCATCCAAAATCTGCACCAGGGCATCCCCCGGCGAGGTGTGGGCACTAATTCCCTCTCCCCGGCTAATAGAAAATAACGTCAGGCCGACCTGGGGTAATTGCGCCAAGGTCCGGCTAACCACCCTTCCCTCCTGATAATCCACCAGCTCACCCAATCTAAGGGTCTCGGCAAAACCAATATTTTTCATTAGCCTGTCTTCCATCCATTTAATCCCCTTTCTTTTATATAAATGCCCCTTCATAGCCCATAATATGATTTGTGGCTGCAAGGAAATAAATACTTTGAACACACATAAAAACATCGCTCTTTGAGAAAGATAGGCAGGAATAATAAATTAAATTGCAGGAGCAAGATACATGCTAATAGGTATACTACGCACCGTGATCTTATTTGCTGTGGTAGTAATCGGCATCAGACTAATGGGGAAAAGGCAGATCGGACAGCTTCAGCCATACGAGATAGTGATAGTGATTATGCTTTCGGCGCTGGCTGCCATCCCGATGGAAAATACTGAGGTACCCCTTCTCTTTGGCCTTTTCCCCATATTCACCCTGATCCTAATCCAGGTAGCCATGTCCTTCCTATCCCTAAAAAGCCAGAGGGCCAGGGAAATAATCTGCGGCACGCCCAGTGTACTCGTGGAAAACGGCAAAATTATTGAAAAAGAACTGGCCAGGTTGCGCTACAACATAAACGACCTACTGGCACAACTGAGGGAAAAAAACATGCCTAATATTGCCGATGTGGAATTCGCCATCCTTGAATCCGGGGGCAAGCTAAGTGTGATCCCCAAGTCACAGAAAAGACCGGTGATTCCAGAGGATCTAGATATACCCACAAAGTATGAAGGTTTACCTGTGACACTAATTATCGATGGTTTTGTACTCAAGAAAAACCTTGCTCTGGTAAACCTTACCGAGGAATGGCTCAGGACCGAACTAAATAAATTCGGTATCAAGTCTTTTAAGGACGTCCTTTTTGCCCACCTGGACACGGAAGGGAAGCTGCTATATCAGGCTAAATCTGATACTGGATAGGCATTTGCAATAAGAAAACTGATAGACTTAAAACAGAAGGACTTTGCTTATTAAGGAGTTTGCATAAATGAGATTGCTGGTTGTACTGACAATAATATTTGTGGCCATACTATCCTTTGGTTTTTGGACCAATCACCTGCTCCAGGATGCAACGGATGAAATGGTGCACAAAATTACCCAAATAGAACAGGCACTGGAAGAAAGTCAGTGGGAACAAGCCCTGGCAAACACTGATGAACTTGAGGAAACCTGGAAAGAAAAAACAAAATGGTGGCCTTCATTTTTGGATCACCAGGAAATTGATAATATCGAATTCACCATGACCAAAACCAGGGAATATATCGCCAAAGAAAATACTCCCCTATCCTGGGCCCACCTGGCGGAACTAAAGCTGATGATCAAACATGTGCCGAAAAAGGAGTCCCTCACTATAGAAAATATATTTTAATGAAAATCTGCATCCCGCTGTCTTTCATCAAGAGCAGCAACTAGTTCCAAGAAAAGTGATTTGGACAGGGCCTGTCTGTTTTCCAGGCACAACCAGCCCTTTTTGCTTGAATACAGCAGGGAATATCTGCAGATGTTGTTGGACATATCTACACGCCCGATGGCCCCAATGGCAAATCTGCCTATGGGTTTAAGCTCGATAACTGTGTTTTTCGTTTTTAAATATAGTACAGGCGCATTGTAGCAACCTATATGTCCTTCTTCCAGTTCCACCGCTGACTCCATAATCTCGTCAACGGAGCCACAGCATGAACCACAAGAACAACAGGAACAAGACGACGTGTCCTGCCGGGGCCTGGACCATTCCTTCACCTGTCCTACCAAATCACTAAGGGCCGCCAGCCACTCCTCCTTGATTTTTTGGTTTGTTAGCATCCCTTCTCCTGGGGCAAACATAATTATCAGCTCCGAAACATCAATTTGCCAACTAGCAGTTAACACTTACCCAGATAAGGTAGTTTTTTTATTTCAATTAATTGTTTTTCAGACGACATTTTATGAAAATGTCCTGCAAGCGAAGGATTAGTTCAGACCTATTTTTAACATGGATCAGATACCTAGGTACATGTTGTCCTTCACTGCCCAACTCCATCATGAATGGCTCTCCCCAGAAGGCCACGAGGGCCTCTTTGGACTCTCTATCTATCCCTACGTCGATCATCTGAAAGGCTATGTTTTCATCAATATTACACCACACCGGCTCTTGAACCTTTTCCCCAGCCCGACATTTTTCAATCTTTGGCTGAACATCCTTTTCCCAGGCCTCTTTCATGGATGTTCTCATGACAAAGAAAATTCTTGTTGTTTTGGGGCTTTCAATAGAGGCGCCCAGTAACCGGTCAAAAAGCTCCTGGGAGCGAAACATGGTACAACAGGCGTTAAACCACCATACCTCCCCCCTATTTTTAAGGGCAAACTCCTCCGTGTAAATGAGGAGATCCCTGGGCTTGATCAATTCAACCTCGGGATCAACAACCCGTACATTTTTGGCAATGGCTTTGATATCCTCTTTTATCTCCTCCCCCCGCAATGCTTCCTGTAGCACATGTAGGGCCAAAAGCATCAGCAAAATGGAAATCACATAGGTCTCCGGGATTACACCTAGATGGTGCAAAATAATGGCGATGGCGCTGGCAGCAATAATGGCTATGACATCTAAATTTTTCAGCACTGCCTTCCATTTCATAACTCTTTTGCCCCCATCATATAGACACTTGCCTTGTCTATATTAGACAAAAACCAATCAATACCTGCTAACAAAAAAGAACCCTAGATGGGTTCCTTCTGTGGGAATTTGCCGCTCTCATCGCCTTCACCCCTAAACAATCCCATATATTGACCGTAACCTTCTTTTTCTAGATCCTCCTTCGGTATAAACCTCAAAGCTGCTGAATTAATACAATACCGTGTACCGCCTGGTGCCGGCCCATCATCAAAAACATGGCCTAAATGTGAGTCGGCTGTTTTGCTGCGCACTTCAGTACGCACCATAAGGTGGCTCTGGTCTTTTTTTTCCACTATTTCTCCTGGATCAAGGGAACGGGTGAAACTGGGCCAGCCACAACCGGCATCATACTTGTCTGTGGAACTAAAAAGGGGTACCCCGGAGACAACATCCACATAGATGCCATCCCGCTTGTTATCCCAGTATTCATTTTTAAAGGGCGGTTCTGTGGCATTTTCTTTTGTGACCCGGTACTGCATTTCTGTAAGTTTTTCTTTTGCCAACCTGATCAAACCTTTCTATAAAATTGTAAGCACAAGACTTGCCCCTCCACAAGGATATCACTATTCATGCCAGTGCTGATCTAGAAAAGCATCACGCCCTGATCCCCGGCGATACTGCTTGTAATGCTCCGGGTTTTTCTTGTGGTAGTTATGGTGATATTCTTCCGCCGGATAAAAGGCAGCAGCTGGTAGGATAGCAGTTACCACCGGTTTATTAAACCGGCCGCTGCTGTCAAGTTCTTTTTTTGCTGCTTTCGCTTTTTCTTTCTGGGCTTGATTACCGTAGAACACAGCAGTGCGGTAGGAGGAACCACGATCAAAAAACTGGCCACCTTTATCTGTGGGATCAATTTGCCGCCAAAAAATCTCCAGCAGTTGATCATAGTTCGTTATATCAGGATCATAAGTAACCCGTACAGCCTCATAGTGTCCTGTGTGGCCAGCACAAACCTCATGGTAGGTGGGGTTTTCTTTATATCCACCGGTGTAACCCGGTATAACCTCAATAACCCCTTCCACCTTCTCAAAAGGAGCAATCATACACCAAAAACAGCCCCCCGCAAAAATAGCGGTTTGATAATCCTGTTTCCCCTTTGGGCCCTTCATATGCGCAGCACCTCGATATAATGTTTTTTAAATA
>JAAYRI010000183.1 GCA_012518875.1 Peptococcaceae bacterium
TTACAAAATGGCTGTGCGTTTGGGTATCATTCAAGCCGGGGAGAACCTGGATCCGGATCAGCCGGTTAACAGGGAGATTTTGGCCCGGCTAACTATCCACACCATGAACTTATATCGGGTGGCTGTGTTGGGTGATATCTACAAGCTTGATTTCCCGGATGCGGGTGATATAACCGAACACCTGAGGGGGCATATGGCCCTATCGGTTGGGCTGGGCCTAATCGAACCTATGGCGGGACAATTAAAGCCCAAGGCGGTTGTTACCAGAGGAGAAGCTGCCCAGTCTTTGGTCAGGATGCTGCAAAGTAAACAGCATCAATAAAAAAGCTCCTCGGTGGTCGCTGTACGGCAACTTTCGAAAATGATTGATTCTTTTAGAGAATACAAGGTCGGGCTTGTTAATAGCCCGACCTTGTATCTAATAGGGATATACCTTTTACCTTATGAACTCGTCTTCAAATGGCCACAGGCGGGGCAGTGAGGGTTTCTTCTAATTTCGAGCCGGCTAAATTCCATGCTTAGGGCATTATAAGATAGCATCCTACCTACCAGCAGGTCCCCCACTCCGAGAAAATATTTCAAAACCTCGGTAGCCTGAACAGTGCCGATTGTTCCCGGAAGAAGGCTCAATAAACCCACTTGGGCGCTGGTTTGTACCCTGGTGGATGGCGGCGGGGAATTGAAAACACAGCGGTAACATGGCCCCTTTCCTGGTAAAACAGTTAGGGCCTGGCCAAAATATCTAAGCACTGCGCCATGGAAAAAGGGTTTCCCCATCTGAACGCAGGCATCGTTAGCTATAAATCTAGTCTCAAAATTGTCTGTGCAATCAACTATTGCATCAAAATCCTTAACTGTTTTCATCACATTGTTTATCGTTAGTCTATCCTGAAGAACAACCAGGTGGCAGGCGGGATTTATGGCTGTAAGCTTGTCTCGGGCGGAAAGAACCTTTGGTCTACCAACATCATTTGTGAAATGCAGGATCTGCCGTTGCAGATTGGAAATACTTACAATATCATCATCAATAAGACCGATGGTTCCTACCCCCGCAGCAGCCAGGTAATAGGCTACGGGGGATGCCAACCCCCCAGCGCCAATCAGCAGCACGCTACTGGCAATGATTTTTTTCTGGCCATTCGCCCCTATTCCCTCTAGTACAATGTGCCTGCTATAACGCTCTATTTGGTCCTTTGTTAAACTCAAAAGCTGCACCCCTTCCCGACATCAGGTTGATACCTGCCCCGCCTTTCCTAACAGCATTGCGTCAGCGGCATGGGCGGGCTAATAAAATTTAGAGCGATCGTGGTGCATCCTTTATGTTGGGTGCAACCACGCCGCTCCTAACAATGCTGAAGGTAGCTATCAATTAACAGTCTACCCGGGTGTGTATCTGGTGTTAAATCTGTCTATTTGATGGGCGGCTGTATTTAGAAAGCCTTTCTAGCCCCCACCAATAAAATAGTTAGTTAACAAGCGTAACAAAGGTATCCTGCCAGGACCGGCTGCAAGGCATTCTACACCATGTTCATCTAAGGCGAGAACATAGTCGGGATCAAGGGGGGATGGAACCATTTTCCACCCCATGGCCAGCAGGCTTTCCCAAAAACGGGACGTCCAGCCGTAGCCGTCTCTCCAGTATATTTTCGTGTCCGTATAGGGTATAATTCTGTTGAGTTTGTCAATTGCCTCTTGATCATACCCGTCTTGCACCCTTTCTTGCAGTTCCATTATAACACCTCCTCACTTTACATAATTTTGCAATATGGTGTTGGGTGGGGCTCAACATACTAAGCCCATAAATTATATAGGTTTAGTATGCTATAAATGCACCATACTGTATTCCCACGACTTTGTCAATCTGTTAAGTGGTAAAAATGCTAGTAAAATATGTTACCCCAGCTTTTCTGTAGGGAGATGGCAGGGGCCCAATCTTTGGTGCATTATGATGGCGCTGCTCATTGTCAAAGGAATTGCTGGTCTTTATAATATTAATAGAGGCATGGGAAGGGTAGCATATTTTACCGTGCGGGAGGAAATTTCCATGATAACCAGAGAAAAACTATTGGAAATTGGACAAAATGGGTTGCAGGAAGCGGCTACAATAGTAAATGAAAAAGATATACAGCTAGT
Source organism: Peptococcaceae bacterium (assembly GCA_012518875.1). Taxonomy (GTDB): domain Bacteria; phylum Bacillota; class Desulfotomaculia; order Desulfotomaculales; family Pelotomaculaceae; genus Syntrophopropionicum. The sequence goes on from JAAYRI010000183.1 coordinate 2,134, forward strand.
TGTCACATGGTTGCTGGAAGAGGATCCGAAGGTTAGAAAAAGATCGTTGCTTTTATTGCAAAATCGCTCCATGAATTATAATGACGTATATCATTTTTGGCCTGTGTTTGCAGAGAAACTTAGAAGTGATAACCCAGCTCAGAAAAGCATCGGTATTATGCTTATTGCAGCAAATACAAAATGGGACAAGGACAATAAAATTGATGAGGTTATAGACGCCTACCTGGCCTGTCTTAGCGATAAAAATCCAACTGTAGTACGCCAATGCATCCAGTCCCTACATATGATTCTTCCTTATAAAAGACACCTTTATCTACACATTGCCGATAAACTGATTTCTATCAGTATCCGAGATATAGATGTGGTGGAAAGGAGGGCAGCGCTAATCGACATTCTTGAGGTATTGATGGTGATTAGAAAAGGCTGGTATCCTGATGAGGTAGAGCAATATATCAGCCTGGCGTTAGCCGGGGATTTACTTGATCAGAATGATAAAAAACGAATTAAAGGGATGATGTGGTGAACCTAGAACCCGGATCAAGTCCCTTACTTCGTGTTTGGAGGCACAAAACCATTAGTTCACCAAAAAACTTTATGGATAGGGAAAAGGATACCCTGAGAAAAATGATTGGCCTATACTGTAGAAAACAACATCACAGTGGTAATAACCCTTGTTCAGACTGCTGGGCCCTGTTTAACTATGCCTGTAAACGTTTGGATAGGTGCAGGTTTGGGGCTGACAAACCTACCTGTGGAAAATGTCCTGTGCATTGCTATAGGCCTGATCTGCGGGAGAAAATAAAAGAAATAATGAGGTATGCAGGGCCAAGAATGATTGTTTATCATCCGCTGGATGCAATGCGTCATATTATAAGAAGCAGAAAAAAGGTGCCTACAAACCCTTCATAGATAACTGTTCTTTAAATATTGTTTCGTTCGGCTTCCCTTACATTAGACATCCGATGATGTGAGTCATAATTCCTTAATACTAGAAAGGGGTGAGTTATTGTTATGGCGAGAAGGTTTTTTGGGGTGGGGATGGTTACTTTGTTGTTGATTATGGCTATGCCCGCCTACTGTGCTGCGGCAACTGACAAAGGGCTGGAAATTGTGTTGGATGGTACAAAAATCGAGGCTGTTGCTTGTATTGACAAAGGAAATATTTATCTGCCCCTGCGGGCCGTAGGTGAAGCCCTTGGGTATGAGGTGCTGTGGTCGGGAATAGATAATACAGTTTCCGTTATAGGGACCGGGAAAAACATTATGATTGATTTAAACAATCAGCAAATTACGGCAGACGGTCATGTTTATTATGTGGATAGTGAGTTAATTGTAGGTAGGCTGTATCTTGGGTCAGAATTCTTTTCCTCTGAACTGGGGCTTGCAGCCCGCTGGGATAGGAAAAACAAGGCCGTCCAACTGGAAAGGGTGGAAAGGAACCTAATTTCCATAGAGACTATCAAAGAGGTTGCTGAGACTGATGAGATTAGGATAACCTTGCAGTATCCACAGATTGGCGGCTTAACTAACGAAACAGTTCAGGATCGTATAAATCGAATGTTCAAGGAGGCAGCAGATGAAGCCAGGCAAGAAGGGCTAAAAAATGCTGAAGAAAAAGAAAAGGCTGGCGCATCAGGTTATGGTAGCCCCAACAGGTATGAAACTTATTTCGACTACAGTTTAAAATGCAACCAAAAGGGACTGCTGAGCGTAGTGTTGATGAATTACCAATATACTGGAGGCGCCCATGGTTCTATGGTGCAGAGTTCCTATACCTTCAACCTGAACACGGGTGAAGAATACACGCTCAAGGATTTGTTCAAAGATGATGCGGATTATGTGGCCTATATTAACAATACCGTCAAGGGTATGATTGTTGAGCGGGTAAGAGAAGAAATACTGCCCGAATATGACATTGAGCCCTTCGAAACCATCAGAGACGATCATGATTTTTATCTGTCCAATGATGGGGTGGTGATCTATTTCCAGCAGTATGAGCATTGGTGCTATGCTGCCGGCATACAAGAGTTTACAGTTGAATATGCGGCCTTGAAGGAGATGCTGAAACCTGAAGTCAGCCTTTTGAATAATAGCATTGCTATCCGGGATAGTGGTAGTTCAACAGTTGTAGCCATCGAAACAAAGCCTGAAGGACCCACAGAGGAGTCTATGCCTAACCCCCATGCTGCCCTGCCTTTACTTACCTGGTCGGATGTAAAACCGCAACTGCCCAATTTCACTGCTTGGGAGTATGTTGTGCAGCCGGGGTCGCCTCTTGATATAAAGGAGTTGTTGTCACGCATCTGGGCGGGCCAGGAATATGAGTCCTATGACCACGGGGAGCATTGGATGTGTTACCGTCTTCCCCTCTACCAGAGCAAATATGGCCAGTTTCGCGAGCAATTGGACACGTATCCCAGTGGCTTCTCCTACCAGTGGGAAATCAACGAGAATTATCCCCAACGGGAAGTGATGGGTATGTCCCCGGAACAGGCTTTCAAACGGGCTACTGCCTATGCGCGCGAGTTTCTTGGTAGTGATCAGTATTTAGAATATCCGGTCCCCTTTGCAGTGACTATAGATGAGGATGGCAAGCGGGTTAACTTTTTCTATGAGTTTAACTGGGAGCACCGGATTGGTTCTATCCCCGTGTACGGGGAAGGGCTATCCCTGCGCGTAATTCCGCAGGGTATACCCCAACTGCGGCTGAGTTGGAGCACTTTTGCGCCCCAGGACACCAGGCCTCAATACCAGCCACTGACCTTCGATCAGGCTTTATACTCACTCAACTATGTGCGCAGTTACGTAGACCCGAATAAATGCAGTGATCATAATGCGGGCGACTTTTTAGTGGCGGCACAGGTGGTATACAGCAACCGTTTCTCTGCGGACCTTGCTGTCTACCGGCCGGCATGGGAGTTCACCTTGTCTCGCAGCAACGGGTTCTACACATTCCCAGTGCTTGTGGATTGTCTAACAGGTAAAATATCAAGTGATCATGATGGCATTGTGGATTCTTATCTCATGGATCGAGCTGGGCAGAGTTAAAACATGACACCATCCTCTATGCCAAGCAGGTTTATGCGGAGGCAGGCGGTGGTGGAGAGATTATTGACGACCGCGGCTATGTGGAACCTAACCCGGTGCTTTATGGTCGCCTGGCTGCGCTGGTTGGTATGACCAAAGAAGGGCTGCAAACCAGGGAACTGTTGAATGAACGAGATCGGGAAAGCCTAAACAGGTTGGAACAGCTGATTCTAGCCTTGAAAACCATTTCCGAAAAGGAACTGACCAACACCCCTCTAACAGATGAGGAATATGATTTAATTCGTTCCTATGGTGGCCAGCTGGAACACTTTTGGCTGGAGGCACTACGGGATGAAGGTATAGACCACCGTTCCGCTATGTATGACCGGCCGGCTGCTGTGGTGGCGGATGTGGCCAATGACCCTGGCGGTAATGTATTAGAAGAAGCTACCGGTAATGTTTTTGACATCTACGTTGTTGTGCCGGTGGATGGCAAACTAAGAATTGCCCTGGGAGGGGTCTATTCTTACTATGAGTTTCCCTGGCTTGCAGTAGACCGGCTTACGGATTCCAAATGGCATAAGATGCTTAAAGATGGGCAAACTCCACCATTGCCTCAGTGGACCGGCGCTTTTATTGCCCCATAAGAGCCAGATCGGTCAATGAGTATAAAATGAAACCTAAAAAAACTCTGCTTGCCTTTATTTTAATAATCCTGATTGGCTGTCTAGGCTGCCATTTTTTAAATGTCATCCTGCCCTCTAGCTATTCAGCCGAAGAAGGATTTGCAGCCTTCAGGGCTAAACAACTGCAGCTACCAGCCAGGCGGGAGCCAATTTGTTTAGTAGCCGTGGGGGATATAATGCTTTCCCGGGGAGTGGCCGGGGAAATAAAAAAACACGATAATAACCAGTACCACCCCTTCCTGAAAATGGAGAGTTGTTTGAAATGCGGCGATATTGTTTTCGGCAACTTGGAAAACCCCATCACACCGGGAAGGGAAATTATGATGCCGGAAAGGACCTTGCGTGCCGATCCCGGTGTGGAAGCCGCCTTGTATGACGCTGGTTTTACAGTTCTTTCTCTGGCCAATAACCATATGGAGGATTTTGGCCGGCAGGGTTTGCTGGATACCTTACTGTATCTGGACAAGGCAGGGATAAGGTATGTAGGCGCCGGCAAAACCCAGGAAGAAGCATTTGCTCCTGAATTTACAGCAGTAAAAGGCCTTAAACTGGCTTTTCTCGCTTTTGCTGAACCAGCTCTGGTGCCGGATTCATACCTGGCCGGGGCCGGCCAACCCGGTGTTGCTTTTGGTGAACCGGAAAGAATAAGGGCGGCCGTGCAGGAGGCCAAAAGGAAGGCGGATTTTGTGGTGGTGTCCATGCATGCCGGCACTGAATATGAACCGGTGCCGGATCTTGCTCAAACCCGGTTGGCCCGCCTGTCAATCGATGCCGGGGCAGATCTGGTATTGGGGCATCATCCCCATGTGGTGCAGAAGATCGAGAGGTATAAGGATAAATATATTATGTATAGCCTGGGCAATTTCGTCTTCGATCAAAAGTGGTCCCAGGCTACACGTATTGGGCTGGCAGCTAAAATATTTATTACCTGTGAAGGGACAGAGAAGATAGAACTAGTGCCTGTTTTCATCAATGACCAGGATCAACCACAGGTTTTAGCAGAGATGGAGGCAAGACAGGTTCTGGAAAACATGGGGCTGGGTCTATTGGAGGAGGCTGTACCCTACTGGGATTGGGATAAAAAGGTGTTCCAGGACGGCAAAA
>JAAYRI010000184.1 GCA_012518875.1 Peptococcaceae bacterium
CATACCGCCCGAAACCGAGAGGGATAAGCTGACCCAAACGGTAATGAAGTCCCTATTACCCGGCAACCAGGTGCAACTAATTTCCACTTACAAAGATGCCCTGGCCGCTATAAATATGGGAGATACAGTCCTGTTTTTTGATGGGTGTGATAAGGCCCTGGGGGTAGAAACAAAAGGCTGGGAACATCGCACTGTGGATGTACCCATTACTGAACAGGTGATCAGGGGACCCCAGGAAGCATTTACTGAAACACTGCTCACCAACACCGCCCTGCTGAGGAAAATTATTAAAAACGAAAACCTCACTGCCGAATACCTTTCTGTCGGCGAACGCAGCCGTACACAAATCGCCGTCATGTACCAACGTAATTTGGCCAACCCTACACTGGTTGAAGAGGTCAAAAGACGAATTAAGAGTATCAAGACTGACTATGTTTTTGACAGCGGTGTACTGGAACAATTTATCGATGACCACCCATACAACCTGCACCCCACAGCCCTGGCCACAGAGCGCCCCGACAGGGCTGCTTCCAAAATTCTGGAAGGCCGGGTAGTAATCATCGTCGACGGCAGCCCCTTTGTCCTCACCGTGCCATCTACAATGTATGAACAGATGCAAACAGGAGAGGAACTAAGTGTGCGCTGGCAGTTCGGCACATTTATCCGCTGGATGCGAAAGTTGTCTTTTTTGCTTTCCTTGCTTTTGCCCGGGTTATATCTGGCTGTTGTACTTTATCACCAGGAGATGATCCCCACTGAACTGGTCCTGGCTATTGCTGGGAACAGGGAGAAGGTACCCTTTCCTTCCATCATTGAGGTCCTGCTGATGGAGGTATCTTTTGAACTGATTCGGGAGGCAGGGCTACGCATACCCGGTGTCATGGGCTCCACCATCGGTATTGTGGGAGCCCTAATACTGGGGCAGGCCGCCGTGCAGGCCAACATCGTCAGCCCGATCCTGGTGATCATAGTGGCCATCACGGGTTTGGCCTCCTTTGCCATCCCCTATTTTAGCCTGGCTTTTACACTGCGCATTTACCGCTTTATTTATATTGCACTGGGTGCTGCGTTAGGGTTCTTTGGTATTGCCATTGGGTTAATTGTGCAGGTATTGCTGGCTTCTAACCTCAAGTCGTTTGGTGTACCCTACCTGGCGCCAGGGGGGCCGAAAACAGATGATTGGACCGATATAGTTTCTGTGGCACCTGTATTCTTCCAGGAAAGGCGCCCGGATTATGTAAACCCGCTGGATATGACACGCCAGCCGAAAATATCAAGAGGCTGGATCAGGGATGGTGACAATAAGGATGATTAGAGAAGGCAAATTTGGCCCGGCAGAGGCGGTCATCCTGTTGGCAGCATCCAATGTAGCGAGGGTTTTCCTACCCTACCCCGGGCTCCTGATAGAAATGGCCGGACCGGCAGCCTGGATGACCCCCATTGGCGGCTTTGTTCTTGCCCTGATCGGCATATATGTCATGTCGCTCGTTCTTAAGAAAAACCCCGACAACACGATCATCGAAACCACCGAAGATGCCTTTGGACCTGTCCTGGGGATCACATTTAACTTGATCACTACCATATTCCTGATGTCGGTATGCTTTTTATTTATCAGGGAGTTTAGTGAAGCCTTAATTATTTCTGCACTGCCCCAAACGCCAATAAGTGTAATCGCCATCGGTTTCCTAGCTATTGGGTTATTGGGGGCTTATCTGGGTGTTGAGGCCATAGCAAGATCAACCCGCCTAAATTTCATTTTTATTTTCGGCGGTATATTATTCCTTCTGGTCGCTTTGGTTCCCCAGTTTGATTTTGACAACCTATTTCCCATATTAGGTAACGGTTTAGGGCCTGTTTTTGGTCACGGATCCATTAGCACGGCGGCTGTTACCGAAACAATTCTGGCTGCTGTCCTGATACATTCCATCGGTGGGGCCGACAAATACATGCGGATCAATTTTTTTGCCGCACTAATTGCTTTTACTGTTTTGAGTGTTCTTTTGGCAGTCACAGTGATGACCCTGGGCAAGGAGCTGGCATCGGAGACAACCCTGCCTTTCTATAGGGTGTCCAGGGTTATTTTCCTGGGTCGCTTTTTCCAGCGGATTGAGGCCATATTTATCATCATCTGGAGTATGGTTGGAGCCCTAAAAATAGCCCTGACTCTATATGGGGCCTCCGTATCCCTGGCCAGGACGCTGAAACTGCCCGACTACCGTCCTTTAATCTGGCCACTGGGGGCGATCATTCTAATTTTCAGTTTTCTGCCCTCAGATCTACCCTCAACAATAAGAATAGATAACAATTTTTTGCGGGTTTTTGCCCACCTCCCCAATTTCCTGTTGCCTTTACTTCTACTGGCCGCATATTGGCTAAAAAGGAGGTTACACCGTGCAGAAAATTAAACCATTCCTTATTTTACTATTGATAATATTCCTTTTGCCTATTACTGGTTGCTGGGGCCTGAGGGAAACGGATGAAATCGCCTTTGTGATGTTGTTGGGATTTGACAAGGGTGAAAAGAACAATCTATTATTGACCCTCAGTATTGCTAATCCCCGGGTTGCCATCGGCGGTGGTGAGGGAGGCGGTGATGAGGACGCAGAGAAAAACCGGGAAATAGTCAGTGTGGAAACATTTGGCTCCCCCTCAATGCTGGATCTATTAAATACAACCATTGATAGGCATATCTACCTGCAACATGCCAATGCCATTATATTTTCTGAGGAACTGGCGGAAGAAGGGTTAAACAGGTGGCTTTCCCAATTAATGCGTTTTCGGGAAATCCGCGGTACGGCCCAAACCTTTATTTGCCGGGGCAAAGCTAGCGATCTAATCCAGGATTTCAAACCTCTGCTGGAGTTAAACCCGGCCAAACAAATGGAGTTAATCAGAAAAATGTCAACCTTACATGGAATATATCCTACCACCCAACTTACAGACCTGTATGATCAAACGAAGTCCCATTCCAGGCAGGCTGTACTGCCCCTTGTTGCCGTCCATGAAGGTGAAACTGAATCGGCTAAACCGGGGCTGGAGTTCCGTTACCTGGCCGGAGAGGTTCCTGTAGCTAGTAAAAGCAAGGTTCAGCATAGCGGGGCTGCCGTTTTAAAAGGTGACAAGCTGGTTGGATTTCTAGACGGGGAGCAAGCCAGGTACTACCTCATGCTCAGCGGCAAGTTTGGCAGCGGCGTGATTGGAATTAAGGATCCCATTGATGGTTCCGGTTTTGTCAGTGTGCATACCCAACAGGGACAGGCACCCAAATATGACCTTAGCCTTGATGAAAATGGCGATCTGGTTATTGATGTCAACCTCTTTTTGGAAATGGAGGTAATTGCCACCGACACACCCAATAACTTTGAACAGACGGACCTGCGGCCCACTCTTGAAGAAGCCTTTTCCCGGCAAACAGAACAAAAATGCAATGAGGTGATTAGGTATACCCAGGATGAACTGGGTACCGATATTTTTGGTTTCGGTGAACGGGTAAAACGTGAATTTTTAACTGTACAAGACTGGGAGGACTTTGCCTGGCTGGAATTATACCCCCATGTACAGGTGAATGTGAATGCTCATTCCCATATCAGGCGGACCGGCCTGTTGCTAAAAACAAGTCCTTCTGCAGGAGGATGATCACATGATGAAATGGCTGTTGCTATTACTTTCCTTGGCAATTGTTTACTACACCTACACCTATGGCCGCTGGGCCCTGGAAAAAGGGAACAAACGGGGCGGTATAGGGGTTTTTATCCTGGCTGCCTTTGTCCTGTCCCTTTCCGTGTATGGTATTTTCTTTACGGAGCCCTACTAAACACAAAACCATCCCCTGATCCCGACAAAGATCTGGAGATGGTTTTTTTGTGTTGCCCGAATAACAGTTTTTACGGTTATTCTTGTTGTTCACCGGATTCACCAGTCACTGGGGCAGGTGTGGGTGTAGGTGTAAGGTATCTGTGAAAAAACCATTCTTCCACGGCCAACAAAGCCAGGAAAAGAACCCAACCGGCAACATTGAGAGTGATAAACCCGTTGAAAGCAAAATCCGCTACACCAATGATCACAATTGCCGTTACGGCATCTATGAGTATGGCAGTAATATCAGCGGAACGGGACAGGCGGGGCAGAATAGTCAGGTCCCCTAAAAAATAACCGACTAGCGTCAGCACAAGGGCAATCAGTATTGCCTGTCCACTGGTAAACCGGCCAAAAATAGGTAAAATAATAACGCTAACCAGACCGATTACAATAAACTTTATCAATAGTGCACCCAGATTTCTACTCATCCATTCACCTCCTTCCAATACTATTATGGTCTGGTTATATTCTTTTATACATGGCCATACGCGAACAAAATTATACCCGCCGATCATTGCCATTTTGTTGCAGGCTATGATATAAATATTATGTAACATATGCATTATGTGATACATGAAACATTAGGAAGAGAAAATTTGATGAAAAGGAAAAACCAGATGATTATTGATGCGCATACCCATATTTATCCCGACCATGTAGCAGAAAAGGCAATCAGCACAATTTTGGGCAACACCAGTGGACAGGTGGATGCCTATACAAATGGTACCCTTGCTAACCTACTTTCTTCTATGGACAAGGCGGGTATCGACCTGTCTGTTGTGCTCACTGTTGCTACCTCACCGCAACAAGGCCAGGGCATAATCAAATGGCTCAGACAAATTATCAACTATAGCCCCAGGCTAATTTACTTTGGTTCCGTTCATCCCGCCGATCCCAACTATAAAAGCGTGATCCGCGAAATGGCGGCAATGGGGCTGCAGGGCCTCAAGTTTCACCCCGCTTATCAGGGGCACCCGGCTAACGGAAAGGAAGCCTACAGGATCTATGAAGAGGTAGCCAACAATGATTTGATCATGTATTTTCATTCCGGGATCGACCTGAGCATGCCGGACTCAGATTATGCCACTGTGGAACGGCTGGCTCAGGTATTAAAAGACTTCTCCGGTGCCAAAATAATTATGGCCCACGCCGGTGGTTATGAGGAATGGGACAAGGTGCTGGAACTGTTTGCTGACCAAAGTTGTTATTATGACACCTCATTTGTGCTGGATAGAATGGCACAGGATCGGCATGCCATG
>JAAYRI010000185.1 GCA_012518875.1 Peptococcaceae bacterium
AAGATTTAAATTGGGGCCATGTAGAACAAGAATTTTCAATGTACACCCCCCAATGGGGACACCGAACAGTGGCGCCGGTATTCCATCCCCAGCATAGACTGCCAATATTTTACCATGATTTTCTGACCGGTGACAATAATTATGATCCAATAATGCCTACTGGCCGCTAATCATCATGTCGGCTACCCTGATTGTGGGGGCACCTCTGCTGCCAAAGAACTGCAGATCATCACCAACAGCATCTATTTTGTCAAATAGCTCTATGATGTTGCCACCGATGGCCATCCCCCGCACCGGTGTGGTTATTTCCCCATTTTCGATTAAAAGGCCGGCCACTCCCACAGAAAAATCCCCGGAAATCGGATTGGCTGTGTGCATGCCCATCACCTCAGTCACATAAAGGCCGCTGGCCACGTCTTTGAACAGTTGGGCCACTGGTGTTCGACCGGCTTCAATAAAAAGATTTGTCACACCGACCTCGGGGGTTCCTTTAAAGGAACCACGCACTCCATTACCAGTTGAATGGACACCATCTTTGGCCGCTGTATAGGTATTGTATAGGTATTGCTGCAGTACCCCCCGGTCAATAAGCACCGTCCGCCCGGTAGGAACACCCTCACCATCGAAGGGAGCGGAACCAATGCCGCCGGCCAGTGTACCGTCATCTATCAGCGTGACCACATCGGCAGCCACCTTGTTCCCCAGTTTGCCGGCAAACAGTGAACGGCCTTTCTGGACAGCATCGGCAGTGAGGGCAGAACTGATTATCCCCAAAAACCCTGTGGCCACATAAGGATCCAGTACAATGGAAGCCTTGCGGGTGCTAACAGGGCGCGCCCCCAGCATACGCACAGCCCGGTGGGCCGCCTCCCGACCTGTATCTTCAGGCTTGAGGCTGTTGTATTTGAGGCTGAAGTCCATAGCAAAACCAGTCTGACTTTCGTCCCCTTCCCCTGCCGCCAGGGCCAGGTAAATCCCACAGAAAGAACCCTTGAACACAGCGCTGAGCCCCAGGCTATTGACCACCGTGACCAGTGCTTCCCCATCCTGATAGGCCGAGCTTTCCACTATTTTCACCCTGGGGTCAAAGGCCCGGGCGGATTCCTCCATATGCCTGGCCATTTCAATTTTCTGTTCCACTGTGGCCTCCCCAATGGCCGGATCGTAAATATCCAGGGTGGGATAGGTCCAGCCGGGAGATGGTAGAGTGCTATGGGAATTCTCAGTGGTTTCCTGGCAATTAGCCAGGGCTTGTCCGGCAATATCATCTATACCCTGGGGGCTGAAGTCGGTGCTGAAGGAAAAACCTGTCCGGCCCTTGCAGATCACGCGCAGGCCCAGGCCTCTTTCCTCAGCCAGCTTCATTGTTTCTACACGCGCCTCCCGCACATCCAGGCTGAGTTCCTTGGTATTGCTTATGTACGCCTCTGCTTGCTGAGCGCCCATTTTTTTAGCCTTATTAACAGCATTTTCCGCTATAGTTAGAAAGGTTTCTTCGTTTTTCAGCAAAACCACCTGCCTTCTGTATTCCAAATAGTATAATTCAATGGCCGCCGGAGTATTCCTTTATTAGACAAGGTAAATGCGCCCCGTCCCCACCGCACGCTGTGCAATAAATATTTCATACCACGAAAACCCCTGAAGAATACCAACAGCTGGGCAGGGACTTTCCTTTTCCGGTACCAGATCATTGTCCGAATCCGGGCCGTCTAGTTAAAATCCCTATGCAAAGGCATGGTTTCTATACCCGCAACGTTATTGCCCGAGACTTTAGTGGTCGCATACCAATTAGGCGCTACTATTGCAAATATTGCGGGAAAACCCTATCCTACCTGCCTTCCTAGTTTAATGTGAGATTGTTTTTTGGGTTAATTTGAGAATTTACATAATGTTTCTAATTTAGTCCTTATCCATTTCATGCTTGGACTTTCTTCTTTAGGCAAGAATTTTATATGTTCAGTAAGTGTTGCTACCTTGATCACTTCTGCAATCAAATCTCCGTCATCATTAAAGGAGAGTTGTAATTGTTTTACTGTAGATTTGCCGTTTTTAAAATGCACCTCAATTATTATACTATCTGATGGTAAATATGCATAATTAAGGGCTTCATTTTCAGATGCCATGTCTATTGCATACCATGGAACCCAATTCACATCAAAGGATTCTACACCGAATTCTTCATGATAATTTGTAATTATCTCTTTCCCCCGTTGCAAAAAGGTATCAACATTTCCTATCATCTCTATAGTAGGTACATGCTTTACTTCATCTTTTTCAGGCAGTCTTCTTTGTTTGGCTACATCTAAATCAAAACACCATAAATCCCCCATATGAGAGGTGTATTTTACATGAGATATGTTGTCTCCTCTTATGGAGATAGTACCATACTCAAAACCCACATCGTATTTATCTATTTCTTTTCCTGTTTCATCTTGGTAAAGATGCCGTTTACCCCGTGATATTTTACCAAAAGGCAAAGTTATCTTTGTGTTTTCTTCTATTTCTACATATTGGTCACCATTCTCTGCGGCATAGGCCACCAGTTGGAATCCGGGCTTATCTAGATTGTTAGTCACAAATATTCCGCCCACCAAAAGGCATATAGCCGCTACCGCCGCAACAAATGTTCTCGGAATACCAGGCGATCTTTTACACCGGGTATCTCTGAATTTTTCCATAGTGTTTTCGATTAGACTTATATCAGGTTTAAGAGAATTAAAATCCACTTTGTATTTTTTTCTAAACATAATCATATTCCCCTTTCAGTTTTGATTTTAATAGTTGCCTCGCTCGATACAAATGAATTTTTACAGTGGATTCCTTCCGATGTAGAATTTGGGCAATCTCCTTTACAGAATAATCTTCGTAATAAAACAAATGCACAACTATACGATATTTTTCCGGTAAATCCATAACGGCATAGTAAATCTCACTTTTATCATCCCAATGTATATTATTATTTTCACCGGAAGCTTCTGGGGGATCTTCTGTCAGAATGGCTTTTTTTCGCCACATAGAAGCTAATAAGTTTTTGCCGCAATTGATAGTAACTCTGATTAACCAGGCTTTGCAATGCTCATCATCTTTAAATTGTATATTGCTTTTTAGGAATCGTAAAAACACCTTCTGGAACAAATCCTCTGCATCAGCCTTGTTTTTCGTCCTTGCATATGCTAGCCTATACACCGTATTTGAGTGTTTTTGGATAAGATCTTCTATGTCTATTTCTGTTTTTATTGGCGCCGAATCCGTCAATAAAATCCCACCTTTCTACTAATAACACAAGCCAAGGGGTAAAAAGGTTTCATTTAAATAAAAAAATATCAGTATGTAACCTTAACTGATATTAAAAGTAAGCAGGGAAATATCCATAATTCACATTTTGTTACTAATGCGCCCTCGCCATAATTATAGTATTATTAGCCAACACACTTGCCTTTTTAAAATTCCAACAGTAATTACACCATCCGGTTTATTTCTCCTAAATACTGTACCCTCGATGGTGGGGCTGCTAAAGGTGATGCGATCAAGATTCTCTAACTCTAATATCATTGGCGCCCATCCAGCCATTTTGCCTTGCAGTGAAGTAGCCAATGGGGACACATCTCTATTTGGGGATTGGCTTTGACGCCGAGTTATGTCCCCGGAGGTGCAATGGGACAAGGAACCCGGTCCCTTGTCCCAGAATCGATTACAGGAATGCTCTCTACCCAAACAACATCTCCGTCCGCTGGGTTCACAGCATCACCAACATTCACGATCCACCTGTTGTCAATCAACATCACCGGGTAGATCATTATGCGCTCTTCACCTGCTAAAATATAACTAACCTTAACCATAATCATGTCCTGGTCACACATTTCACTAGATAGTATGGTTGGCGGTTGCTCCGGCAATAATCCCTGTTCATGCTGCAGTTCAATAGTAGCTCTTTGCACCTCGTCATTCATTCGTTTGTTCACGGAAACTCTGCGCAAGGTGTCATAATCCTTGTTTTGCACGGCGGCAAAGAAATCAAGGACACTTTGTTCGGCAGATTTTATAGATTCTTCATACTTTACTTCATTAACATCCGCAACAACATCTGCAACATCTACCGGTCTTGACATCCCCAAAAAAATAGCAACTGCGATGAGGGGTATGGTCAGACAGAGCAAATAATTTCTAAATCCTGTCACAGCAGTGGGCCCCCTTTATAATGAAGCCATTATTTCCACATTATTCCCATTTCGATAAATTCCAACAGATCCCTCTATGGGGGCCAAAAAAGGAGATAAAACAAAAAACCGCCTGACGGCAGTTTAGTGAACAAAAAGTGTTGTTGTCAAAGCAAATAGGTGTCTGGCCGAGATAGGAGCTAGTTCTTGTACCGAGGCTTCCACAATCAGGCTCGGGTCCAGGAGAGCCATTATGGCTACCTTTTCCCCTGTACCCTGGTTGGTGTAAAAACCGATAATACAAAACTGCATGTCCTCGCCATATATCTTTCTGGTAACAATATCTCCAATCTTCATGTCATACCCCCCATAAAGAGAAAAAAACCTTAATCTTTCTTATAACATATGCCTCTGCAAAAAAAGTTGTGTATAAATC
>JAAYRI010000186.1 GCA_012518875.1 Peptococcaceae bacterium
AGATTTAACTGGGACAGGGGGACAGGTCCCTTGTCCCACCCCCTGGTGGGACAAGGGACCTGTCCCCCTGTCCCAGTTAAATCTGTTGCATTACCTGGGCGCAGCGGGGGCACAGGGTTTTGTGTGTGTCGTCGGCGCCTACTTCGTCGTGATACATCCAGCAGCGTTCACACTTGTCGCCGGTGGCAGGCTGCACGGCAATGAGCAGCTCGGGCACATTTTCATTGGCCTGGGCAGTTGCCGGAGCTTCTTCTAGGGAAGCCAGGCGCACAGCGGAAACAATGAAAAGCACCGGCAGGTCGGCCACCAGGGGTGCCAGGAAATCATGCAGGTCCTGACCCAGGTACAGCTCCACTGCCGCCTGGAGGGAGTTGCCGATCACCTTATCCCGGCGGGCAGTTTCCAATACCTTCGTTACTTCGCTTCGTACGGCCAGCAGCCGATCCCATTTTTCTGCCAGTTCAATGTCGATATATTCATCCACAACCTGAGGCATATCGGCCATCTGCACACTAATCAGTCCCGCCTTGTCCCCAGGCATATGGCGCCAGATTTCTTCCGTGGTAAAGGTCAACACAGGAGCCAGCAGGCGTACCAATGCCGACAGAACCTCATACATCACTGTCTGGGCCGAACGGCGTTCTTTAGAAGCCGCGGGCATGGTATAGAGCCGATCCTTGATAATATCCAGGTAAAGAGAGCTCATGTCTACCGTGCAGAAGCTATGAATAGCATGGTAAACCACATGGTATTCATAATTCCTGTAGCCGGCGGTAACCCTTTGAATTAATTTTTGCAGCCTCAGCAAGGCCCAGCGATCAATCTCCAACAGTTCCTTATAATCAACACTATCGGTCGCCGGGTCAAAGTCATATAGATTACCCAGCAGGAAGCGGCAGGTATTTCTAATCTTGCGGTAGGCCTCTGTAAGCTGCTTTAAAATACCGGGTGAAGAAGCCAGGTCACTACGGTAGTCAGCGGAACTGACCCACAACCGCAGGATGTCGGCACCCATTTGCTTGATTACTTTGGCCGGATCCACCACATTGCCCAGGGATTTTGACTGTTTGCGGCCTTGTTCGTCAACGACAAAACCGTGGGTCAACACCGCCCTATAGGGAGCCTGACCTGATACGGCTACAGCAGTGGAAAGAGATGAGTTAAACCAGCCCCGGTGCTGGTCGCTGCCCTCCAAATACAGATCCGCAGGCCAGCTCTGGTCCGGCCAGACGGCAGGCTCATCCAACACCCCATAGTGACTGGTGCCGGAGTCGAACCAGACATCCATAATATCCTTCTCTTTGGTAAATTCAGTGCAGCCGCATTCACATTTCACTCCCGGCGGCAGCAGATCTGCAGCTTCCCGGGCAAACCAGACATCGGAACCATTTTCCCGGAACAAATCCTGCAGGTGTTTGATGGTCTGATCATTGATCAGTTCCTTGCCGCAATCCCGGCAATAGAAGATGGGGATGGGTACACCCCAGGTGCGCTGGCGGGAAATACACCAGTCACCTCTGTCTTCCACCATGTTGTAGATACGCTCTTCACCCCAGGCGGGAATCCAACGTACCTTGCGGATGGCGTCCAGGGCAGTTTGACGGAATCCATCAATGGAAGCAAACCACTGCTCGGTAGCCCGGAAAAATACAGGCTTTTTACAACGCCAACAGTGGGGATACTGGTGCATAATGGTGGATTGATTGATCAGATTTCCCTGGTGCTCCAATTCTTCCAGCACACTGTCGTTGGCCTTGAGGTAAAATTGACCGGCAAAAATACCCCCTTCGTCAGTAAAAACCCCCCGGGAGTTAACTGGGGACAATACCGACAGGCCATACTGTTTGCCCACGGCAAAGTCTTCAATACCGTGACCGGGAGCCGTATGCACACAGCCGGTGCCCTGATCCAGGGTCACGTGGTCACCGAGGATTACCAGGGAAGTCCGGTCCACAAAGGGGTGGCGGCATTCAATATGCTCCAGCTCGGCCCCGGTAAATTGGCCCACTACTTCGGCCTGACCCAGGCCCACATTTTCCAGGAAATCCTCTTTTAATTCTTCAGCCACCAGATAATTTTCCGAGCCTGCCTGAAGCAAAACATACTTATACTCGGGGTGCAGGCATATGGCAACGTTGGCCGGCAGGGTCCAGGGCGTGGTGGTCCAGATTACCAGGTAGGTATCTTTCTCCGGCAGCAAGCCTTTACCATCTTTCACCGGAAACCGCACATATATGGAAGCCGACTTTTTGTCTGCGTACTCCACCTCGGCCTCAGCCAAGGCCGTCTCGCAGCTGGCACACCAGTACACCGGTTTCATACCCTTGTAGATGTAGCCTTTTTTGGCCATCTCCCCAAAAACACCAATCTGGCGGGCCTCAAAATGGGGTTGCAGGGTAAGGTAGGGTTTGTCCCACTGGCCCCGCACGCCTAAACGTTTGAATTCTTCCCGCTGAATATCAACATATTTCAGGGCAAAATCTTTACATTTTTTTCTGAACTCTACCAGGTCGATCTCATGGCGGTTGAGGCCAAAAGCTTTGATCGCCTGTTGTTCAATGGGTAAACCGTGGGTATCCCAACCCGGCACGTAGGGGGAATCAAAACCAGCCATAGAATGATATTTAACGACAATATCCTTCAAAACTTTATTTAAAACGTGGCCCATGTGGATATGCCCGTTGGCATAAGGTGGGCCGTCGTGGAGAATGAACTTGGGGCGACCGCTGTTTTTTTCCTGCACCAGACTATAAACGTCTATTTCGTCCCAAAACTTGAGGAACTCCACCTCCCGCAGGGGCAGGTTGGCCCGCATGGGGAATTTTGTTTTCGGTAAATTTAAGGTTTTACCATAATCCATTTTGAACACCTCTCTTAAAATCATAAAATTGTTGAAAAACTTTTAGCAGCCAAAACAAAAATCCCGCCCTTCAAGGGACGGGACTATTTTCACCTACCCGCGGTACCACCCTAGCTGCAGCCCGGCAGGACACTTGGCACCCAACCGGAAGCTAACCACTCAAGCTGCCTGATAACGACGGCAAGCCGGCCTGGCTTAATTTTCTAGGGAAGTTCAGCAGGCGCCTCACGGGTGATTTTCAACGGCAGGCCCGTACCCGGTTTCCAGCAGCCCCAGGCTCTCTATACGGGCAAAATCCGCCTACTCTTCCCGCTCATAGGAATTTACATTATACGTCAACACGCACTATTATATAAAAAAGCGATATGGTAGTCAACCAAACTGTAGTCCAGCCGGAAAACCAGTCTGTTTTTTCCGCCCGGCATTAAGGCATGAGCGCTTTTATAGCCTTTTCCGCGCTGAGACCATAGGCCCTGACGACCTTGTTGCGACTGGTATGGCCGCCGACAATCTCCACCCGGGAACGGGGCACACCCAGCGTCTTGGCCAAAAATACGCGGCAGGCTTCGTTGGCCTTGCCTTCTAACGGGGCGGCAGTAAGCCTGATTTTCAGGGCATCATTGTACACCCCGGCCAGACAATTTTTGGAGGAACGGGGCATCACCCGTACCTTAAAAACTACATCACCATTTACCTCTGTCACTTGCAACAAATTTGCTAGGCCCCCAGTGTGAC